>NZ_JBKOUD010000008.1:0-161638 GCF_046765975.1 Shewanella mytili | reverse complement strand
AAGTAGAGAACGGCTACTGAAGATTAGCTTTCCAGATTACCAAATTTGCCTGGTGACAATAGCGTTGTGGTCCCACCTGATCCCATCCCGAACTCAGAAGTGAAACACAATCGCGCCGATGGTAGTGTGGGGTCTCCCCATGTGAGAGTAGGTCATCGCCAGGCGCCAATTTCGGCGAGATGCGGTTGCATCAGCCAGTAAGAATTGGGCTTCGGTCCAGTGGGGTGGTAGTTCAGTTGGTTAGAATACCGGCCTGTCACGCCGGGGGTCGCGGGTTCGAGTCCCGTCCATCCCGCCACAAATAGCAAGGCCTCGTCAATGACGAGGCCTTTTGCTTTTTATCCCGTTCACTTTCTCTCTCGTTTCTTCGCCTGTCTTTTTATTGCCTGTCACTTGAGTCATGGCTCATGGTGCATGCAATACGCCTTTTTATCTTTGTCTACCATGTAGTTGACGTGGCATTTTCAATACAGACTAACTTCCTGAATAATTCAGAAATTTTGTTTTATTTTTAGGCAAAATGGCTGATCGGATGAGTGGGGTTTATCACATTCACGGCATTAAAAACTGGCTTGTTCCTGTTCAGTATCAAGTTTTTACTACAATTTAGCAGGTTAGAATATACGCTTGTAAATCTGTTGATTGTTTCTGGTGGTTATCGTTTGTGTTGGGGCACAACAAGTCATCCGGGACGTAATATCGCTTGATTGGGGAACAGTGATGAATCGGTTTGTAATTGCCAACGCCTATAGCTGTATCGGTTGTCGGGCATGTGAAGTCGCCTGTGTGTTATCGCACAATGACGGGCGTTATCCGGATGGGGCAGAAGCGTTTCACCCACGGATCCGGGTGGTGAAATGGGAGTCCCGTGTGTCAGCGGCGGTGTGTCATCACTGTGAAGATGCTCCTTGTGCCAATGCCTGCCCGGTGCAGGCGCTTACCTGTGAAGATGGCACCATCCAGTTGCAGCAAGACAAATGCATAGGGTGTAAAAGTTGTGTGCTGGCCTGCCCGTTTGGCGCCATCAACATGGTGTATCAAACCACTCCCAATGGGGATAAGGCCTATGCCCATAAGTGCGATTTATGCCATAGCAATGACGTAGGGCCGGCATGTGTACAGGCTTGCCCAACCCAGGCGCTGCGATTACTTGATGATCAAGGCCTGGCTGAACTGCGGCGTGAAAAACAGTACCGGAGTGCCGGGGTAACGTTTGAGCCCCGTTTGCCGCGTATCAACCGGGTGGCCCCGCTGCTGGCCGCTTTGCCGGATCATCCCCGTCAGGAGGCGCTGAAAACGCCATTGGCGCTGCGCAAAACCAGTTTTGTGGAAACCTATCAGCCTTTTTCAACCCAGCAGGTCATCTCTCAGGCAGAGCGTTGCCTTAGCTGTAGTGATCATGCCGTGTGTGAATGGACCTGCCCGCTCCATAACGATATTCCACAGTTGCTGAGCTTGGCAAGGCAAGGCCGTATTGATGAAGCGGTAGCGCTTTCCCATCAAACCAGTTCATTGCCGGAGGTTTGTGGCCGGGTTTGTCCACAGGATAGGTTGTGTGAAGGTGCCTGTACCCTGAAAGATCAATATGGGGCGGTGACCATCGGTAATGTGGAGCGCTACATCACGGATACTGCCTTGGCAAATGGCTGGAAGCCCGATTTGCGCCATGTTAAGGCAACGGGTAAACGGGTGGCGGTGATTGGCGCCGGTCCTGCTGGGCTGGGTTGTGCTGATGTTTTGGCCCGCAATGGGGTTCAGGCGGTAGTATTTGATCGGCACCCGGAAATTGGCGGCATGCTGACATTCGGTATTCCTGCATTCAAACTGGACAAACAGGTGCTGATTAATCGTCGGGCACTGTTTAGTGACATGGGGATTGAGTTTCGCCTGAATACGGAAATAGGCCGTGACATCCCGTTATCCCAGTTACTTGACGAGTTTGATGCGGTGTTTGTGGGTACCGGCACCTATCAGTCTATGCAAGCTGGGTTGGCGCACGAAGATGCTCCCGGCGTGTATGAAGCCCTGCCATTTTTGATTGCCAATACCAAACATGAGATGGGGCTGGCTGAATTGGCGGAAGAACCCTATATCAATCTTTCCGGCAAAAAAGTGGTGGTGTTAGGCGGTGGGGATACGGCGATGGATTGCCTGCGCACATCTTTGCGTCAGGGGGCGGCCCAGGTGACCTGCGCTTATCGGCGTGATGAAGCCAATATGCCCGGCTCCAAGAAAGAAGTGAAAAATGCCAAGGAGGAGGGCGCCGAATTTTTATTCAATGTGCAGCCTTTGGGGATCTTGCTGGATGCACAGGGCAATTTTGCCGGCATCGAACTTATTCGCACGCAATTGGGTGAACCTGACAGCAGTGGCCGCCGGCGGCCGCAGCCGGTAGCGGGTTCTGAATTCGTGCTCGAGGCTGATGCACTGATTATCGCATTTGGTTTCAGTGCTCACCAGATGCCATGGCTGGAGCAAGCACAGGTCAAATGCAACCGCTGGGGGCTGATTGAGGCGCCTCGTGGTGGTCAATTCCCCTGTCAGACCAGCCACCCGCAGATTTTTGCCGGGGGCGATATTGTTCGCGGCGCGGATTTGGTGGTGACCGCCATGGCGGATGGCCGCAAAGCCGCATTGGGGATCATCGCTTCTTTGGGGCTGGCGCCCCAGACCGCACCCACGTTATCGTAAATCGTCATGCACGGCCCGCCAAGTTGCGGGCCGCTTTGTTATCTACTCTTCCCTTTTCATACCCTTATGCCATGAATTAGCGTAATCTGGCAGTCATTACACGGACTTGAAAAGAGCAGGAGCTTTTATGAAATTGGAGATGATTTGCACCGGGGAAGAGGTGCTTTCCGGGCAGATAATAGATACCAATGGTGCCTGGTTTGCCAATCTGATGATGGAGCATGGCATTGAGGTGCAACGCCGGGTGACGGTGGGTGATCGGCTAGAAGATCTGGTGGCGGTTTTTCAGGAGCGTAGTCAGCACGCCGATGTGATTTTGGTCAATGGCGGCCTAGGCCCTACCTCTGACGATTTGTCTGCCGAGGCCATGGCCATGGCAAAGGGTGAACCGTTAGTGGAAAACCAGGCCTGGCGTGAACACATGATTGACTGGTTTGCCCGCAATAACCGGCCCATGCCCGCCAATAATTTCAAGCAGGCGTTGTTACCTGCATCCGCGGTCATGGTGGATAATCCGGTGGGAACCGCCTGTGGTTTTCGGGTAAAGCTCAACCGGGCTTGGCTGTTTTTTACACCTGGCGTTCCCTTTGAACTGCATCATATGGTGCAGGAACAGTTTTTGCCTTTCATTCAGGAGCACTTTGCCCCGACAGCGGCTGTGGCGTTGGAGAAACTGCTGACGATTGGTCATGGTGAATCCTCACTGGCGGAAAAACTGGAGCCGCTTTCATTGCCTGCCGGGATTACGTTGGGGTATCGCTCTTCCATGCCCCATATTGAAATTAAAATCTTTGCCAGAGGCGATGAGGCCATTGCCCAGTTACCCGATGTGACTGCCCAGGTAAAGCAGGCGCTGGGCACCGCGGTGGTGGCGGAGAACTGCAGCTCTCTGGCTCAGGAGATCCACCAGCGCTTATACCAATCAGGCCTGAGCCTGAGTGTGGCAGAGTCCTGCACTGGCGGCATGATCACCAGCCAATTGGTGGCTTTCCCCGGTAGTTCCTCTTATTTGCAGCAAGGACTGGTGACCTATTCCAACGAAAGCAAAGTGCGGGTTCTTGGTGTCAAGGCGCACACGCTGGATGATAACGGCGCCGTGTCCATTGCGGTTGTTGAAGAGATGGCGCGGGGGGCCCGCGAGTTGCTGGACAGCGATTTTGCCTTGGCCACCAGCGGTATTGCTGGTCCTGATGGTGGCACTGCAGAAAAACCTGTGGGCACCGTTGCCATTGCACTGGCAACCCGTAACGGCGTGTATAGTCAGATGATTTTGCTCTCTGGTCGCTCCCGGGCATTGGTGCGTAGCATCAGTGCGGCAGTGGCTTATGACATGTTGCGCCGCGAGTTGCTTAATGAGGCGGTGATTGTGGATTACTCCTTCATCAAGCGCTATCCCAAATAGGCCCCAAAATAGGTAGAGGGCATACACTTGTCTGCCCTCCTTGACGGCTTGGCCGCAGCTGCCTTGGCAGGATTACTGAAACAGCAGTAACAGCCTGCCCTTTTCCACTTTTATCTCACGGGTGATTTGCGCCAGCTTCGCTTGGGTGTTGTCCCGGTTGTCCAACACATACACGGGTTGGCTTTCCAGCAGCGTTCGTGTCATCTGTAGTAGCTGCGGGGTGATGCCACTGAGCAACCGTTGCAGTTGCGCCGGTCGGGAGCTGAGCTGCACCAGTTGCAGGTCTTTGAGAAACACCCCATGGCTTGATGCATCGTAGACAGGCTTGGCGGTGAATTCCGCCTGCAGCGTGGCGCTCAGGGGCATAATGGGGGTGAGCAGTTTGGCCCTTGCCTGCGCTGTCACCGCCATTATCCCGGGTTGATGCCCCAGTTTGACGCTGACGTTTTGCAATCCTAACGTCAGCGCTGCTGTGCCCTGTTGCATCTGGTACTCTTTGGCAATTTTATCATTTAGATAATGCGCTATCTGCTGTTCACTGATGCTGTACTGGTTGGCACATCCCCCCAGGTACAGCATTGCCAAGAATAGGGTGACAAAACGCATCAGCCGGTATTCCTCATGCCCGCTGCAACACCGGCAATGGTCAACATCAGTGCTAGCTCCAAGGTGGCAGAGGTTTGCTGTTCTTTCCGGGTGCGCCCCAGGAGTTCGGCTTGCAAGAAGTTGAGTGGGTCGATGTAGGGATTGCGCAGTTTCACCGACTCCCGGCTCCAGGGGGTATGGGCCATCAGGGTGTTGCTGCCGGTGAGCTCCTGCACCATCTGGATGCCTAGTTGCAGCCTGCCGATAAGCTCATCGCCAAGATGATGCAGCGCTGGCGGTACCAGGCAGGTTTCGTAGTAACGGGCCAGATTGGGCTCCGCTTTGGCGTAAACCATTTCCATCATGGAAATCCGGGTGCGGAAAAATGGCCAGTCCCGCTCCATTTCCAGCAATAACGATTTTTCACCGCGTTCCATGGCGGCTTGCAGGGATTCGCCTGCGCCCAGCCATGCCGGCAACATCAGCCGGTTTTGTGACCAGGCGAAAATCCACGGGATGGCCCGCAGGCTTTCTATTCCCCCGTCCACCCGACGTTTGGCCGGTCGGCTGCCAAGGGGCAGTTTCCCCAATTCGACTTCCGGGGTAATGGCGCGAAAATAGGGCACAAAATCTGCATTTTCACGCACTACCTGCCGATAGGCGGTGACGGAATCAGCGGCAATTCTTGCCATGCCATCGCGCCATTGGGGTTTAGGTTCCGGCGGCGGCAGCAAGGTGGCTTCCATGACGGCAGAGGTATAAAGCGCCAGAGACTGGATGGCCTGTTTGGGCAGGCCGAATTTAAAGCGGATCATTTCGCCCTGTTCGGTTACCCGGATGCGGCCGTCCACGGAGCCCGGCGGTTGGGATAAAATGGCATCATGTGCCGGGGCACCACCTCGGCCCACGGTGCCACCGCGGCCATGGAACAAAATGAGTTTTACCGCTGCATTGCGGCAAACCGCTACCAACTGCTCTTGAGCCTGGTATTGGGCCCAGGCCGCAGCCATCACCCCGGCATCCTTGGCGGAGTCGGAGTAACCTATCATCACTTCCTGCACCCCTTTGGTATAACCGCGATACCAGTCAATGTTCAGCAACTCGGTCATGCAGTTGGCGGCATTATTCAAGTCATCCAGGGTTTCAAACAGGGGCACTACCCGCATGGGGTGCTGGCAGCCGGTTTCTTTCAATAGCAGCAACACGGCCAATACATCGGATGGTTGGCTGGCCATGGAGATCACATAAGATCCCAGGGCATTGGCGGGCTGCTTGGCAATCAGGCGGCAGGTGGACAGGACTTCCGCCACTTCATCAGAGGGTTGCCAGTGGGTCGGCAACAGCGGCCGGCGGTTGGTGAGTTCTTTTAGTAAAAAGCCCTGTTTTTCCGATTCGTCCCAATGGGCGTAATCGCCAATGCCCAGATAGCGGGTAAGCTCTGCAATCACATCAGCGTGTCTGGCGGCATCCTGGCGGATGTCCAGCCGTACCATGTGGATGCCAAAGCAGGCCAGGCGGCGCAGGGTGTCGAGCAGTAGTCCGTTGGCAATCAGGCGCATGTTGCAGTCGCACAGGCTGCGGTACAGCAACATCAACGGGGTTTTGAGATCTTCTTCATGCCAGATGATGGTGTGGTAATCCACCTCGGGTTGGTGGCCTTCAATGCGGGCATTGAGAAAGTCGATGGTATTGCGCAGTTTATGGCGTAAATCCCGCAATACATCCCGGTAGGGCTCGCGGCTGTTGTGGGTGTAAGCCAGCAGTTCTGGGTTGGCATCTTCCATGGACAGCTCGGTAATGAGCTCTGCCACATCCTTAAGGTGCAGCCGTGCAGCGGCATGGCGGTTTCTGTCTAGCACTTCCTGGGTCACTTGGGCGGTGACAAAGGGGTTGCCGTCCCTATCGCCGCCCATCCAGCTGGAAAATCTTACCGGGGCGATATCAATGGGTAGCTGGGTGCCGGTGCGCTCTTCTATCTGATCGTTGAGCTGCCTGAGAAAATCTGGCACGGCCTGCCATAGTGAGGTCTCGATGGTGGCCAGTCCCCAGCGGGCTTCATCCACGGGCGTGGGGCGCTCGCTGCGGATTTCATTGGTATGCCAGATTTGCGAGATCAGCTGCCTTAGGCGCAAATTCAGCTGTTTTGTTTCCCGTTGCCCCAGCTTGTCGTTTTCCAGTGCTGCCAGACAATCCACCACGGCGGCATATTTCTGGATCAGGGTGCGCCGGGATATTTCGGTAGGATGTGCCGTCAGTACCAGGTCGATGTCCATGGTTTTCAGGCAGTCCAGCATCTGCTGTTGGTCAATCGGGCCATTGAGCATGCGTCCCAGCAGCAAGTCTACCGGATCCGGCACGCATACCAGTTCATCGCAGTTACGGCTGATGGTATGAAACTGCTCGGCAATATTGGCCAGATTCAAAAATTGGTTGAAGGCTTTGGCCACCGGCACCAGCTCATCATCGGGCAGTGCATTTAACAGCTCCAGCATCTGTTCCCGGGCAGCGCTGTCACCCTTGCGTGAGCGCTTGGCCAATTGGCGGATCTGCTCGACTTTTTCCAGAAATGGCTCGCCCAAGTGATCGCGCATGGTGTCGCCGAGAATTTGCCCCAGCATACTGACATTGGCCCGCAGCGAGGCGTACATATCTGTCGTTTGTTCCATTATGGTTTCCATTTCCCCAAAAAATGTGTGGCTGTACTGCCGTGCTGTTCACCATACCCAGCCGCAGCGCCAAAGGTCAATCACGTCACCCTGAAAAGGCTGTCCTCATGCAATACAAGCATGATAAATCAGCTGTTTTAACAACGAAACCGTTGGTTGTATCTGACTCAAATCCAAAAACTCGTTGGGTTGATGGGCTTGTTCAATGCTGCCGGGCCCCAATACCAACGTATGGCAACCCAGGCTGCGGATGTATGGTGCTTCGGTGGCGTAGTTTACCACTTCCGGTGCGTTGCCGGAGAGTTTGGCCACCAGTTGACTCCAGGGGGAGTCGGCGGTGTCGGCAAAAGGTTCGGCGCCCGGATATAGGGTGCGAATGCTCACCGTGCCCGGGTATTTTTCTGAGATGGGCAACAGGTATTGCTGCAGCATCAGCTCCAAATCGGCAATCGCGATGCCGGGGAGCGGGCGGATATCCAGATGCAACTCACAGCAGCCACAAATTCTGTTGGCCGCATCACCACCGTGAATATGGCCGAAGTTCATGGTGGGATAGGGCACACTAAAGGCGTTTTCACGATAGTTATCAGCAAGATGCTGTTTCAGTTTCAACAGCTGGCCTATTACCTGGTGCATCACGTCTATGGCATTAAGGCCCTTGGCCGGATCAGAGGAGTGGCCGCTGCGCCCGGTAATGCGGATCCCTTGCGCCAGATGGCCTTTGTGCATGTAGACCGGCCGCAGGCTGGTGGGCTCACCGATGATGGCATATTCCGGGCGAATGGCCGCATTGGCGGCAAATGCCTTGGCACCGTTCATGGTGGTTTCTTCATCGGCGCTGGCTAAAATGTGCAGTGGCCGTTGCAATTGTTGCAGCGGCATGTCTTTAAGGGCTTCTAGAATGAGGGCGAAAAAGCCCTTCATGTCGCAGGTGCCCAATCCATACCAGCGGCCGTCCTTTTCGGTCAAGGCAAAGGGGTCCTGTTGCCAGTGACCTTCATCAAACGGCACGGTATCCGTGTGTCCCGCCAGTAACAGCCCCCCCCGGCCACTGCCCAGTGACGCCAGCAGGTTATGCTTGTTGCGGCTGTCCGGCACGGCCTGTTGCTGGCAATCAAAGCCCAGCTCGGCAAACCAGTTGCTGAGCAAATCCAGCACGGGTTTGTTGCTTTGATCCTGCGCGGGTTCAATGGCACTGATAGAAGGCGCGGCAATCAGTGCGGAAAATGTGTGTTTAAGTTCCGGTAGTGTGGTCATAATTCCGCCAAATCAAACAATATAACTATTCATATATATTGCATAAATAAACTTGTGTGGTAGTCTAGCAGACAGCTAAGACCGGCGTCATCAGGCAAAACTGACATGTTAATAAAATATCCTGTTTGTATGCTGTATTCAGTTTAATACCAACAGCGACCCTATCCATGCATTTACCGTGGATACCGTTATCCAGCTTTGTTGCCAGGGCATGACTTTAGCCCTTCTTTTTGACTAGATATAGATTTGAGACCATGAAAAAAATTGCCATCATCGGTGCCAGTGGCTATACCGGGGCCCAAATAACCGCGTTGATTGAACAGGAAGCCGGACTGAGCGTACAAGGGTTGTATGTGTCCGAAAACAGCTTTGATCAGGGCAAAGCACTGACAGAGTTGTATCCGGTTTACCAACCGTTGCCATATGTATTGCAACCTTTGAGCGATACCGCCAAGTCCCAAATTGCCGCTGAAGCCGACGGTGTGGTGCTGGCCACCGAACATGTGGTGAGCCTGGAACTGGCCGCGTGGTTTTATGAAAAGGGCCTGAGTGTGTTTGATCTTAGCGGCGCCTACCGTTTTGCGGATGTTTCCCAATACCCAAAATGGTACGGTTTTAACCATACTCAACCCCAGGTATTGGCGCAGGCCGTATACGGGCTGGCCGAGTGGAACGCTGAGCTGATCCCTGGCAGCCGGATGATTGCGGTTCCCGGTTGTTACCCCACCGCCTCTTTGCTGGCCTTGAAACCGCTGGCCCATTTACTGACCGATGCCTGGCCGGTCATCAATGCGGTCAGTGGCGTTACCGGCGCCGGGCGCAAGGCGCGGCAACACACCAGCTTTTGCGAAGTGAGTCTTACGCCCTATGGGGTGCTGGGCCATCGCCATCAGCCCGAAATTGCCACTTATCTGGATCATCCGGTTGTTTTCACGCCGCATCTGGGCAATTTCAAGCGGGGGATCCTCGCCACCATTACCGCTCAGTTGCAGCCCGGTACCACGGCCGCACAGGTAGAAGAGGCTTACCGGATATATGATGACGCCAACGTGGTGATGGTCAATGGCCAGCGTTTTCCCAAAGTGGACGACGTGGTACTGACGCCAAATTGCCATATCGGCTGGAAATTTGATGAAAGCAGTGGTTATGTAGTGGTTGCCAGCGCGATTGACAATTTGATGAAAGGCGCTGCCAGTCAGGCACTTCAATGCATAAAGATTCATTTTAATCTGTAATTTGAGCCGCTAAGGCGGCATTTTTGAGAGCTTGGGTTATGAACACGAATGACAGTGTGTTGGTTCTGAAGGTCGGCGGCGCGTTGATGCAGTGCGAAATGGGCATGGCGCGATTGATGGACACGGCCGCCAAGATGTTGTCCCAGGGACAAAAAGTGGTATTGGTGCATGGCGGCGGTTATCTCGTGGACGAGCAGCTAAAAGCCAATGGCATGGAAACCGTGAAACTGGAAGGACTGCGGGTGACTCCGCCAGAACAGATGCCCATTGTTGCCGGCGCATTGGCGGGCACCTCCAATAAAATCCTGCAGGGCGCCGCTGTTAAGGCGGGCGTCGTGGCGGTAGGCATGAGCCTGGCAGACGGCAATCTGGTGGAAGCAAACATCAAGGATGAACGGCTGGGGCTGGTGGGTGAAGTGACCCCCAAAGACAGTGCCTACCTGCAGTTCGTGCTGGCCCAGGGCTGGCTGCCCATTGTCAGCTCCATCGCCATCTCCGCCCAGGGCGAATTGCTCAACGTGAATGCGGATGAAGCGGCAACGGTTTTGGCCAAACTGGTGGGCGGTAAATTGGTGCTGTTGTCGGATGTTTCCGGGGTGCTGGATGGTAAAGGACAGTTAATCCCGCAACTGAACCGGGCGCAAATCCAGCAGCTGGTGCAGCAGGGCGTGATTGAAAAAGGCATGAAAGTAAAAGTAGAGGCTGCGCTGGAGGTGGCGGAGCAGATGGGGCAACCGGTACAGGTGGCCTCGTGGCGAGATGCAGCCCAGTTGGCTGCCCTTGCCCAGGGAGAAAACATCGGAACACAAATTCAACCGTAAGTAAGGATTAGTTATGAAGCACCTTTTGTCCCTTAAAGACTTGAGCCAATCCCAGTTGTTGGCTCTGCTGGAGCTGGCACAAAAAATCAAGGCCAACCCCGCCGAATACCGTCATGCGTTGGATGGAAAAAACGTTGTGATGTTGTTTGAAAAGCCGTCTTTGCGCACCCGAGTCAGTTTCGATATCGGCATCAATAAACTCGGCGGACACTGTGTCTACATGGATCAACAAAATGGTGCTTTGGGCAAGCGGGAATCCGTTGCCGATTTTGCCGGCAACATCTCCCAGTGGGCTGACGCCATTGTGGCGCGTACTTTCAGCCACCTGACCATTGATGCCTTGGCTAACACCGCAAGCGTGCCGGTGATCAATGCCCTGTCAGACCTGTATCACCCTTGTCAGGCGCTGGCGGATTTGCTCACCCTGAAAGAGGTGCTGGGAGATTTGAGCCACCTGAAGCTGGCGTACATGGGGGATGGTAACAATGTGACCCATTCGCTGATGCTGGGCGTTGCATTGCTGGGCGCACAGATGACCGTTATCTGCCCGGAAGGCAATTTTCCCGACGGTTTTGTTGTCACTCAGGCACAAGAAGTGGCGGCAGCACACGGCGGCAGCTTGTTGTTAACCCCGGATGTAAGCGCCCTTGAAAACGTCGATGCGGTTTACACCGACACATGGATTTCCATGGGGGACGATACGGAATTGTCCGACATCGAAGCCAAATTTGCCCAATATCAGGTCAATCAGGCGCTGATGGAACAATACAAGGTGAAATACTTCATGCATTGTCTGCCGGCGCATCGCGGGGTGGAAGTGACAGATGAAGTGATGGATGGTGAGACATCGCTGGTGTTGCAGCAGGCACAAAACCGGATGCATGCCCAGAACGCAGTACTTGTCACATTGTTAAGTTGATGGCCCGAGGCCTTTTTATCCAGGAAATATAAGATGTCTATTGCACAGAAAAAAACACAAGTGAAAAAGGTGGTACTGGCTTACTCCGGCGGTTTGGATACTTCAGCCATTATCCCTTGGTTGAAAGAAAACTATGACAACTGCGAAATCGTCGCCTTTTGCGCCGATGTGGGCCAGGACCCGGAAGAACTGGTTGGGCTGACGGAAAAAGCCCTGGCATCCGGCGCATCCGAGTGCCATATCGTGGATCTTAAAGAAGCGCTGGTGGAAGATTACATCTACCCGACCATTGCCACCGGCGCCGTATACGAAGGCACCTACCTGCTCGGTACCTCCATGGCGCGGCCGATTATTGCCAAAGCCCAGGTGGAAGTTGCCCGTAAAGTGGGCGCTGATGCCCTGGCCCATGGTTGCACCGGCAAAGGCAATGATCAGGTACGTTTCGAAGGCTGTTTTGCCGCATTGGCACCGGATCTTAAAGTGATTGCACCCTGGCGGGAATGGACCATGCAAAGCCGTGAAGATTTGCTGGCATATCTGGCAGAGCGCCAGATTAAAACCACCGCGTCTGCCACCAAAATCTACAGCCGTGACGCCAACGCCTGGCATATCTCCACCGAAGGCGGTGAGCTGGAAAGCCCATGGAATGAACCCAGCAAAGCGGTTTGGACCTGGACCGTCGATCCGGAAGAAGCCCCGGATGCTGCCGAATATGTCACTGTAGACGTGAAAGACTGCCGGGTGGTTGCCGTGAACGGCGAGCAGCTGTCCCCTTATGCCGCCCTGGTCAAGCTCAATG
The DNA here is from genome assembly GCF_046765975.1 of Shewanella mytili. Classification (NCBI taxonomy): domain Bacteria; kingdom Pseudomonadati; phylum Pseudomonadota; class Gammaproteobacteria; order Alteromonadales; family Shewanellaceae; genus Shewanella; species Shewanella mytili. Next base: position 149,263 of record NZ_JBKOUD010000008.1, on the reverse strand, counting down.
ACATTGCGGCAGCTCACGGCGTTGGTCGGGTGGACATTACCGAAAACCGCCTGGTGGGGATGAAATCCCGTGGTTGCTACGAAACTCCCGGTGGCACCGTCATGATGACCGCCCTGCGCGCGGTGGAAGAACTGGTGCTGGATAAAACCAGCCGTGCCTGGCGTGAGCAGATCGCTGCCCAGATGGCACACCTGGTCTATGACGGCCGCTGGTTTACGCCGCTGTGCAACTCCCTGTTGGCCGCCTCTGAAGCACTGGCCCAGGATGTGAACGGCGAAGTGGTGATTAAACTCTATAAAGGGCAGGCCACTGCCGTGAAGAAACGTTCACCCAACAGTCTGTACTCCGAAGCCTTTGCCACTTTTGGTGAAGATGATGTATATGATCAGAAACATGCAGAAGGCTTTATCCGTCTGTATTCTCTGGCCAGCCGTATCCGCGCCATTAACAGCAACAAGTAAGCTTGTGCGCTATGGGGCGCTTCGGCGCCCTTTTTGTTTATCAGTAACCGAGGAATTTCAACATGGCACTATGGGGTGGCCGGTTCAGTGGCCCAAGCAGCGAGCTTTTTCAACTTTTCAATGACTCTCTGCCAGTGGATTATCGCTTGGTGGAGCAGGATATTCAGGGGTCCGTGGCCTGGGCGGCCGCCATTGCCAGCGTGGGTGTGTTGACCGAGGCGGAACGGGTATCCTTGCAGCAGGCACTGGAGCAACTGCGACAGGAAGTGAAAGACAATCCTCAGCAGATTTTAGCGTCAGGTGCAGAAGACATTCACAGCTTTGTAGAGCAAAAACTGATTGAAAAAGTGGGCGATTTGGGCAAAAAGCTGCATACAGGACGCTCCCGTAACGACCAGGTAGCGACCGATCTCAAACTGTGGTGTAAGGAAGAGTCCGAGCACTTGCTCAGCTTGTTGACCCAGTTGAAAAGTGCCCTGCTGGCGCTTGCTGAACGGGAACTGGATGCGGTAATGCCGGGGTATACCCATTTGCAGCGTGCCCAGCCTGTGACCATGGGACATTGGGCTTTGGCCTATGTGGAAATGTTTGAACGGGACTTGAGCCGCCTGCAGGACACCATGAAGCGCTTCAATACCTGTCCACTGGGCAGTGGCGCGTTGGCCGGCACCGCCTATGCCATCGATCGCCAGGCGCTGGCCAGCAGTCTGGGATTTGCCGCGCCGACCCTGAACAGCCTTGATGGCGTGTCAGACCGGGATCATGTGGTAGAGCTTTGCAGCGATGCCGCCATTAGCATGATGCACTTGAGCCGTATGGCGGAAGACATGATTTTCTTCAATTCCGGTGAGGCTAACTTCATTGAACTGGCGGATAACGTTACCTCCGGCTCTTCGCTGATGCCCCAGAAAAAAAATCCGGATGCACTGGAGCTCATCCGTGGCAAAACCGGCCGGGTTTATGGCTCGCTTACCGGCATTCTGACCACCATGAAGGCATTGCCACTGGCCTATAACAAGGACATGCAGGAAGACAAGGAAGGGCTGTTTGACGTGATGGACAGCTGGAGCTTGTGCCTGAAAATGGCAACCTTGGTACTGGAAGGCGTAAAGGTTAACCGCAGTCGTGCTTTACAGGCGGCGCAGCAGGGGTATGCCAACGCCACCGAACTGGCGGATTATCTGGTATCCAAGGGCATGCCGTTTCGTGAAGCTCACCATGTGGTGGGTGAAGTGGTGCTCAAAGCCATTGCCGAAGGCCAGCCCATTGAAGCCTTGCCGTTAGCCACACTGCAATCCTATGCCGCGGTGATTGATGATGATGTGTATCCAAACCTGACCATTGATGCTTGCCTGGCAAAACGCAACGTATTGGGCGGCACGGCGGTGGTGCAGGTAAAAGCGGCTTTGGACGCCAAAAAATACTAATGCCCGTTCTGGGAGATAAAAAAACGCGCCCATGGGCGCGTTTTTTTACATGTTGCTTAAGTGCTCAGTTAGTGAAACAGCTCTTCGGCAGTGCTGCCGGCATCCAGGAAAATATTGTTGCCCTCTGCCCCGTCATTGGCATATTCCTTGGGCTCCGTGCCCTGAATGAAATACTCAAAATCACTGGTGTAATCATTTTTCCGTGACAGTTTGCCGGTAGCCAAATCAATGCGCACCGAAACAATGCCAGGGGGTGGCGTTATCGGACGTTCAGGGGTGCCCTGCAGCACATCATGCATAAACTCGTTCCAGGCAGGGCCTGCGGTTTTGGCGCCGGATTCCGCCCCGGAAATCTGATCCTTGGCACCATTGGGGTTCCAGGCGACCCGTCCTAATTTGCGGCTGTGATCATCAAATCCCACCCATACTGTGGTGACCAAGTCGGGATTGAAACCACTGAACCAGGTATCCCGTGATTCATTGGTGGTACCGGTTTTCCCCGCGATATCATGGCGTTTTACCACTCGGGCAGCACGCCAGGCCGTACCGTTCCACCCGGTGCCGTGTCGCCAGTTGCCGCCCCCCCAGATAACGCTTTTGAGGGCATCGGTAATTAAAAATGCTACCTGTTCGGAAATGACCCGTTGAGCCCGGCGAGCTTGCGGATTGTCACAGTTGTAAGGCAGCAAGTGCGGGGCGCCGTCTGCTATTGCTTGTGGCGTCATGCTTGGTGTGGCCGGGTCTGGCTCCGGAGTTTTACAGGCGAGAGCGGGCTGTGCCTGCTCAATGCGGTCACCATAGGCATCTTCCACCCGGTTGATAAAGTAGGGCTCCAGTAACAGCCCGCCATTAGCGAAACTGGAAAATGCAGTGACCACCTGCAAGGGGGTTACCGAGGGCGAACCCAATGCCAGTGATTCATTGCGGTTTAAATCCGCAGGGTCAAAGCCGAATCGGGTCAGTTTTTCAATGGCCGCATCCAGCCCCACGTAACGCAGCGTTCTGACGGACATTACGTTGATGGACTGGGCCAGTCCCACACGCAGGCGGGTAGGGCCGCCGTAAACATCCGGTGAGTTTTTCGGCCGCCAGGCAATGCCCTGGCTTAAATCCGGTTTGTTGATGGGGGCGTTGTTAATCAGGGTGGCAAGGGTGTATCCCTTTTCCAGCGCCGTGGCATAAATGAAGGGTTTGATGTTGGAACCCAATTGGCGTTTGGCCTGCACCACCCGGTTGTACTGGCTTTGGCTAAAGCTGAAACCACCTACCAAGGCACGGATGGCACCATCGTGGGGATCAAGGGATACAATGGCGCTGGCCACCTGGGGAATTTGTGACAGCTGCCAACTGTCACCCATGGGGCGAACCCAGATTTGCTCGCCAGGCTTTAGCACCTCTTCCGCGGTTTTGGGAATGGCGCCCTGGCGCCGATCACTAATGAAGCGCCGGGCCCAGTTCAGTCCTTCCCAGGGCAGGGTGATCGTATTGCCATCAGCCAGCAACACTTGTGCCTGCTGGGCTTCAACCTGCATTACCGCCGCCGGTTGCAAATCCTGTAAGGGCGCCGTGGCCTGTAATTTTTCCAGCAGTTGTGGTTGTGATGGCGGCGTATCGGTCCAGAGTACGGTTTGTGGTCCGCGATAACCATGGCGCTCATCATAGGCGTATACATTGTTACGCAGCGCTTTTTGGGCTTTCTGCTGCATGTGGGAGTTCACCGTGGTGTATACATTGTATCCACCGGTATAGGCTTCCTCTTCGCCATATTTTTGCACCATGTAGTCCCGGGCCATTTCGGAAACATAAGGGGCATAAAGATCAATTTCAGCACCGTGGTAGGTGGCGGTAATCGGCGCGTCTGCCGCCAGCGTATATTCCTGTTGGTTAATGTAACCCACCTCAAGCATGCGCTTTAACACCACATTGCGGCGGGTAAGCGCTCGCTCCGGTGAAGAGATGGGGTTCATGGTCGAAGGGGCCTTGGGCAAACCGGCAATAACAGCCATCTGTGCCAGCGTGAGTTCGTTGACATCTTTGCCATAATAGACTTGGGCGGCCGCCCCAACACCGTATGCCCGTTGTCCCAGATAAATCCGGTTGACGTACAACTCAAGAATTTCATCCTTGGTCAAGAGTTGCTCTATGTGAAGTGCGATAAAGATTTCTTTCACTTTGCGGATAAACTTCTTATCCCGGGTCAGAAAGAAATTGCGGGCCACCTGCATGGTAATGGTACTGGCACCTTGGCGTTTCTGTCCGGTGGTCAACATGACCAAGGCCGCGCGCATGACACCTATGGGGTCGACACCTTTATGCTCATAAAAACGGGCATCTTCCGTGGCAATGAAAGCCTGGAGTAGAGGTTTGGGGACTTCATCAAGCTGCAGCGGGATGCGACGCTTCTCGCCGAATTGGGAGATGAGCTTGCCGTCGCTGGAGAATACTTTCAGCGGCGTTTGGAGTTTGACCGTTTTTAGCGTTGTGACATCTGGGAGATCGGGCAAAACGTAATAATAAGCGCCGACAATGGCAATGATGCCCAATAGCGTAAGACTAAAAACAGCGATAAGAATGCGTTTTAACCACTTCACCGGATTATTCCATAACCTGTTGAGGGTTAAATAGTATATAAGGCACAGATGCTGGGGTGAAGTGAATTACAATTATTAAAAAATAAACAGTTTAAAATGTTAATGGAATTTTATATAAAGATCACAATCAAACTATGATTGTGCTACGCTTGGGTGCAACAAAAACGATAAGGCGCAGGGATCATGCTTTCTAATCTGTGGAAGCGTCAAGCCCCTCAAATGGTCGGCATAGACATCGGCTCATACGAGGTCAAGGCTATTTTGTTGGGTAAGACCGCTGAAAGTTATAAAGTACAGGCATACGCGTCGGTGCCTGTGAAAAAGGGCGCCGTCAGCGACCATGATATTAGGGATACAGACGCCATTATCGAGTCTTTAAGGCAACTCCGGCGTCAACTGCCAAAATCCTGCAAATATGTTGCGGTTGCCGTTTCCGGTTCAGCGGTGATGACCAAGGTCATCTACATGGATGCCGCATTAACCGAAGCAGAAATGGAAGCCCAAATTGAGATTGAGGCCGATAACCTCATTCCCTATTCCCTCGATGAAGTGTCCATTGATTTTGAAACCCTCAATGCAAATAAGACCGACCCCTCCAAGGTGGATGTATTACTGAGCGCCTGCCGTACCGAGAATATCGACTCCCGCATTGATGTGCTCGATGCCGTGGATTTGGAAGCCAAAGTGGTGGATGTCGAAGGCTACGCCTTGGGGCGCGCTTACGAACTCATTGCCGGTCAACTGCCGCCGGAGGCCGCCAACGGGGTGGTGGTGCTGGTGGACATCGGGGCCAATATGACCACGTTTGCCGTGGTGGAGCAGGGCGAAACCAGTTTTATCCGTGAACAGGCGTTTGGTGGCGAAATCTTCACACAATCAATCCTTTCCTTCTATGGCATGAACTATGAGCAGGCGGAAAAAGCCAAGGTGGATGGGGAGTTGCCCCGTAATTACATGTTTGAGGTCTTGTCACCGTTTCAAAACCAGCTGCTGCAACAGATAAAGCGCACCCTGCAGATATACTGCACTTCCAGCGGCAAGGATAAAGTGGATCAGCTAGTGCTTTGCGGTGGCACTTCCAAGCTGGAAGGCATGGCCAATCTGCTGACCAATGAGCTGGAAATTCCCACCGTGATTGCCGATCCGTTTCAGGGCGGATTGCAGGCCGACGAGCATCTGCAACAACAATTGCAACCGAATATCAGTAAATACATGGTGGCTTGTGGTCTCGCATTAAGGAGTTATGGTCAATGGCGAACATAAACTTACTGCCGTGGCGTGAAGAAGCGAGAGAAAAACAAAAGCGGGATTATCTCGGTATTTTGGTAGCGGTATTTATTGCGGCCGGATTGTTGGTATACCTGGCGCTGCAATTCGTTGGGCTGATGACCCATGATCAACAGCAACGCAATGCCTATCTGCAAAATGAAATTCAGCAGCTGGACAAACAAATTGTCGAAATTAATAAAATTAAGCAGCGCAAAGCCGATATTGAAAAACGTACTGAAATTATTTTGGAGCTGCAGCAGTCTAGCAATTTGCCAACGCACATACTGGATGAATTGGTCAGGGTTATCCCGCCCGGTGTTTACCTGTCCAGTGTGGAAAAGAAAGGCAGCATCATCTGGATTGAAGGGCGCAGCGAGTCCAATAACAACGTTGCCAACATGATGCGCAAGATTACCGCATCCACCTGGTTACAGGACCCTACAATGCAATCCATTGTGTCGCAAAAAGACGATATAAGAGAGCTGCAACGGTTTAGCCTGAAAGTGACCATCAAGGGCGTGGAACACATGGCGGCGAAAACTGCCCGCGCCGGTAAAGGGGGCGCAGGCAAATGAAATTTGATTTGAGTCAGTTCAATGACTTGGACATGGAAAACATCGGTGGCTGGCCCAAACAGGTCAAAGTGGTATTTGCCATTATTCTGGCCATTCTGGTATTTGTTGGTGGTTATTTCCTGTTTGTGTCAGATGCTATTGACAGCTATAAATCCGCGCAAGCCAAAGAGCAGCAATTACGGGAAGATTTTCGTAATAAATACCAATTGGCTGCTAATCTGGAATTATATCGTCAGCAGTTGCAGCAGATGGAAGCGCAATTTGCAGAATTGCTGAAAATGCTGCCGTCAGAAAATGAAATGCCCGGATTGCTGGATGATTTGACATTTGTAGCCACCAACGCGGGATTGAGAATTCACAGCATTGACTGGGATGCGGAAATTCAGCGGGATTTTTATGTGGAGTATCCCATTCGCATGTCGGTCACTGGCGATTACCATCAAATGGGCCATATGGTGAGCGGCGTGGCAAAATTGCCCCGTATCGTCAGTCTGCATGATTTCGTGATCAAGCGGGAGGCGGATGGCAAGCTCTCGATGGACGTGTTAGCCAAAACCTATCGTTTCAAGGAAGAGGCGAAAGATGCGACCAAGGCGAAGGGGAAAAGCAAATGAGATGGATATTGCCCCTGATGTTGACGATGTTGTTGGCTGGCTGCATTGGCGACCGTGCAGACCTGCAGCAATTTGTTGAAAGTGTCAGGCAAAACCATGTGGCACGCATACCGCCATTGAAGGAGCCGCCTAAATTTGAGCATTTTCAGTATGATGCTGATTTATTGCGAAGCCCTTTCGTGCCACCGTCGCGGGAATTGACAGCAGAAGCCGTTGATACCACCAAAGACTGTTTGCAACCGGATCTTAACCGGCCAAAAGAGCGCCTTGAAAGTTACGCGCTGGATAATTTGAAAATGCGCGGTACCCTGCGGGACGGTGACAGCATTTGGGCCTTGATTGAAACGGCAGACGGCAATGTATACCGCATCAGCACCGGCCACCATTTGGGGCTTTTCAGCGGGCGCATTACCAACATCACTCCCAGCAGTATTGAAATTACAGAATTGATTCCCGACGGTTCCGGTTGCTGGACAGAACGCAGCAGCAGTCTGGATTTGACCGGCGAATAATAAGCAAAGGAAGAAAGAATAATGAGATTTTCTTTGGTGCATAAAACCCATGAAACAGCAGGCAGCTGGTGGAAAGTTGCGTGGGGCTGCGTGTTGATGGTGAGTCTTGTTCCTTGTGCTTTGGCGGCGAACAAACTTGTGGATGTGAAATATCACACGGTCATTGATCATCAACTGGAGCTGGAGTTGGTGTTTGACAACCCGGTGGCCGAGCCGGCAATTAAACTCAGTGCGGATCCTGCCACGCTGAAACTCACCTTCAGCGATGCCATTTCCACCCTGAAAAAATCCGTGCTGCCCATTAAGCAGGTTGGGGTGACACAAGTCTCCATGGCGCAGCAGCAAAACCAGTTGTTGGTGGATTTGCAATTGAATAAGGTGCGTCCCTATCAGGGCAAAATCGTGGGTAACAGCTATCGTTTGACCATTAACGATGAAGCGATGAGCCCTGCGGATAAAGCCAGTAATCCATTTGTAAACACCATCAAGAATGTCGATTTTCACCGCGCCGGGGATAACGGTGGCGAGCTGCTGGTAAAACTGGGAAATGCCTCAGTTGCCGCCGATGTGCAGCAAGTGGGCGCAAAACTGGAAGTGAAGTTCTATAACACAGACATTCCAGAAGAGATGCTGTATGTGATGGATGTGCAGGATTTTGCCACCCCCGTTCGCAGTTTTGAGACTTTCCGCGAGGAACTGACCTCTCGGTTCCTCATTGATATCCAGGGACCGTATACCTACGACTACAAGCAGGACGGCAATCTGTTTACCCTCACCATGCAAAAAGCGGAAAAAGCCGCGGCAGTGGAGTCGGAAAAAACTTACACCGGTAAAAAGTTGTCACTGGATTTTCAGGACATTTCGGTACGTACCGTGTTGCAAATCCTGGCCGATTACAATGACTTCAATTTGGTCACCAGCGATACGGTTGATGGCAACATCACATTGCGGCTGGATAATGTGCCTTGGGATCAGGCGCTGGATCTGATTTTGAAAACCAAGGGGCTGGATAAGCGTATCGAAGGCAACATCTTAATGGTGGCGCCAGCAGAAGAGATCGCTATCCGTGAAAATCAGGAGCTGAAAAACAAACAGGAAGTGCAAAGCCTGGCACCCTTGTATTCAGAATACCTGCAAATTAATTACGCCAAGGCGACCGATATTGCCAAGTTGCTCAAAGGCGAAGGCACCAGTTTGCTGTCAGAACGTGGCTCAGTTGCGGTTGATGATCGCACCAATACCCTATTGGTAAAAGATACCGCTGCCACCATTGAAAATGTTCATCGGCTTATCAAGGTGTTGGACATTCCCATCAAGCAGGTACTGATTGAGTCCCGCATGGTGACGGTCAGCGATACCGTGGCACAGAACTTGGGGGTACGCTGGGGCGTTACCGATCTGCAGGGCAACAAAGGCACCTCCGGCACGTTGGAAGGGGCATCAAGCCTGGTTTCTGGCACAACGCCGGCATTGGGTGACCGTTTGAACGTGAATCTGCCGGCGGGGGCCAACAGCGCCGCCAGCATTGCGTTTAATGTGGCCAAATTGGCGGATGGCACTATTTTGGATTTGGAATTGAGTGCGTTGGAGCAGGAAAATCAGGGCGAAATTATTGCCAGCCCCCGTATCACCACCTCCAATCAAAAGGCGGCATATATTGAACAAGGGGTGGAAATCCCTTATGTTGAGTCCGCCTCCAGCGGTGCCGCCACCGTGCGATTTAAAAAGGCGGTGCTGTCTTTGCGAGTGACCCCACAGATCACTCCGGATAATCGGGTCATTCTAGACTTGGAGATTACCCAGGATTCTAAAGGGGAAGTGGTAACGACCCCGCTGGGTGAAGCCGTGTCCATCAATACCCAGAAAGTGGGGACTCAGGTGTTGGTGGATAACGGTGAAACGATTGTATTGGGTGGTATTTATCAGCAACAACTGATTAATAGCGTAAACAAGGTGCCGGTATTGGGTGACATTCCCGTACTGGGGGCTCTGTTCCGTAACACCTCAGATGCCAATGAACGTCATGAATTACTGATCTTTGTGACCCCCAAAATCGTGATTGAAAATTTCTGATATTACAGCACTATCCATAAAGCCAGTGTCCTCCACTGGCTTTGCTTTGTGCTAATAATTTAGCTTTAATGGGTGGCGATGCTTGCCTAAAGCCTCATTAAGCTGAGATAATCCCCGGTCAAGTCTCTATAGAGCAAGGTAAAAAAATCCTGTCGGTTTGACTCTGAACCGGCTTTCGGCAAACTTTTCATAAGATTCAGACGTATAAGAAATGGCTGAAAAACGTAATATATTTCTGGTAGGTCCTATGGGGGCGGGTAAAAGCACCATAGGTCGTCACTTAGCACAGATGCTGCATCTGGAATTCCACGATTCAGATCAGGAAATTGAAAGTCGCACCGGCGCAGACATAGCGTGGGTATTTGATGTAGAGGGTGAAGAAGGTTTTCGCCGTCGCGAAGCTCAGGTGATCTCCGATTTAACTGAAAAACAGGGAATTGTACTGGCAACCGGCGGTGGCTCAGTGCAGAGCAAGGATATCCGTAACTATCTCTCTGCGCGGGGCATTGTGGTATATCTGGAAACCACCATTGACAAACAAGTGGCGCGTACACAGCGTGATAAGCGCCGCCCGTTGTTACAGGTGGACAATCCGCGGGACGTGCTGGAAAAACTGGCCGAATTGCGTAACCCGTTATATGAAGAAATCGCAGATGTTGTGGTGAAAACCGATGAGCAAAGTGCCAAGGTTGTTGCCAATCAAATCATTGAACAGTTAGGTTTTTAAGGCCGATTATGGAACGGATCCAGGTAGCGTTGGGGGCACGTAGTTACCCTATTGTCATTGGCCGGGATCTGTTGAAACAGGCTGACGCATTGCTGGTGGATTTTACCGGCAAAACGCTGTTTATTGTCACCAATGATACTGTCGGCCCGCTGTATTTGCAGCGGGTAACCGATGTATTGTCCACCTTCGCTGCAAAAGTGCATGCGGTGATATTACCCGATGGTGAGCAGTTTAAGACACTGGCGCATCTGGACGATATCTTTACCGCGTTACTGGAGCACAATTGTAGTCGTGATGTGGTGATAGTGGCCCTTGGGGGCGGGGTGATTGGCGACATGGCAGGCTTTGCTGCCGCCAGTTATCAGCGCGGCGTGGATTTTATTCAATTACCCACCACTTTACTGGCGCAGGTAGACTCATCGGTTGGCGGCAAAACCGCGGTCAATCATCCGTTAGGCAAAAACATGATAGGTGCGTTTTATCAGCCCAAAGCGGTGCTGATAGACACCTTGTGTTTGCAGACACTGCCCGCTCGGGAATTTGCAGCCGGGATGGCTGAAGTCATCAAGTATGGCATTATTTGGGACAGGGAATTCTTTGCCTGGCTGGAGCAGCATGTGGCTGAGCTTCAGGCGCTAGACCCCCAAGCGTTGTCCTACGCCATTCGCCGTTGTTGTGAAATCAAGGCCGAAGTGGTGGCCGAAGATGAAACTGAACATGGCGTGAGGGCATTGCTCAATCTCGGCCATACCTTTGGTCATGGGATTGAGGCTGAAATGGGTTACGGCAACTGGCTCCATGGGGAAGCTGTTGCGGCTGGCACGGTCCTTGCTGCTGAAACCGCTAACATCATGGGATTGCTGGATGCGTCAATTGTCCGTCGTATTCGACAGCTGCTGGTGAATTTTAATTTGCCGGTAAAAGCGCCTCAGTCCATGGATTTTGAAAGCTTTATCAAACATATGCGGCGTGATAAGAAAGTCCTGGCCGGTCAGATCCGTCTGGTGCTCCCCACCGCCTTGGGGCAGGCAGCTGTCTTTGGCGATGTGAGCGATTCACTTCTGGCACAGGTTATCCGCCAACATTAATCACTGTGGTGATGTGAATGGCTGGCGAACAACTGCTTTTACCCTCCCAGGAGGCCTTGCTTCACCGATTGCAGCACCTTGCTTGCTATGGCGAGCAACTGGTGTTGCTGGAAGGTGAAAAGGGGGCCGGTAAAACCACCCTGTTGACGGCATTGGCGAACGGGCTGGATGATTGCAATCTGGCGCTTGTTGCGTGCCCTCAATATGCCACTGCCGGCGAAATCCGTCGTAAAATCATCATGCAGTTGTTGCCAGATCCCCTGTTTGACGATGAAGCACCATTGGCGGATACACTGCTGCGTTTTATTCCCGAACTGCACACCCCTTTGCACATACTGGTGGATGATGCCGAATACCTGCCGCTCACGTTGTGGGCGGAGTGCTTGTTGTTGACCCAACTGCAATGCGCCGGTGCTACCGTAACGCTCACCTTGGCGGTTAACGCCGGGTTCGGCCAGCAGTTATTGCCCCAGTTGCCAAAACCCCAACGACAATGGTTATTGCCGGTAACGCTAGAGCCTTTGTCGTTGCCTGAGCGGGAAGGCTTGTACCAAACCCTGCTGACACGTTCACAACAACCGGTATTTACCCCCAGAAGCATTGTTATTAAGCAGCTGGAGCAACAAAGTGGCACACCGGCGGCGGTGCTGCAACTGGTACAATTGGCGCTTGACGGAACCCCCAGTGCCCGTAAAACATGGCCATGGCGCCGGTTGACGCTGGGGTTGTTGCTGGTCGTTTTATTGCTGTCGTCAGCCATCTGGTACATTGGCAAGTGGATGACCCCCTTGCCCCAACAGCCCGTGGCTACACTAGTCATCCATGGGGATTATCGCTTACCGGACACATTATGGCAGTGGTTGCCAATAGCCTATCGCCCCACGGCAGCTCCAATTGCCCCGGATGACGTTGCGCCGTTGTCGCCGCTCTTGCCGGCACTGACAAGCCCTGCCGTGATGGCCGCACATCAAACAGTTGTGGCCCCTAACACGGCGCCAGTTAGTGAGTCGAAAAGTACATTGCTGGAGGATGCGGCGGCCACCGCTGATGTGGTGACGGCGGACATTCCCACTAGCACTGCGCCAGCTGCAGTGGAAATCGGGCAGGCAAGCGCGGTATCTGCTGCCGAAAACCCGGTGGCTGCAGCCCCCGAACAAAGTGTTACTGTTGAGCCTGCCATTACCGTGGTGGGCGAGCTGCCCAAGCGCGGTTATACGCTGCAGCTGGTTAGCATGAAACAGCGCGCCTCTGCCAATGAATACCTTACGGCACTTTATCTCAAGGCTCCTGCCGGTAGAACGGACATCTGGCTGTGCCGTCATGGGCAGTGGTGGGTCATTCTCCAAGGCAATTTCACCAGCCGTCAGCAAGCACTCACTGCGGCACAAAACTGGCAGCAAGAAACCGGTGAGCAGGCATGGATTCGGGCGTGGAAAGCCATTCAGGGCTACCAGCCCCAACCCTTGCCATAACCGTGATATTTACAGGCAAACAAGGTACAATCTCGGCTTCGTACGAGTGGGCATCACACATAAATGAATAAAAAACAACGGGCCTTTTTGAAGTGGGCTGGCGGAAAATTCAAGCTGGTTGATGCTATCACCCGTCATTTACCCCAAGGGCAGCGCTTGGTGGAACCTTTTGTCGGCGCAGGCTCCGTCTTTCTCAACACCCATTACGCCAGCTATCTGCTATGCGATATCAATCAGGATTTGATTGACCTGTACCAGATTATTCAGCGTGAGCCACAGCGTTACATCGGTGCGGTAGGGGAGCTTTTTGTCCCTGAAATGAACGACCGGGATGCCTTTTACCGAGTGCGGGACAGGTTCAACCGCAGCCGCTGTGCATTTGATAGGGCCGTGAGTTTTTTGTACCTGAATCGTCACGGTTTTAACGGATTGTGTCGTTACAACCGCCGCGGCGCTTTCAATGTGCCGTTTGGTTCCTATAAAAAGCCCTATTTCCCCGAACGGGAAATCCTCGCCTTTGCCGCCAAGGCCGACAAAGCCGAATTTGTGTGTATGGGGTATGAGCAGGCGTTTGCCCAGCTGCAATCCGGCGATGTGGTGTATTGCGATCCGCCTTATGCTCCCTTATCCACAACCGCCAGCTTTACCACCTATGTGGGGGCCGGTTTTAGCTTGGATGATCAAGCCATTCTGGCACGTTGCTCTCGGCATACGGCCTGTGAAAAAGGGATCCCCGTGGTGATTAGCAATCACGACATTGCCCTGACGCGGGAGCTTTACCGTGGCGCGCAGATGGAAACACTGCAAGTGCAGCGCAACATTAGCCAAAAGGGCAGCGCCCGCACCAAAGTGGATGAGCTGATTGCCCGTTATGATCATACCTGCCAATGGGATGACAACGCGGTTTAAGGCAAATTGCCGTTAGTTAGCGGTGAGAAATGGAGAGAAAAAGGCATGTTTACCCGCACCATGCCAAGACAAGCTGCTATAAAGCGGAACGTCTGGCCGGTGATATGCCATCAAGCGGTTTGCGCTCATGGCCGTGCAACAACTCCAGCAAATCAATAAAGTGGAATTGTCCGGAGCGGCTTTTGCCGCTGAACCAGCTGCCCCAGCTCAAATCATCTTCCTGCACGGCACAGCGGTTGTTGGGGCTATTGCCCGGCAGTTGGGTGTTGTAGTCGGTGATCTGGCTGCAGTATTTGCTGCGGGAATTATCGGTGATCAGCAGGGTTTGCACTGTCACGGCGGTAAGCCCTACACTACCGGCAGCGGTTGCCAGTATCAGCGCAGATTTCATGCCAACGATGCCATGCATTATTTTAGAGGCCATTTTCCCTTCGCCGAAGATGTGACAGTTTTTCGAGTATATCAAAATTGCTGTTAAATTAAACAGCTTTTTGGTAAGACCAGAAAAATGCCATTTTATCGACCGCAATCGGGATAATCATGGCGCTTTCGCTAGAGCCTGACCGCCTTGGCGGGTAAAATAGACGACTTCTTAAACATCCCGTGAGAATTTTATGCGACCTTTTTTGATAGCCCCATCCATTTTGTCGGCTGACTTTGCCCGTTTGGGGGCAGAGGTTGATGCGGTGCTGGCAGCGGGTGCCGATGTGATTCATTTTGATGTGATGGATAACCATTATGTCCCCAACCTCACCTTTGGGCCGATGATATGCAAAGCGCTGCGCAAATACGGGGTTACTGCGGATATTGACGTGCACCTGATGGTGAAACCGGTGGACACGCTGATCCCTGATTTTGCCAACGCCGGCGCTTCCATCATCACTTTCCATCCTGAAGCCAGTGAGCATGTGGACCGCTCTTTACAATTAATCCGTGACCACGGTTGCAAGGCGGGACTGGTATTTAATCCGGCCACGCCCTTGAGCTATCTGGATTACGTGATGGACAAACTGGACGTTATCATGCTGATGTCGGTAAACCCAGGGTTTGGCGGCCAGTCTTTCATTCCGGCCACCATGGACAAGTTGGCCCAGGTACGGCAACGCATTGAGCAAAGTGGCTATGATATTCGCCTGGAAGTGGATGGCGGTGTCAAAGAGGACAATATCGCCGCCATTGCCAAGGCCGGTGCCGACATGTTCGTGGCCGGTTCGGCAATTTTTGGTCAGGATGACTACAAAGCGGTAATTGACAGAATGCGACAGGCATTGGCAGGGCTTTAAGGATGACAGATTTTACACAAATAAAAGGCATTGCGTTTGATTTGGATGGTACGCTGGTAGACAGCGTACCGGATTTGGGCGCGGCTTGCCGGGCAACATTGCAGGATTTGGCATTAAGCCCCTGCAGTGATGAACAGGTGCGTAACTGGGTGGGCAATGGCACCACCATGCTGATGCGCCGGGCCATGCACAACAGCCTGGGCTGTGAGCCCACCGATGCCCAGATGGACAAGGCCATGCCGCTGTTCATGCAGCATTACCAGCAGTGCCTGAATCAGTACAGCTGCTTGTATGAGGGTGTGGCTGAGGTGTTGCCAAAGCTGCACCAGCAGGGCTATCGTCTGGCAATTGTGACCAATAAACCGTACAAATTCACCGTGCCCTTATTGCAGTCCTTTGGCATTGCGCCGCTGTTTTCATTGATTCTTGGGGGTGACAGCCTGGATAAAATGAAGCCCGATCCGCTGCCGCTGCAGCATGTGATGCAACAATGGCAACTGGAGACCCACGAATTCCTGATGGTGGGGGATTCCCGTAACGATATCCGGGCAGCCAAAGCGGCATCGGTGGCTGCCGTCGGCTTGACCTACGGTTACAACTACGGTGAAGATATCAGTCTCAGCGGCCCGGATGTCGTCTGTGATCATTTTGAGCAAATTCTGGCGTTATTGGCGTCAAAGTAAACGGAGTAAATAAAACATCATGAGCAGTAACAGCAAACCTATTGTATTCAGCGGTGCCCAGCCTTCCGGTGAATTGACCATCGGCAACTATATCGGCGCATTGCGGCAGTGGGTGAATATGCAAGAAAGCCATGATTGCATTTACTGTGTGGTGGATTTACATGCGATAACGGTACGCCAGGACCCGCAAAAACTGCGTAAAGCCTGCCTGGATACACTGGCCCTGTACCTTGCATGTGGTGTAGACCCGCAAAAAAGCACGGTATTCATGCAATCGCAGGTACCGGAACATACCCAGCTGGCCTGGGCACTCAATTGCTACACCCAGATGGGTGAGCTGAGCCGCATGACCCAGTTCAAGGACAAGTCCCAGCGCCATGCCAATAATGTGAATGTGGGCCTGTTTGATTATCCGGTATTGATGGCCGCCGACATTTTGCTGTACCAGGCCAACCTGGTACCGGTCGGGCAGGATCAGAAACAGCACCTGGAACTGACCCGTGATATTGCCACCCGTTTCAACAACGCCTACGGTGATACTTTCACCGTGCCGGAGCCGTTCATTCCAGAGTTGGGTGCCAAAGTCATGGCATTGCAGGAACCCACCAAGAAGATGTCCAAGTCCGATGACAATCGCAATAACGTGATTGGACTGCTGGAAGATCCCAAAGCGGTGATGAAAAAGCTGAAAAAGGCGATGACCGACAGCGAAGAGCCACCAGTGGTGCGTTTTGATGTGGAAAACAAACCCGGGGTGTCTAACCTGTTGAGCCTGATGTCCGGGGTGACCGGCGACAGCATCCAGTCACTGGAAGCGCAGTTTGAAGGCAAAATGTATGGCCATCTGAAAACCGCTGCCGGTGATGCCGTAGTGGCCATGCTGGAACCGCTGCAGCAGCGTTATCAGCAATACCGTGAGGATACCGATTACCTTAACCAGGTGTTGCACGAAGGGGCCGAAAAAGCCCGGGTGCGTGCTGCTGCCACCTTGAAGCTGACCTACGACAAGCTGGGGTTCCTGCTGTAATGGCAACAGGGGTGTGCTAAAAGAAAAAGCCGGCAACAGTCACTGTTACCGGCTTTTTTAGTGCCATGTGTTGGCCATTGTGCAGGGAAGATTAGTTGGTCGCGATATAGTCGAACATGCGGATGACTTTGCGCACACCGGAGGTGTTGCGGGCAATCTCCGTGGCCAAATCCCCTTGCTCCCTGCTGACCAGCCCCAGCAAGAACACCTCGCCATTTTCGGTGACCACCTTGATGCGGGTCATATCCAGATTCTTGTCGTTCAACATGCGCCCTTTCACCTTGGTGGTGATCCAGGTGTCATTGCTGCGGGTGGTAAAGGATACCGGATTGCCGATGCGGATTTGATTGTGAATCTTGCCGCCCAACTGCAGGGATTGCACCTGTTTAACCGCTTGATCACGCAGTCGGGAGTTAGGGGCCTGACCAATCAGCAGTACATTGCCGTTCATGCTGATGCCGTTGATGTTGCATTGGGATTTCAGCGCTTCATCGGTGGCCAGTACGGCGCTTATTCGAAATTCGGTATTGGTATCGTCCAGTTGGGTTGAAAGCGGGCGCTCATCATTGAGCATCACCGCGCCGCCCACCGTGCCCGCCATCATGGCGCCGGCACATCCCCCCAGTAACCACAGGCTAAGGCTCAGCAGGAGCAATGCTCTCATTGGTTGTCATCCTGTGGGAAAAGCGTGCGGTCAATGCTGTCACACAGGCAGTGGATCACCAGCAGGTGCACTTCCTGGATGCGGGCGGTAACGTTGGAAGGCACGCGAATTTCCACATCATTGGTGCTTAGCAGTCCCGCCATGGCGCCGCCGTCTTTGCCGGTAAGTGCCACAATGGTCATGTCCCGGCTCAAGGCGGCTTCCATTGCTTTAATCACGTTACGGGAGTTACCGCTGGTGGAGATGGCCAGCAGAATGTCGCCGGGCTGGCCCAATGCCAGTACCTGCTTGGAAAACACTTCGTCATAGCTGTAATCGTTGGCAATGGCTGTCAGGGTTGAGCTGTCCGTGGTCAGTGCCAGTGCCGGCAGGGGTGGACGTTCAATCTCAAAGCGGTTGAGCAACTCCGCTGAAAAATGCTGGGCATCACCGGCGCTGCCGCCGTTGCCGCAAGCCAGAATTTTATGGCCACCCAGCAGGCAGTTCACCATCATGGCGGTGGCTTTTTCAATGTCGTCAGGTAACGCTTCCGCCGCATCGATTTTGGTTTGGATAGACTCGGTGAAGCAGTCTTTGATACGTTCTAACATCTGTTCATCCTTCACTGACAGAATCACTATCATGCCATAGTCTGTGAGATATTTCAGGCATCGACAGCGGTTAAATAAGATGATTTTTTAACGGGTTAAAAAGCAGCGATAAGCCAATTTACCTGGTCGCCGTCAATGGCTATCACGTCAAAACGGCAGGCATCGCTAATGTCATGTTGTTGCAAATAGCAGCTGGCGGCTTTGCGAATGCGTTGCTGCTGGGCGGCGGTCAGCGCCTGTAATGCACCGCCAAATCCCCGGCCGGTACGGTATTTCACTTCCACGAATACCCAGGTGCCGTGCTGTTTCATCACCAAATCCAGCTCGCCAAAGGGGTAGCGCACATTCTGTTCGACAAATGACAGCCCCTGTTGTTCAAGATAACGCCGGGCGAACTGTTCTGCATCCTTGCCGCTACTCATGCCATCTGCTCCGTTACTGAGGGCGCAATACTCCGTGGCGGTATTTGCCCCATTGCAACTGCCGGTTTAATACGCCGTCATTATCCACCGAGATAAGCCCGGTGCGGCCACTGAATTGATAGCCCGGGAATGCGCGCATCTGCGCCAGTTTGTTCACTAGCTGCAAGGCATCAAAGCCCATGGCATACAAGCGTTTTTGGGTACTGCCCCAGGTTGGCCACAAGGTGGCTACCGTACTGTCGCCATCATGTTGTAACAGCCAGGGAATATCGCTAATGGTGATGTTGTTGAGCTCTTGCACCGTTTGGCGGTTATCGTGCTGGCGTGCCCGGCTGCTGGTATAAATGGGCACGGGCTCGGCAAACACGCTGAAATTCACGTCGATATAGGGTTTGAGCAGTGGAAGTGCCTGATTGCTGCAGATCATGTAAATGGCATCAATGTCCCGCCGGGAGCGAAAATCCGCCTTTATCTGACTTCCCAGTACGCTGCGAAGCTGCTTGATGCGATGCTGACTGTCGCTGACCCCAAGGGCGGTTTGTACTGTATCGCGCATGTTATCCGGTGCAAAATAATGGACTTCAGCGGCCTCGTCGGTAAGTGACTGCCAACTGGCATTAAAGCTTTCCGCCATCCGGCGGCCGATATTGTCGTTACTGACCAGCAGCAGGGGCCGTTCAATCCCGTCCTGATACATGCGCTGGGCCGCATCTGCCGACTCCTGGGTAGGCGACAGGGCAAAATAGTATTTATCTTGATCCACCACCATCTTGGCGGTGTGGTTCAGAAAAAGCTCTGGCGGTGCGGTTAATGACTGAGGCGCTGGCATGGGCGCCGTGGCGGCGGTTGCAGGCGTCTGCGGGGGAAGTTTGGGCGGCTGCAGGGCGAGGATTTTATCCACTTCATTGGGCAGCAGCGGGCCGATGATGAAATCACTTCCCTGGGTCAGGGCTTGCTGGTACGCGGTGTCGGCGCCTTTGGCAGTATCGTAAAAATTGATGCTGACGTTTTCATCCGGCTCTGCCAGATAAGCGGCAATTATTCCCTGGCGCAAGGGCGCTGCCAGTTCTGCCCGTGGGCCGCTAAGGGGCAGTAATACCGCAATTTGCCGGGGATGATAGGGTTTGGTGTTAAGCGCCCGATGCAGGTCTTGTGGCAACTGCAATGCCGCCGGATGAGACGGATTGAGGCGCTGCCATTGGCTTAAATGGCTGATGAGACTGGCAGGGTCCACGGCATAGTGCTTGGCCAGATAGGCCAGCTGCAACCAGCCCCGGTACAGGGCATCACTGCTGTGATTGGCTTGCTGCTCCAGCTGCGTTTCCGGCAACGGTTTCAGCAGGCGCCATATCTGTTGGTATTGCTGCTGGGCCGCAGTGGCCGGCAGGTATTGGCTCCAGAAGCTTAACTCTTTGGCTTGCAACAAGGGCTGTTTGGTCTTTTCATACAGCCGGGCCCGCATTTGGTGATAATCATTCCATTGCCATTGGGGCAGTTGCCACTGGGACTGAAACTGCAATTGGCCCAGCGCTTCGCCAAGCTGGCCTTGCTGCTCCAGCACTCTGGCCTGCAAATAGCGGTATTGCGCCATCAACTCGGCATCTGTGCGCTGCTCATGCTGCAAGGCATTGAGGATTTCAGCGGCAGAGGTGGTCTGGTTATCATCCAGATACGCTTTGGCTGCCAGCAACATCAAGCGTTGCCGGTGTTGGGCATTGCTGGCTTTTGCTGCCTGGGCCAGATAGGCCGCTGGCGCTTGTGTCGCCGTTTGCAGCGAAATTGCCTGACGGTCACTCGGGGCTACAGGCTGGGTGGGGCCACTGGCACACCCCCAGAGGCTGGCAAGCAGCAAAACGGCAATTGTGGGCTTAATGAGATTCTGGCTTTTCAACACAAGGCGGTACTCTGGTAAGATGCTGGCCTTAGTTTAACCTTCTATGTTGTCCAGCGAAAGACCGGACAATCTGTTATCCGAGGTGGTTATGAGCGTGTCCGTTGCTCTTTATATTGTTCCAACCCCCATAGGGAATCTTGGTGACCTCACCCCGCGGGCGATTGAGGTGTTGTCAACCGTGAGCCTGATTGCTTGTGAGGACACCCGCCACAGCGGTAAGCTGTTGAGTCACTTCAATATTACAACCCGTACCATGGCCTTGCACGACCACAATGAACGGGCGAGAGCCCAGTGGTTCATTGACAAACTGCAAGCCGGTGAGTCGGTGGCGCTGATAAGCGATGCCGGCACGCCGCTGATTTCCGACCCGGGTTACCATTTGGTGTCACAGGTACGCGCGGCAGGTTTTCAGGTGGTGCCGCTTCCGGGCGCCTGTGCGGCCATTACGGCCCTGTCTGCCTCGGGATTGCCGTCAGATCGCTTTTCGTTTGAGGGTTTTTTGCCTGCCAAAGACAAAGCCCGTACAGACAAGCTGGAATCGCTGAAAGAAGACAGTCGTACCCTGATTTTTTATGAGTCCCCTCACCGCATTCTGTACAGCCTGGCGGCACTGGAACAGGTGTTCGGTGCCGAGCGGCCCATGGTGATGGCCCGGGAGCTCACCAAAACCTTCGAGACGTTTTTATCCGGCACCATAGGGGAAATCCGCCAACAGGTGGAAGCCGACCCCAACCAGCAGAAAGGGGAAATAGTGCTGATGTGCCATGGGCATGTTTGCGCAGATGATGATGCCATTCCCGCCAAGGCACTGGACACCCTGCAACGGCTTTGTGGTGAGTTGCCCCTGAAAAAAGCCGCGGCCATTACCGCTGACATTTATGGCCTGAAGAAAAACGCACTCTACAAACAGGGCTTGGAGCAGGGCTGGTAACAGAAAAAATTGGCCTTGGGCGCTACCTGGGATATAATCCGCCGCGAGTTGACCGGGCAGTCGCTGCGTTCGCAAGAACGGGGAGGAAAGTCCGGGCTCCACAGAGCAGGGTGCCAGATAACGTCTGGGCGGCGCGAGCCGACGACAAGTGCAACAGAGAACAGACCGCCTGCCTTCGGGCCGGTAAGGGTGAAACGGTGCGGTAAGAGCGCACCGCGCGGCTGGCAACAGTCCGTGGCAAGGTAAACTCCACCCGGAGCAAGATCAAATAGGGTTCCTTATGGCGTGGCTCGCGTTGGAACCGGGTAGATTGCTTGAGCCTGCGAGCGATTGCAGGCCTAGAGGAATGGCTGCCGCTCCCTTTGGGAGAACAGGACCCGGCTTATAGGTCAACTCACCTAAACAATATAAGACGCTGTTTTTGCTTTGTTTTTGATTTTATTTGAAACCGCTGGTAAAAAGGTGGTACACAAGTGAGACATTTACAATGCAGAAATGGCGTTTTTTGTTTCAGATATAGGCTACCCCAACGACTTATTCCAATTGTCGGAAAAACAGAGACTATATACAATTTGATTGTTCCCTGTAGGGATTTTAAAATTATCACATGACTTGTAAGTGATGTGATGCCACACTGCCAAATGCATCGACATGCTTAACATAAACAGAGCGTATAGCTGGCTTTCGTAAGTATTGCCAAGTAGCTTTATGTTAGAAGGGGCATTGAGAATGCGTGAGCCAGTTGGAGGGTGGCGTGAGCTTAGCTTGCAAATTCAAGTGGATTTGTTTTTTAACCAGTGGTTTGGCGTTTGATTTAACTAGCTTAATTAGAAGGTAAAATATGGATTTTTGCATTTAACTATGGGTTAGTTTAGGGAATAAGAAATGAAAGCTTTACTTTCAATAAAACCAGAGTTTGTTGATAAGATTTTTTCGGGTGAGAAACTGTTTGAATATAGGAAAGCGATTTTTAAACGACCAGAAGTTAAATCTGTTGTTATATATTCTACTATGCCGGAAGGTAAGATCGTCGGAGAGTTTAAGATTGGAAATATTTTAGCAAAGTGTCCTGAAGAACTATGGGAAGAAACAAAAGAGGCGTCAGGAATCGAAAAGGAATTTTTTGATGAGTACTTTGTTAATAGAAAAGTTGCATACGCTATAGAGATTAAGGAATTGACTAGATATAGTCAGCCTATAGACCCTTACGAAAATGATGTGGATTTTAAAGCTCCGCAATCGTTCAAATATTTAGATTATTCTGGAAGTTTTTGCTAAGTATCTTAGTTAAGGATAGCATTTTGGATATTTACTTTATTGCTGGTATTCATGGTGTAGGGAAAGGGACTCTTTGTAAAATGCTGAGCTCTCATTTGAATTTAGATTTTTATTCCTGTAGTGACATTATTAAGGCTAACTCAAAGTATGTTGAGAAAAGCAAAGGCGTTAAGGATGCCAAGGAGAATCAATCATCATTATTAATGGGGATTAGTAAGCTAAAGTGTAATAAAGTCGCCTTGGATGGGCACTTTTGCTTACTCAATAGCATGGGGGGTATCGTTGAACTTGATTACGATGTCTTTGACTGTATTAACCCTAAGAAGGTTGTCACCGTTACATGTGATGCGAATGAAGTTAGTAATCGTCTTATTCATAGAGATGGTACTAGTCCAGATGTAGCATTGCTTGATGAATTCCAACAGAAAGAGTTGAAGCGTTCGATAGAGTTTTCCTCAAGTCGTAATCTACCACATTTTACTTATTGTTCGGGTGATGAAATTGATACACTGATAGAGTGGATTAAGGCTGATTAAAGGGGGCGTGACACATCACGACACCCCTTACCTTTTATCTTACGAGAAATTTTCTATCTAGCTCTGATAGGTCAATAATAGCCTCAAATTGTTGATTATTTAGCGGCATTACCCCCCAGTAAGCATTACGTGGCAGGCCTGCATTATCAGCCAAATACTTACGTATAGGCCGTTTTGGGAATGCAGCGTTATATGTAAAATTTATTATGAAACAATATCTTCTTTCTCTGTATATTTGCTGAAGTTCAATTTCAGAAAAAACGCTAAATTTTATGCAGTAATCTATGAAATCATCCTCATCGTCGAATTCGTCTATATGTTTCACATTCTCAATAACACATAGTGAAGTAGCTACAGATGTGTATTCGGCTGAATTCCCATCTTTAGTTCGATATATGACAACAACATCGCCTCTTCTAAAATTAAGAACATCTTGCATAGAACATATGAATATTTTATGGATACTGTTCGAATATGAGATGTCTTTTACGATATCTGGAGACTCTGTACACAATTTAGAGTCAGGGAAAAGTCTAGTATGAAAATCTGGATATATAGAAAGGAGATATTTTCTATTACCATTGATATTCACAAATGGATAATCTTTATCTACGTCCCCAGTAAATTTATTTAAGTCTCTTAATAGTACATTTTCAACACCGTTCTGAGTGGTTTTTGTTCCGTAATCTTCAAACCCGTAATGCTTGAAGAGTTCGACTAAATAGTTGTGTTTTTCTCCAAAAACAGTAACGTAGATATCATCGACTTTGGGGAGCTTAGCTAAAGCGTAGTCAAATATTTTCTTTAGGTAACGGTCACCCCTTCGCGTTTGCTGTGGATTGAACTTAAACGTCCCAACCTTCATGTGGTGCGTATCAGGTAGCAGAGGGATTGTATCGTCGTTGACACCATTCTCGTACTTGAAGTAAAGAAAACCTTCGATTCCTTTCTCATCGTTATAGAGCACCAATGCTTCACTGTCAGCTTTCCTTCTGAACCAGTCTGAAAACTCTTTGTAACTCTCTTTTAGGGTGTCAAAAAATGGGTCATCCAAGTTAACGTTGGCAAATCTCTCAATCCTTAAGTTTTCCATATTTGATGTCTCCTGAAATACTAGGTGGGGTAATCCTCCCATTTTTAACCGCAGTTAAAAATAGAAGTTAAACGACCATTAAAGGTGGTCGCCCATGGTTGGCTTTGTGTGGCCTTTCGTGATTGTAAAACCAAAGCCATTGAGTTGCATAATCTTGTACCTCTTCAATGGACTCAAACAAGTACTTGCTGACCCAACTGTAACGTATCGTTTTGTTGTGTCGCTCAATATACGCGTTCTGTTGAGGCTTGCCCGGCTGGATGTACTCAATCCGGATTTGATGTTGTTTAGCCCAGTTAACAAATTCCAAACTGATGAATTCAGGCCCGTTATCACAGCGAATGACAGATGGTGTTGGCCGTTGTTCTCACAACTGCTCCAGCTCTTATCACGCGTAATGCGGGCAATGACAAGCCTACTTCAATGGCGAGTCCTTCACGGCGAAAATCATCAATCACGTTAAACAAACGGTAGTTTCGACCATCAGACAATTGGTCATGCATAAAATCCACAGACCAGACCTGGTTAGCACGTACCGGTGCTTTCAACGGCTCTGGTGCGTGACGTTGTAGCCGTCGTCGGGGACGAATGCGTAAGTTCAGTGCCAACTCGCAATAGATGCGATAAACGCGTTTGTGGTTCCAGCCTTTGCCTTTCACATTGCGCAAATAATCAAAGCAGAGGCCAAAGCCCCAATCATTCTCAGCTTCGGTCAACTTGATAAGCCAATCGGCAATTTCAGCGTTTTCGTCACACAACTTCGGTGGATATCGATAACAGGTTTCGCTGACGGAAAACACTCGGCATGCAAAGCGAATGCTGATGTCGTGAAGCGCCACTGACTGCTGAGCAAGCGTTCGCCGCTCACAGGGCTTCACCACTTTTTTGCCATGGCTTCCTGGATGATTTCTGCTTTCAGGCGCTCTTCGGCATACATCTTTTTCAAGCGCCGATTTTCCTCTTCAAGCTCCTTCATTCGAGCCATAAGGGAAGCGTCCATGCCACCGTATTTTGCGCGCCACTTATAAAAGGTCGCGCTGCTCATGCCATGTTCGCGGCACAGCTCAGGAACCGGGGTGCCAACTTCTGCTGGCTTGAGAATGGCGATGATTTGACTGTCTGTATATCGCGATATTTTCATGTCGAATCTCCTGCGTCTAACTTTACGAGAAAATTCTACTTTTCACAGTTGTTAATTTTCGGGGGGATTACCCTGGCAGGCGTCATCCCACAATTCTACATCCGCATAAGTGATCCGCCCCTCTGGCACAACGGCGGCGGCTTCCATGATTAACATGCCAGCCCCTGATTGGGCCAGATTACCGTAGTGTTGCCAATGCCAGGGCTGCACTTGACCGTTATCGGCACTGTACATGCACATGGGGGCAATAATGATGCGGTTTGGCAGGGTGATGCTCCCCAGTGGCAGGGGGCTGAAAAGTTTAACCATGAACCAATACCTCTTATCTCCGGAATAAAAACGCGGCAGCAGGGGATGATTGTATGCGCCTTGCAACGGCCAATGGCAAGGTTTTTTCAGAAATGGCTTTTTACCTCAAAGCGCCACTCCCAGCCGTTAACATGCTCGCCTTTGCTCATGGGCAGGCTGAAATCGATGTGGATCACGTTGCCATAACTGGAGCGGGAGGAATAAATGCGAGCGCCAATGCCAATGGCACCAAGGGGGCGGGATATTTCGTTGTGTTCTGCCAACGGGCCGCTAAAGGCCTGTCCCACATCAAGAAAAGCGGCCCAGCCCAGCTCTGCCAGCTGGTACAGGTTGATATTGGGGTAATTGCGCAGCTCGCTGGTGATTAACCACTGTTTATCGCCGTGCTGGAAATCATTGGGGTAGCCCCGCATGCCGGTTTCATCCCCAAGTGCGGCCGGCCTGTCCCGAAAGTTGTTGTGGGAGCTCAGTAATCGTACCCGGTGATATGCGGACCACTTATGGTTGAAGCGGTAGAAGTATTCGGCGCTGGCACTGAGCTGGTAGTAATCGGGATGGGCGGTGGCAAAAATGCCGCTGGCTTTCAGTGCCAGTAACAGCAGCTCGTTATCATCGGCGTAACCGCGATGGGTTTGCCAGTACAGGTGATACCCAAGATTGTTGCCATCATGGGTTTCCAGTCCCACGCGCAGTTTATGGTGCCAGCCAAGGTTGATGTCTTCATTGAAATTAATCAGGTGCACATTGCTCATGACCTGATAATCATCTTGCAGGTATTCCCACTCGGCCCAAGGATAAATGAATTCCCTATCCTGGGGCAGCGGCTCAGGCGGTTGTGCCGGCTCCGGGGCAAACGCGTGGCGATCCCGGGTTACCCCCAGCCGCAGCCGCTGATGCACATTCTCATGTTGTTGCAGCAGCATGCCCCAGTAAAGCTCCATAAAGTCCAGGCTTTCCTTGTATTGCTGCAGATCTTCACCGTTTTGACGAAAAGTGTTGGTACGATCCAAACTGCGGTATTCCACGCCGTAGGCCCGGGTGTCCATCAGGGTGTAAAAGGGCTTGTCAAATTTCAGCCAAGAGGACTTGCCGTCATCGTTGTCTGAAAAACTGGCCGCCATATGGGAATTCTTGATGATGCTAAGGGGGGTCTTGAAATCGAATTTATACCCGGTGCGGTTTTCATCTGACTGGTATTCCATTTGGGTTTGTATGCCGGTGCCCAGAATGTTGTCATCCTTGATCCCGAAGGCGTAACGGTTTTTTCCGCCACTGCGTCCCCAGTCAATGGTGGGCAGGAGCGACCACTGATCCCAGGTTTTCACCAGCAATTTTTGACGGGGTTGGGGTTGGTCATCCCGGGCGGGGAGCAGGGTGATTTGGGCATCGCGGAGATAGGGTTCTTTGCGCAGAATGCGCTGGGCTTCCTCCAGCTGTTTTTGGGTGATTACGTCACCTGGCTTGAAGCTCAGGCGATCCAGAATGACATATTCGCGGGTATTCACATGCAGCGCGTTGGCCCAGTGATGTAAAAAAATGGCATTGGAAGCTGATTCGTCAAAAATCGGATTACTGATCACCTGAATAGCGCCCACGGCAATTGTGGCCTTATCTTCCGCCGGCGCGGCATGGGCGGTGAGTGTGTGGCTGTACAGTGCGACAGCCGTTGTTGCCAGTAACCACTGGTAATAATGCATTTAGCCTTTCCCCCAATCACAACCCTATGCTCCTGACTAATTGAATCATAGCTGTTTTTTCAGGGAAAGACTGATCTCCTTGAGCGCGAATGCCGCCAGTTACAAAGTGGAACGGGGGGTGATGACCACGTTGGAAAAAATCAGGCCGGCCACCAGCGACATGAAAATTAAAAACAGCTGGGCGCCCAGATGGGGCTGTGCCAACAGGGTGTCGCCGGAGACAAAAGCGCTCAGCCCCAGGTAGGTTTTACTGCCGGGCACCAGAATGACAATGCCCTGCAACAGCGCAATGGAGGCGGGCGCCTTGGCCCAGCGGGAGAACAGGTTGGCATAAATGCCCACTGCCAGGGCCCCGAAGAAAATGCCCAGCGAATCCCCCAGGTACATGCCGCCCAAAATGGCCGCCACAAAGGCCAGCACCCCTGCCAGAATCCCCCATGGGGCATCTTGCAAGCGGGCCTTGAAAATAAACACCAGCGCCGATGACAATAACGGCACCGCCAGCCAGCTGGCGCCCCGGGGCAATGAGGTTGGCTCAATAAACACATATTGGCCAAAAATGGCATTACCGACCGCAATCCCCAAAACCGCGCCGAAGTAGAGTTTAAACAGCACCATCATGGCATCCATGATGCGCATGGTGCCCGACATCAGGTCGCGCGCGGCCAACTCCGCCAATCCGAGTGTTAACGCCAGACCGGGAATGAACACAATGATGCCGGAGAGGATCACCACGGGAATGTTAATCGACGGGTCTATCTGGGCAATGGCACAACTCACTACACCGGCGGCCGTGGCCGCCAGCGGCTCCAGCAATTCGGCCATGCGCTTGGAATGCTCAGCGGCAAAGACCAGGCAATACACCACCAGCCCTACCATGCCTGACCAGAACACATCATTCCAGCTGGTGGCCATCAGCATGGCAAAGGCTGCCGCAGCGCAGCCATAAGCCCCCAAGGTGAGCAGCGGGCCATAGGGGTTGGGCATCTCGGCAATGTCATCCAGGCGCTGCAAGGCTTCCGTCAGCGTGCGCTGGCCGCTGTGGAGCTCTTCCACCAATGCATCGGTACGCGCCAAAGCGCCCAGATCCAGCTCACCGGGGCGAACCCGGGCCACATGGTTGTACTCTTGGTCCGTATCGTGTTGCAGCACAAAGGTCATGGAGGTGGGCGAAATTAAAAAGTAGCCGTCAATCCCCAGGGTGTTGGCCACTGTTTGCAGGTGGGTTTCCAGTCGGTATGCCGGCGTGCCGAATTTGTGTAATGCCTTGCCCAGCTTTATGATAAACCGCCGCTTTTCTAAAAATTCCTGAGTGTCCACCCGGGTGCCCCGTAGCTCTGAATCAAGGTTGTTAACACCGCACCATGCGGGTTTGGCGCGCATTTTAAAGGAATTTAATGCAAAGGGAATAATGACATAAAAAATTAAATTACCTAAGGTTATTTAAGGGATGTTATAGCTTGCTCACCATCAATGGAGAAACATGATGACGCTTTATATTTCAGGATTTTATTGTGCCTTGACCACATTGCTGGCGCTGTTCTTGAGTGCCCGGGTAGTGCAGCTGCGGGTGCGCTTTAAAGTGGGCGTGGGAAACGGTGATCATCCCGAGCTGTATCTGGCCAGACGGGCCCACAGCAATCTGGTGGAAAATGCCCCCTTGGGAATGCTGTTGCTCATATTGGCAGAAGCCAACGGCGTGCATGATGGTTGGCTGCATCTGCTGGGGACCATATTCCTGGCTGCCCGTTTGTTGCATGCCATTGGCCTGGCCCAGGGAAAGGGCGGTGAAAACATCGGCCGCTTGCTGGGGATGCTGGGCACCTGGGGTGTCATGATTGCGCTGGCCTTGCTGAATGTCATCCTGTTTCTGGAAGCTTGAGCCTGTTATGGCTGGTGGCTCCCGGGCACTTTGGCGGCAAAAGCGCCCGTTGCTGAAAAACTGTTCACACTTACTTGGGGGCGCCTGTTATACTCCGCGCCCCTGAAGCCATTGCCGTTTATTGTTCAACCTTTGTTGGTGGGATGCACATGCACGTTGAGTCCAGTCTGTTCCGTTACCCCCGTTATCGCGCCGATTTGCAGCCGGCTCCCTTTTTGCCCATGTCCCGCAAGGAGATGGCCCAGCTTGGCTGGGACAGTTGCGATGTGATAGTGGTCACCGGTGATGCCTACGTGGACCATCCCAGCTTTGGCATGGCGGTGATTGGCCGGATGCTGGAAGCCCAGGGGTTTCGGGTGGGAATTATTGACCAGCCCAACTGGCACAGCAAAGATGACTTCATGCGCCTTGGCCGCCCGAACCTGTTTTTTGGGGTCACCGCCGGCAACATGGACTCCATGATTAACCGTTACACTGCCGATCGCAAATTGCGCCGGGATGATGCCTACACTCCCGGCAATGAGGGCGGTAAACGGCCGGATAGGGCGGTAACGGTTTACACCCAGCGCTGCAAGGAAGCCTTTAAGGATGTACCGGTGATTATTGGCGGTATTGAAGCCAGCTTGCGGCGGATTGCCCATTATGATTACTGGCAGGACAAAGTGCGCCGCAGCGTGCTGTTTGACAGCAAGGCCGACATGCTGATTTACGGCAATGCAGAGCGGCCGCTGGTGGAAGTGGCCCAGCGTCTGGCCAAGGGTGAAGCCCTGGAATCGATGCAGGACATTCGCGGCACCGCAGTGCTGCGCAAGCAAGCCTTGCCCCTGTGGCAGGGGGTGGACTCCCGCAAGATTGACCAGCTGCATAAAATCGACCCCATCCCCAATCCTTACGGCGCCGATGATGTGGGTTGCCAGAACCTTTCAGGCCCCAGCAACGTAAAGGTGTTTGACAACAACGCCCCCCAAGCCGTTTCCGTGCAGCCGCCCAAACCCAAGCCCTGGGAAAAAACCTATGTGCTGCTGCCGGCCTTTGAACGGGTCAGTGATGATCGCTTTTTGTATGCCCATGCTTCGCGGGTGATGCATCAGGAAACCAACCCGGGTTGCGCCCGTGCCTTGTTCCAGATGCACGGCGACAGGGGTGTATGGGTCAACCCGCCGGCGTTTCCGCTCAATACCGATGAAATGGACGGCGTGTTTGACTTGCCCTATCAGCGCATTCCCCATCCTGCCTATGGCAAGCAGAAAATCCCTGCCTATGACATGATCAAAACCTCCATCAACATCATGCGGGGCTGTTTTGGCGGCTGCTCTTTTTGCTCCATTACCGAGCATGAAGGGCGCATTATCCAGAACCGTTCACAGGATTCCATCATCCGTGAAATCAAGGACATCCAGCAGAAAGTGCCCGGTTTTACCGGGGTGATTTCCGATCTTGGCGGCCCTACGGCCAACATGTACCGTCTGGGCTGCAAGAGTGAAAAAGCCGAAAAGACCTGCCGGCGACTTTCCTGCGTATTTCCCGGCATTTGCGGGCATCTGGATACGGATCATCAGCACACCATCGACCTGTACCGCGCCGCCCGTGACGTGCCCGGCATCAAGAAAGTGCTGATTGCCTCCGGGGTGCGTTATGACCTGGCAATTGAAGACCCCCGCTACATCAAGGAGTTGGTAAAACACCATGTGGGCGGGTACCTGAAAATCGCTCCGGAACATACCGAAGAGGGGCCGTTATCGAAAATGATGAAGCCGGGCATGGGCACCTATGACCGTTTTAAAGAGCTGTTTGAAAAATACTCCAAGGAAGCGGGTAAAGAGCAGTTCCTCATCCCTTATTTCATTTCGGCCCACCCCGGCACTACCGACGAAGACATGCTCAATCTGGCGCTGTGGCTCAAGGCCCGTAAGTTCAAGCTGGATCAGGTGCAAAACTTTTATCCGTCGCCCATGGCCAACGCCACTACCATGTATCACACCGGCATTAACTCGCTGCGCAATGTGAAACACGACAGCGAGCAGGTGTTTGTTGCCAAAAAAGGCCGCCAGCGCCGTTTGCACAAGGCGTTGCTGCGCTATCACGATCCGGCAGGTTGGCCGCTGATCCGCGAAGCGTTGGTGCAGATGCAGCGCCAGGACCTGATTGGTACCGGCCCCCAGCATCTGGTACCGCCTGAAGGCCGGGCCGAGCAGTTTGCCCGTCGGCAGGGACAAAAACCGCCGGCCAAGGGGCAACAGGCGTTGACACGCTTTAGCGGCAACCAGCAGCCGAAAACCGCCAAAACGACGCAGCAGCCGGCAGACCGCAACGTCCAGCCGCATGGCGGGGCGTCCCAAGGGCATGATGGCAAGCGGCGCGGCGGCAAAGGCAAGGCCCGGCCGGGCGCCAGGCCGGTATTCGGTAAAAAACCTGTGGCGGCCAAGAAACCCCGTTAATGCTCAAGTGATGCAAGCCAGATGTGGGCGCTGCAAGGCGCCTGCATGGGCATGTGTGCAATGCAGCTTTAGCCATGCCGCCATTGTTGATTGGGTAATGGGCCTTGGATCATGCATTGGAAGCGGCTCCAGCGTGTTATCCACCGCGGATTTTTGATATTCCCCACCGGGTTGGCGCCATCTGGCGTGCATGAAATTCCAGCACTTTCTCTTGTCTCCGATTTTGGAAGTCATTCCACACCTATTCTGGGTGGGCATGATTAAGGGAGATGAGATATGAACAAGCAAGATTGTTTGACACGTCGACACTTTATCAAAGGTCTCGGCGCCACTGGCGTGGCCCTGGCAACCCCGGGCATGGCCTCCGCCATGACCACAGACGCCATTCACTGGGATGAGCAGGTGGAAATCGCCATTATCGGCTCCGGGTTTGCCGGTTTGGCCGCAGGCATAGAAGCCACCAAACTGGGCTGCAACGCCGTGACCATTTACGAAAAAATGGCCGTGTATGGTGGTAACTCCGCCATTAACGGCGGTTTGTTTGCCGCGCCCAATTCACCGTTGCAGCAACAGCAAGGGGTGCAGGATTCTGCAGATACCATGGTGGCGGATCAGCTTAAATCCGGCCGTGGGGTGGCAGACGAAGCTTTGCTGAAACACATTGCCACCTATGCCAAAGATGCCTTGCAAATGACACTGGATGCCGGGGCGGAATACTATCCCTATTTGCAACAGCTGGGCGGACACTCTGTCCCCCGCACTTACCAGACCAAAGTGAGCTGCGGCGCCGGCATTACCCAGCCCCTGCTGCATGAATGCCGCAAACGGGGCGTGGCTTTGCAAAACCGCAGCAAATTTGAAGGCTTTGTGCTGGACAAGCAAGGCGCGGTTGCGGGCATTCGCATCCGTTACCCTTTTTATGAAGAGGATGCCCAAAGTGGCAAGGTGATTAACATCCGAGCCAGTAAAGGGGTGCTGATGGCCACTGGCGGGTTTGCGCAAAACGTGAACCTGCGTATGGCACAGGACCCGACCTTGAATGCCGAAGTGGGCTGCACCAATGCCAAGGGGGCTACTGGCGAAGGGATGCTGGAGATGTTCCGGTTGGGCGCGGTGCCGGTGCATCTGGCCTATATTCAGTCCGGTCCTTGGGCTTCACCGGATGAGGGCGGCTTTGGTTATGTGTCCAACTACTCCATTTTTAACTTCCCCCATTCCATTGCGGTGAACTGCCTGACCGGCAAGCGCTTCATGAACGAAATCGCCGACCGTAAAACCCGTGCGGATGCGGAGTTGGCGTGCCGGGACAACGATGGCAAACCGCTGCCCCCCATCATGATCACCAGTTATGCTCACGCCAAGGAACACCCCACCTGTGAAAAGGTGCTGAAATATGACGTGGGCTGGAAATTCGACAGTCTGCAAGCCATTGCCAAACGCTTCAACATTCCGCTGCAGCCTCTGGAGCAGCAGGTGGCCGAGTACAACGCTTATGTAAAAGCCGGAGACGACAAACAGTTTGGCAAGAGCATGGCCAAAGCCAAGGGCATGTACTTGCAGGCGCCCTTTACCGTGGTGCGTTTGTGGCCAAAAGTGCATTACTGCCAAGGCGGTGTGCAGGTAAACGTGAAAGCCGAAGTGCTGGACAGCAATAGCGGCAAAGCCATCAAGGGGTTGTATGCGGCCGGTGAAGTGTGCGGCGGCATTCACGGGGTGAGCCGTTTGGGGAGCTGTGCCATTCCCGAGTGTATGGTGATGGGCATGACCGCAGCACACAGCATCATGGGCGCGTAAGGAGGCACTGCTATGAAATCACTTTTTTCCGGTTCAGCCATGGTGGCGGCAATGCTGGCGCTGTCATTTTCCGCCGTTGCTGGCGATACCCTGGTATCCCAGGACAACATCATGGGGCGCAGTTATCACCAGCAACTGTATGTAAAACACCAGTGTGCCACCTGCCACGGGGTGGACAAGCCTGTTAGCCGCGCACCGGATGACAGCTGCCTGAAATGCCACTCAGTGGACAAACTGGCCCAGAAAACCGCAAGGCAAGGGGATGAAGTCTGGCAAAACCCCCATAACAACCTGCACTACGGCAAGGATGTGCCGTGCACGGAATGCCATGCGGAACACGCGGTGAAACAACCCATGTGCAAGGATTGCCACACCTTCAAGTTCAGTCACTTCAAAGCGTAATTACATCATCTGACTCATGGCAGTGTTCAGCTAGGCTGGGCACTGCCTTTTACGTGTTGCAGCGACAACCGGGAAAGATTGGCTTTGAGCAGCGCCTTGAGCTGCGCGATGGCTTTGGATTCTGAAGCCGGATTCACATACAGCGACTCATTGAATGTGGGCAGTAGCGGCAGTCCGTGCTGCTCCGGGTTGAGAATTTGCATCTTGTGGGTAACACGAAATTCCGCCAGTGGCGCAATCACCAAATCATCTTCCACCGCACTGCAGATGGCTTGGGGTGAAGGCGTGGTCAGCAGGACGTTAAGCGGCCGCATCAGCAGGTTATGATTGGCAAATACCTGCACCCGAATGGGGCAGTTTTCCGGATACAGTGCCACCGGAATGGTCTGGCGTTTATGGGCCTGGCCATGTTTGGCCCCACACCAGACAAATCGCCGTTCAAACAGCAATTCGCCGTTGGGCTGGGGTTGCCAGTGGGTGGCAATGATGGCGTCGAACTCCCCGTTTTGCAGGCGGCGAAACAGGTTGCCGGAAACATCGGTATCAATCACCAACTGCAGATAGGTAAATTCGCGGATAAACTCGATAAGGCCGCTTTCCAGATACCATTTCACATAATCGGTGGGAATGCCCAATCGGATGGTTTGCTGCCCGTCTTCTTTGAGGTCATCCATGGCCTGGCTGCTGAGCTGCAGCATTTTGTAGGCATAGTTCAGCAATTTTTCACCGGCGTCAGTGAGCCTGGCACCTTTGTTGTCCCGTAGCAGCAGTACCTGGCCTACGCTCTCTTCCAGCTTTTTAATCTGCAAACTGAGGGCTGACTGGGTGCGGCACAGGCGTTCTGCCGCTTTTGACAGATTGCCGGTTTCTGCAACGGCAATCAGACTTTCAAGAAGTTCTAATTTCAGCATGGGATATTGCAGTTGCTCATGGTGCTGCAATTATTACTCAATAGGGGATGGCGCCCCAGATTGGTATGATGAGAGTGTGAAGAAAGGCGGTATTTCGGAGGCCATCAATGAGCAGCTGGCAACAGCGGTGCGATTACTTGGTGTCAGTGGCACAGGCGCATTTGCGGGGGCACGTCCTGTTTGATTTGTGCCGTGCCCATCTGGTGGACATCAGCCAGATTTCCCGGGGTACCGTGTATAACCATTTCCCCCATGAGTCCGATTT
Organism: Shewanella mytili; assembly: GCF_046765975.1. Taxonomy (NCBI): domain Bacteria; kingdom Pseudomonadati; phylum Pseudomonadota; class Gammaproteobacteria; order Alteromonadales; family Shewanellaceae; genus Shewanella; species Shewanella mytili. The sequence continues at coordinate 114,305 of NZ_JBKOUD010000008.1, read as the reverse complement.
GGCGGTGGCCGTGGCAGCGGCAGAATTTAACGACTTCTGGCAACATGCCCAGCAGGTATCATGTTATGGGGATAATCCGCTGTTTCATTACCTGTATCATTATTGCTGGCGCTTGCAGGAAGTCACCGCCCGTCAGCGTTTTGTCATTTCACGGGTCATGCCCAACGGTGATTTACTGGCACAGGCCAGCAGCCGCTACCGGCAAAGTTTCAATGAAGCTTATGCGCGTTATCAGCAGTGGAACCGGCAGCAAATCCGGCGCATGGGCGAAATCAAGGGTTTTGACCGCTGGGCACTGGTGCGTGACTTCATCCGCGGCACCATGATTAATGTCAGTGAAGAAGCGGTGGATGGCGAAGATGTGCAGCTGTACTATCAATACTGTTATGCCCTGAGCCAACTGCTGGGGCAGTCGGATAAGCGGGTGCCGGACAAAAAACTGCTAGCCCGCTGGTTGCAACAGTTAAGCCCGGCGCCAGCGGTCAAGGCCAGCCAGACCCGGTTTGCCCTGGAGCAAGTGCCCGCCTGATGTAACCTATCGTGCCGTTAACTTTTACCGGAGTAGCCAGATGCAGCAGCAATACAGCGAACAGGGATTTTGGGATAAGCTCAAGGGCTTTGCCATGCGAGCCGGCCGGGAGGTGGTGGAAAACGCCTTGTTGCTGTATTACGCCGCCCAGCGCAAAGATACGCCCGCTTGGGCCAAAACCGCCATTTTCGGGGCGCTGGCCTATTTTATTTCACCTATGGATGCCATTCCGGATCTGACGCCGCTGGTGGGCTTCAGTGATGATTTAGGGGCGTTGGCAGCCGCGCTGGCCATGGTGAGCTTTTATATTGATGATGATGTGCGCCGCAGTTGTGCGCAAACATTGAAACGCTGGTTCGGGGAGGATGGCGAGTAGCGGGGGTTTAGTGTGGTGCCACGAAAATGGCCGTCCTTGGCCATTGGCGTGCAATCGATTAGAAGTGCCAGTTCAGATCGAAGTCGTAACGGACCCCGAAGGCAATGCTCTTGTCGTTTTCACGGTTTTCGTTGTTCTGTTGCAGGTATTCCAGATGTAACCGTACGTTACTGACAGGGTTCCATTCCACAGTGGTGTTAAAGCCCTGATAGTCCAGACTGCTCACATCATCAATCCCGTCATCAAAACGGAAATAACCGAGTTTCAGTTTGTAGTCCTGTGCCAGCGGGATGGCAACGGCAGTATCCAGTGTGTAGCCGTCACGATCGTCAGCATAGTCCTTGTCCTGATACCCCATGGCCAGGTAGATGCCGTTTTTCAGGCTGTATGTGGCCGCCAGGGCAGTGGTTTTATCCTTGCCAACGTTGACGTTGTTTTCGTACTTGTCAGCTTCCAGATAGGTCAGACCCAGATGCAGCCCTTCCCAGTCAAAACCCACACCGGTGTTGATGGCTTCAGCACCGCTGTTGTTGGCTTCGCCGTCAATCATTGCAGAGGCCATCAACGTGAAGTGGTTGACTTGCAATTTGTACAGCAGCAGGTTGTCAGCAAAGAACGGACTTTCCTGGTTGTAGGCAAACGGGCTGTTGGCATTGTTGAAAATGTCGGTGTATTCGCCTACCAGTGTGTACTGTACCGGACGCTGGCGACCAAAGGTCACCTGGCCGTAAGGTGATGCCACACCGGCATAGGCCAAGCGTGGGTCGCCAAATTTGCCACCGTCGTTCAGTTGGATTTTCCATTCGCCCTGGGCGATGGCTTTCCAGCCGGGTGCAAATTCGGTGCTGCCTTTTACGCCGATACGTGACAGGGCGTCGCCCACATCCCAGCTGTCTTTGGCAGAGTCACTGTATACCAGGGTAGGACGCAGTGAACCGTACAGGCTGAAATCGGAGTTTTTCAGGCTGGAGGTGAAATCGGTGTCAGCGGCCTGAGCTGCCAGTGGCAAGGTGCAACCCAGCAGGATAGTTAATGCGGTCTTTTTCATCGTTTTAACCTTATTTCAGGTAAAAGGACCCCCGGAGCCGTGGTTACGGCTCGGGCAGTCACAATATTGAGAACGAAAGTTCAGCTATCGGGCTTACTTGCCAGACAGGGATTTGAACCACAGGTTGTGGTGCTGTTTGGCCCAGTTTTCGTCACACTTACCGGTAAGCATGCATTCCAGACCGCCTTCAGACATGATGGTTGCCATGAAGATGTGTACCACGGTGAACGCGCCCAGTACCGCAGCGCTTACCAGGTGCAGGATCAGCGCCAGGTTGGAGGCATCTTTGGTTTCAACCAGTGATGGGAACATCAGTACCAAGCCTGAACCTACCATCAGTGCACCAAAGATGGTGAAGCACCAGAACCACAGTTTTTCACCGGCGTTGGCGAACCCGGCATCAGGGTGTTTCCCTTTCATGCCACCAAAGTTCACGTAACCGCCCAGCACCTTGAACCAGCCGATATCACAGGCGGCAGGGAACTGTTTGCCGGCCCATTTAATCACCATCACGGCCCAGCCGATGATGAATGGGAAGGCCATCAGGTCGTGCAGTGCTACTGATGAGCTGATGAAGCCAATCCAGCGACCGGCGCCCATGTTGGGTTCCAGCCAGAAGCGACCGGCAATCATGATCAAGCCAGTGGCAATCAGCAGCATGCAGCTGATGGCGCCGACCCAGTGCATAAACACGTCGGTACCTGTCCAGCGATCGACTTTCTTGCCGGAGAAACCGTGGGACAGTTTGGCTTTACCGTTGATGATGACAAACAGTGCCAGCAACACGATCATGCCAAAAAAGCTATAGGTCAGCAGATCAGCCCAGTAAGTGTTAGGGCTTAATGTGTCCAGGTAGCCTTCGTTAACCACTGTGTTGATCACCGGCAAGGCGGGATCCACAGGCATGCCGCGATATTCAGGAATGTCGCCTGGAAGACGAAGTTCCTCAATGGGTTGCCATTGTTGTGGCTGCAGATATTCTTCATCTGCTGCCATGGAGGGCAGAGTGAACATGCCCGCCAGGATCAGAGAGATAAAACCGATTAAACGTCTCATGTCATATCCTTAAGCGTCAGCAGGACGCTTGTCTTGCGGAGCGGAATCCTCCGGGATTGATGGCGCGGTTCTGCTGGTCAGGAACTCCCGCAGTTCAATGGCATACAAACGCCAGAACTCGGTCTGGGCATGGGTTTCTATCCCCTGCGTGAACTCCTGATACCAGAGTCCCAGATGGGCCGCCATGAAGTCGGTGGCCCACTGTTCCAGCTCTGCTGCCACTTCGGCATCTTGCTCTTGATGGCGCAGGGCTTCGAGACAGAACAGAAACTCCAGTTCATTACCGATAAAGTCTGCCGGCTCGTTCAGTCCCCCGTGGGGAACCAAGCCGATCCTTTGGTAAAAATCAGCCACGGCAACGGTCTCATCAGTGTTGATTTGACGACCGCTGGTGCGATAGACAGACTCATACGGTGGTACCAGCAAGCGGTATGGACCTATGCACATACGGTTAAAGTCACATTCCAGCTCCAATTGTTGGTCCGCATACTGACGGGCTGCCGTCAACAGTGAACTGCACGGGTGTTGCTGCTCCAGCCAAAGGATTAATGACTGCAATGACTCCGGCTTGGAAGGGGCAAACATCATCCCCTTGAAAGCCTGGTAAGCGCTGGCAACAGGTCCAAAATCCGCATCCATCATGCCCGCTCCTTGATAATCACCATGTTGGGCTTAGTGATACAGTCACCATAACCAACACCTTGTTTGGTAGCTGATTTCTTCTGTTTCATCACTTGGTAGATGTTATCCACATCCAAGCAGTTCACAGGACAACCGTCCACACAGGCAGGCTTTTTGCCTTGTTCAATAAGCTCAATGCACATATTGCACTTGGCCGCTTTGCCATCGGCTTCCACCATCACTACTGCATCGTAAGGACAGGCACTGACACACAAGCCACAACCGGTACATTTTTCACGATCCAGTACCACCAGACCGTCATGACGGGTGGTGTATGCCTGTGCCGGACAGACCATCAGACAAGCAGGGTTTCCGCAATGCATGCAAGAGTGGCTTAACCACACATCCACCATGCCGTCGCCTTTTGGCACTTCATAGCGGTCAACTTTACGGAAACGGACATTTTCAGGCAGTTCGTTATGGATCTGGCAGGCCACACTACAGGCCTGGCAGCCAACGCAGTTTTCCTGTCTGAACACGAACCCGTATTGATATTTGTTTTCCATTAGAGGCTCCTTCACGCTTTGCTCAGGCCGACACGAGTTGAGTGGTAAGCTGAACAGCCGCCCATATCAGTCAATTTGTCGGTGGTCAGGTTATTGGTACAGCTGTCCAATCCCAGCGGGTCCATACGGCGCCAGTTGTTTTTCGGAGCCATGATGGTGCCCGGTACCACCTGAGTGGTCACCATTGCCACAAAGTGTGCTTCACCACGTTGGTTGTGCAGGCGTACTTTGTCGTTGTTCTTGATGCCGTATTTCTTGGCATCATCCGGATGGATTTTGGCAAAGTAAGCCGGAATGGTGCGCATGTATTTCACGTTGTAGAACGCGCTGTTTGCCCGGTGCGGGATTGCAGGAGAAAGCAGGCGGAACGGCAGTTCCCTTTCTTCTTTAATCATTTCGTCTTCAGGCAGGCCGAAGTCGATCACAGGGTCGAAGCCGGCGTTCTTCATGTAGTCGGAGTAGAGTTCAATCTTGCCGCTTTCAGTGAAGTATTTGCCGTCACCAAAGAAAGGTTTCGGTACGTTCATGCGTACGAATTTCTCTTTGGCAATCTTTTCGTAAGTCACGCCCTGATAGGCAAAATCGTCAGTATCAAGGAAGTCACGCAAGATGCCTTCGTGATCCACCTGGAACTCAGGATCGTTAAAGCCCATGTGGTGCGCCAGTTCCTTGAAGAAGGTCCAGTTGTCTTTGGACTCGCCTACAGGCTCAATCACCTTTTCACAAATCTGCTGGTAGTAGCAGTTGTAGTCAGGGCAGTAGTCGTCAGATTCAAACTGGGTGGCGGCAGGCACAATGATGTCGGCCAGTTCAGCGGTATCTGTCATCAGGAAGTCGTGCACCACCAGGAACAGATCTTCACGCATGGCACCGCGGCGACAGGCATTTGAGTCGGGGGCTACCGCCACAAAGTTACCGTTATAGTTAATCAAGGCTTTAATCGGCTTGATTGGTTTGCCATAAGCGGTTGGATTGGTTGGATCCAGTGCCTTGGCAATTTCTGTCATGTTCACATGCTGAGCGGTGTCAGCATTGGTCCGCAGGTGAGATGCTGTACCTTTGGCGTAGTTCATGCCGTCATCAGCCTGAACGTTGTCATAGATAAAGCCGTTACCCACTTGACCGAAGTTACCGCCGATGGCGTGCATCATGGCGATGGCACGGGTCATGCGGGCACCGTTGTAGTTACGTTGCATGCCGTAACCCAGACGCAGCACAGACAGTTTTGATTCGCCGTATACCTGGGCAAATTCAAACATCTTGGCTCTTGGTACGCCGGTAATTTTTTCAATTTCGTCGTAGCTAATGGCGTTCAGGCTCTTAACCAGTTCGTCATAACCCAAGGTGTACTTGGCAATAAAGTCATGATCAACCAGGTCTTTTTCGACCATGTATTTCATGATACCGGCAGCCAGATGGGTGTCGGTACTTGGGCGAGGTTGTAACCAGATGTGCGCATGAGAGGCAATCGGGGTACGGATTGGGTTAACAACCAACAACTTGGCACCGTTATCCATCGCCTGGTGGATAAATTTGATGCTGTGAATGTTAGTGGCGGTTTCGTTCTGGCCCCATGCCACGTAGCAGTTGGTTTTTGGGGTATCTTCTGGGTCTGGCCCGCGCCAGGTACCGGTGACGGATCTCAACCCTTCATACGCGGCAAAGACACACACCAAGCGATCCAGTTGTGTTGCACCCAGTTTGTGGAAGAAGCGGCAAGGTCCACCGTATTTACCGATCATGCCTTCATGGCCGGAATAAGAGTACGGCATTACGGCTTCTGGGCCGTATTCGTCCACAATGTCTTTCAGCTTTCTGGATATCTTGCTGTAGGCCTCATCCCAGGTAATTCTGCGCCATTTACCTTCGCCTTTTTTACCTACCCGCTCCATTGGGTGCAGGATACGGTCGGCAGCATAGGTATATTGCACATAGGTATGGCCTTTCACGCAGGGAGAAGTACCAGTTTTGTACTGTTCTTCTGCACCGCTGACGTAGGTCATACGGCCATCTTGCACCCGGAACTTCAGCAGACATCTGTCGGCACAGTTACGAGCACAGGTGTGGTATTTGATTTCCCCATTGCGCTTAGCCAGCAGCCCTGTGTTAGCGCCCGGTTGCTTGGCGTTAGCCACACCGGGAATCAACCCTGACAGGGATGACAAGACCGCTGTGGCACTAGCCCCCTGTAAAAACGTGCGTCTATCAATTTTCATAGTCATCACTCACCATAATTTGGACTTGTGGTCCGTTATGATTATTGGCCGTTAGGCCTTTATTTTGCCGGCTCCCCGGCGTGCCCCGGAACCAGATGTTCCGGGGCAAAACTCCATTACATTGCAAATGTTTGCAGCTGATTGCGGCCGTTAATCAGGCTCACGGTCAGCAGTTTGCCGTCTTGCAGCAGCAACCCTTGTGGGTTAGTGGTGCCTGGCAGCTGTACCATTGGGCTTACCGCACCTGAGTGCAGGTCAAGCTTCAGTACTTCGCTGGCATCGTTGTTCATCAGCAACGCGTGGTCGCCGCGAACGCTCATGCCGGTGATTTGTGGCAGCGTGCTCAGCCCTTGCAGGTTGGTTTCTGCAGACAGGGTCATGTCGCTGTGATCAAAGCGGGACATTACCAGTGTTTCGCTCAGCTCATTGCGAGCAGTCACGGTCACGAACTGATCCTGTTCAGCGCTGTAACCCAGTGCCAATACGTAGCTGGTTTTGGCGCGAACGGTGCTGAACTGGCCACGGGCGGTTTCGCCGATGCCATCATCGCTTTCATAGAAACGACGGTAGTTCAGTGTCATTTCCCAGTTCTGGGCAGGGTCAACAACCAATTCCGCCCAGGCTTTGTTGAAGCCCATGATCAGCAGGGTATTCTGGGAGGTGAATGCCACGCCGTTCAGGGTTTCAATCTGCAGCATGTACATGCCATCCAGATGTGCCTTGGTCAGGATGTTCAGTTGTTTGTCGAGAATGTAAATGCGGTTTTCAGTCGTGGTCAGCGCATAGATCTGAGATTCTGGCTGATAGTCAATCGCGGTTACCCGGCCAAGAATGCTTTCTGGCAGCGCCTGTTCAGACACCAGTTTGGCTTTAGGTGCGTTAGAGAACACAGGGCTGGTGGACTGCCAGTTTTCGATATCAGGGTTGCTGATGGCATAAGCGCCACGGGCATTAGGTGCACCTTGTGGCCAGTGATCCAGCTCCCAGCTCATGTGCTTGGGATTGAAGGATACGCGGGCTGGGCTGTCCTGACCGACGAATGGGATAGGGCCGGTCTGGGTGAAGGCCTGCACGATGTTACCGCTGATAACCACCAGGAACACGATACAAGCAGCTTTTGGCAAGGTATCCAGTGCTTTTTTGCCATAACCGTTATTGGGGAACTTGTTGCCCAATGTCAGCATCAACAAGGCAACCACCACCAGTACCACCAGGAACACGAACAGCGCCCAAGTGTAGGTGTGTGCACCCATGATTTTCAGTGAGAAGCCCTGGCCGATGTCACTCCCCAGGTTGAAGGAGGTATGCACGGATGACATGAAGGCACCGTAGATCCCCAACCAAATCAGTGCAGCGATGTATTTTGGCTTCAGGCCAAAACGCACGATGTAGAGAGCAGTCAGTGACACCAAAATCATGGCAGTACGTTCCTGCCAGCAGAAGGCGCAAGGGTTATCCTTGAAAATGAAACCGAAAATAAAACAGGCAATACCCACAGGCAATGCCATGATGAAAATAGAGGCTAGTGACGCCAACTTATTGAATAATTGCTCTTTCATAACTACTCTTTAGAAATTTCCAACGGGAAGTAAAGTGCTCCAGGACATCATAATCCAAATAAAGAAACTCATGCCGATACAGCCAAATAACAGCTTGTCGGCTAAAGCTTCTTTTTCTGGTTTTTTAAAAACCAGATACGCAGCGAATGCCGCAATACAAAAAAGTGTGAACTCCATTGGATACCTCGTTTTTCACATGTGACTTATATCTAAGTGGCTGAAGCCAGCCGCCATTCTCGTTCTAATCCATAAACTAATTTTGATTTCACCCAGTTGAATGCCGGGGAATTATTTATATTTCCATAAAGAATATAATTTCCAACCGTACGTTGTTCGCTACGGATTTCTTTTATATTGTTAATCATTTCATCAGTTAATCTGCGATAACTTATCGCAGGGATCATGTCGACAAATCGACGTGTAAACTGATTACAACTCAGCGTGATACTGTCGGACTGCGCAAGAATTTGCATCGCAGTAGCAACACTGTCGGTATAGCCAGCAACATCCATTTGCAGACCACTGTCGCGACATAAGTTCACCAACAATGGACAGGCCAAATCGTTATAGTTATCAATCTCCAGCAGCGGGTAGCTTGACAGGTGTTCCAGTGACATGTCTTCGTGGAAAATCGCATGGTTCCGATTCGCTAGAATGTAGATGTCACCTGTTTCGGAAAAGATTTCAAAATTGAGTCTGGTATCTTCAAAACCTTCATAAACCACCACAAAATCAATGCTGCCGGCGATGAGCTCATTACTGCAATCGTGGCTTAGGGTACGAATGTCAAACCTGAGGTTAGGGGCTTCAGGCAGAATGTAAGTGTCTACGACCTTGTTGACGGCATAGACAAATTCGTCATAAGCACGAATAACAAAATGACCGCCGGATTGTCCTGGGGAAAACACCGAATGCTGGCGTTCCAGCAATTGGTATTGTTCCACGAGCAATTTGGCGTGGGGAATTAGCTCCTCGGTTTTTTGCGTAGGAATTAACCCGTTGGATTTACGAACAAATAAAGAGTCCATGAAAATATCCCGCAGCGCGTTTAATGTACGGCTGACGGTACAACTGGTTATGCCTAACTCGGCCGCTGCCAAGCTGCCTTGACCATGCTTATAAACAGCCAATAAAACTTTTAACTGGTTATAATTAAGGTTGTCGATTTGCATATTAATTGAATCCCCACATTCATTGGGCATTACTATGAATATATTAAATGCCCATTGCCTAGATTAAGATCACATTGAGAAATGGTTAATTATTTGAAACATGAATTGCTTCCTAAATTTTACCAAATGAAAAAAATGTTTTTCCTGTGGTGAAATTTAATAATTTGAAGCTTTATCCCAATATTGGGAATAAATTTAATAAGATGGAAGAATTGATTAAATTAATGAATGGTAATGTAGCAAACCTGCAGTTTTGTCTTTCAATTAATCTTGGCAAAAGAAAAACCATTTTTCTTAGGCCTATGTGACATAACTGCAGGTTTCTTTTCAGCTTGTGAAATAACGCAAACAAGCGTGTTGATATGGTAGGCGTGTCACAGGGAACTGGTGTTGTGTGATGGGGATGTGGGGCTCATTGCCGGTCAAAGGTGGCGGTTGACGGACAAGTCGCACAAAAAAAGCGCTGTAAGCGCTTTTTTTGTTGGTGAGAAGGGCGTCACTTGGCTTCAAAGGTAAACGATTGGCCCGCCAGGGCCGCCTCAAACATCAAGCCGCCTTTGGCTGCGGTGAATACCGCCATGCCATTGATATAAGCGGCAGTGGCAGCTTGATTACCACCATGCTGTCCGGCACCGGCAGAATTGCCGGTGGTGCCGGCTTGGGCATTGGCACCCAGATTGATGGCAACGGCTGAAGCCTGGGCGCCAAATTCAAAACTACCACTGGTAAAGGCGTCATAGGCTTTGGCATCTTTGAAAAAGATGATTTCGCTGTAGGCTTGCCCACCCAGCTGAAAGCCGATGGATACCTGGGTGAGGGAAGAATCCCCCGCATAAACGCCGCCACGGTAAACCCGTCCCTTGCCATAGGCGGCACCAATGCCAATTCCCCCTTTGCCAACGGTGGGGAAAATGGCATAGCCATAGGCATGATTAAAAAACTTGTGGGTTTCGCTGGCCTTTTGGAAGGTGGCCAGCGCGTCATTGTAGCTGTCTTGCGCCTGTGCTTGCGGGCTAAGCCCCAGACAGCTTGCCAGTGCCAGCGCTGCCAGAATGAGCGCGTTAAAGGTTTTCATGGGGGAACCTCCGTCCAGATGATGGGCATGGCAGTCATCCTGCCGATTGGCTATTAGCTTACCGTTCAATACTGAAAATAACAGCGTGGTGCCAGAAAAAAGCGGCTTTTTTGACCGGGTGTCAGCCAATGTTCAGTTAGGTGATCTGGGGTTGGAGAGCATCATTCAGGGGAGTGCTGGCGGCGCTTGGCGCGATTGGAGGCGTTAAGGGGCGGCTTTGTTGGAAAGTCTTTGCGCTCATTTTGCAGGTGGCGGATAGCCAATATGGGGTGGCGCAGCAGCATTCTGGGGCCACTGTAACGCATTACTTCCCGGATCTGGGCTTTGGGCTGGGCTTTATAACAATGGCGTGGACAATGTTTGCAAGCAGCTTTTTGTTCGCCATAGGGGCATCGGTCCAGGCGGGTTTGGGCATATTCCAGCAGTGTCTGGCAGTCCGGGCAGCAATGATCATCCGGTTGATGATGATCCCGGCAATGGATGCGTACCATCGCGGTGATGGTGCGAAATTCTGTCGCCAATGTTCCTTGCAGTAATGACATACCCACTCCAGTAACCGCTAATATGGGCAGTGTAGTAAGCACTTATATAAAGTGATAGTGGCAGGGTGGGATAATTTGAAGATGCGCACAAAATACTGCTTTGATTGCATCTTCAGCAAGGCTGGCCGTAATGGTGTCAGATGTGCATGACCTTGTCGGCATCCAGTGTCCAGCGGGTGAGTTCGCTCAGGGTGCCAATGGCGGCGCCGTCAATCAGCATTTCCTGGGTGACACCTCTGGACTCGGCACAGGTTTTACACAACAACAATGGCACTTGCTGGGCGGTGAGGATTTCCAGCATTTGCTGCAGGTTGTAGCTGAGATCAGGGGTTTTTTGCCCTTTAACGGCACCAAAAACCGCATCTGACATCAGAAACAGTTTTATTTCCGCTTCATCGGCTGCAAATTCTTTCATGGCAATCGCCATGCGCAGGGCATTAAACAGTTTTTCTGAACCATAAGGGCCTTCATGGGCCACAATTAGCACTTTTTGCATTATCAATATCCTTGTTTGCCTTGATTGAGAGGGCAGAGTCATAATCGTATTCGTCACAATACGTTATACAGGTCACAGTATTCAGGACCGACGGGACAAATACGCAAAGTTAAATACTTGATTTTTACGGGGAGAATACATTAAATCTATGGTGGGTAACACAACTGAATTTGCAAACCTTGCGTGGTGTTTTGCAGATCATGCCATCCTTCCAGTGAAACGGTGAACCAACATGTTGAAATTGATAGCCATCATTGCGCTGATTGGTATAGGGGTCTTTTTATACCGCCGGACGCAGACGTTGGCGGCCAAGGAAAATACCCGCTCCCAGCGCGATCCTTTACCAGCCCAACCCCAACAGGATGCAGACTTTGCAGCAACCTCCACAGCCAAGGATACTGACCTGCCAGAGCCAGAGCCAGAGCCAGAGCCAGAGCCAGAGCCAGAGCCAGAGCCAGAGCCAGAGCCAGAGCCAGAGCCAGAGCCAGAGCCAGAGCCAGAGCCAGAGCCAGAGCCAGAGCCAGAGCCAGAGTCAGAGTCAGAGCCAGAACGGGATGTCAGCTGGGGCAATGTCACCCTTAAACGGGCTATGGCCCAGCATTTGGCGGCAACCGGTGCGGTAGCGCGCCACGACAGCGTATTGGCGGTGATTGCCGAATGTTACAAGCAGCGTAAAAATGCGCCTTACCTGCAATTGGGGCAAGGGTTTGCCAGTGCTTATCCGTCACTGTTTGCCGGTGCCAAAGCGGCGGGCGAGACCACAGACCCCCAAGCTGTACTCAAAGGCACCGGCTTTTTGCAGCTCTCCACCTTATGCAGCGACAGCGGCCATTACGAGCAGGCCATTGATTTATGCCGGCAGGCATTGGATTATGGGCTGGATGATGGCACGGTGACCGGCTTTGAAGGTCGCATCAAGCGTATAGAAAAAGCGCGTTTGAAAGCTGGCGGTTAACTGTTAGGCGCTTATGGTGCCTTAGGCTTGGGGCTACCCCTCGTCTGCTAATGATCCGATGTTATTGACTGTACCCGGTGAGCCTGTGGCGACCGGGTACATTGTTATCCAGGGAGAAACATCATGAAAGCGTGGTGGATGGCAGGATTACTACTCACCTTGAGCGCCTGTACCCAAGTACCGGAATGGACGCTGTTTTATTATCCGCAGACACAGCCGCTACCGGCCGCAGAACGCCATGCTGCCATCCGTGGTTATTATGAAACCCTGGCCCAATGCGAAGCAAAAGGGCGGGGCATGCAATTGCTGGATGACCATAACGCACTGTTTCAGTGTGCACACCGCTGCCGTGTGGATGAGGGGAATGTGGTAACCTGTGATCAATGGCACACTTTTACCCCTGAGCCTTAATGGATTTCAAGCAGGATTTTTTTGAACAGTTAAGTGGATTTTACCAAGTTGTCACGCCGGCTGGATTGCCACAGCCCCAGTGGCTGGCATGGAGTGATGAGGCCGCCGCCTTGGTGGGCAACCCTCAACCCAGTGCCCAATTATTGCAGCAATTGGCAGGCAACCGGCCCATGGACGGCGCCCGCTACTACGCACAGGTGTACAGTGGCCACCAGTTTGGTGGCTACAGCCCCCAGTTGGGGGATGGTCGCTCCATTATCTTGGGTGAAGCCAAAGGCGCCCAAGGCTGCTGGGATGTGGCGCTTAAAGGCGCTGGCCCCACACCGTTTTCCCGCCATGGCGATGGCCGGGCGGTTACCCGCTCAGCCATTCGCGAATTTCTGGTATCCGAGGCGTTGCATCATCTGCAGGTGCCCACGACCCGGGCACTGGCGGTGATTGGCTCTGAGTTGCCCGTATGGCGCGAAACCCTGGAAAAAGGCGCCATTACCGTGCGCCTGGCTCGCAGCCATATCCGTTTTGGCCATTTTGAACACTGTTATTACGCTCACGTCGGTAATACCGAGCGGGTTCGGCAATTGGCCGATTTCACCATTTGCCAGCATTTTCCCCATTTGAGTTGTGATGCCAGCGGTTATCGCCAGTGGTTTACCGAAGTGGTGCAAGCCACTGCTCGCTTGATTGCGCACTGGCAGGCCATCGGTTTTGCCCATGGCGTGATGAACACCGATAACATGTCCATCGTGGGGGACAGTTTTGATTTCGGGCCGTTTGCCTTTCTGGACACCTATGAAGAGGATTTCATCTGCAATCATTCTGACCCACAAGGGCGCTACGCCTTTTCTCAGCAGCCGGGCATCGGCTTGTGGAATCTGCAATGCCTGGCGCAGGCATTAACCCCCTTGTTGTCATCCGATGAACTGCTAAGCGCCTTGCAATGCTATCAGCCCACACTGGTGGCCCATTACCTGCACCTGATGGGACAAAAAATGGGCTTGGCGCAAACCGGGCAAGGGGCTAGGGAGGACGATTTGGCGCTCATTGGCGCATTCACGCAAATGTTGCAGCAGCAAAAACTGGATTACAGCCTGACACTGCGGCAATTTGCCACCCTGGACCCTTTTGCCAAACACAGTGCATTGCGGGATTTGTTTGTGGACAGGGCGGCATTTGATGACTGGCTGGCGCGCTACCGTCAGCGGCTGGGGCCGGTAGCGGACCTTGGCCAGTGGCAGGCGGCGCGACAACAGGCCAATCCCCGGTATATTTTACGTAACTATCTGGCGCAGCAGGCAACAGAAGCGGCCCTTGCCGGGGATTTGGCACCCCTGCAGCGATTGTACCGGGCATTGTGCCACCCTTATGATATGTCACCGGAATTTGAAGAATATGCCCGCAGGCCACCCCAATGGGGCGAAGGCTTGATTATGTCCTGCAGCAGTTGAGAGGAGTTGCTGGGTTTGGATGAGAGTAAAGAAGATATTAGGGTGAGGCTTGATCGTCAGGCGCAAACCCTGTTTTTTAGCGTAACGTGCGATTTCGAACAATTCCCCCAGCTGGCAGCCCGCCTCTGTCAGTGTCTGGATTTGCAGGTGGTGGCACAAGAATGGGGCGCCGACCGGCACCAATGGCTGGTAGAATTTGAAGGCACTCGGCTTTGGTTGCATTTTGAAAGTTACAGTACCAGCTGCTGGCTCAGTTGCCAGCAGCCGCAGGATATGGACGTGCTGCAGTATCTGCAAACGTTATGGGAGTCACAACAATGAACACTGGCGATGCAGCATTTCATTTCAATGGCCTAACACCCGAATTGATTATGAATGCCATTGAAAGCCTGGGGATTTACCCAGAAAGCGGCTTATTGCCGCTCAACAGTTACGAAAACCGCGTTTATCAATTCCGTTGCGATCGCCAGCAGCGTTATGTGGTGAAATTTTACCGGCCGGAGCGCTGGAGCGATGCCCAAATTCTGGAAGAACACGCTTTCGCCTTTGAATTGCAAGCGGCAGAAATCCCCTTGGCCGCGCCGCTGAAGATTGACGGCAGCAGCCTGCATTACTACGAAGGCTACCGTTTTACCCTGTTTCCCTCCGTGGGCGGCCGCAGTTTCGAGGTGGATAATCTGACCCAATTGGAGGCGGTGGGGCAGTTTATCGGGCGGATGCACCAGTATGCCAAAGACAGCCGTTTCAAGGCGCGCCTCAGTCTGTCCCCGCAAACCTACGGCACCACGGGCCTTGTGGAAATCGCCGCATGTCCTTTGATCCCTGCCAAGCTGCGCCAGCCGATTCTGGATGAGGCGCAGGCACTGTTGCAGCAAGTGGATGACATCTGGAAGCAACAGACACCGTCCAGAATGCGCCTGCATGGCGATTTGCATCCGGGCAATATCTTGTGGACACCCGATGGCCCGGGGTTTGTGGATCTGGATGATGCCTGCAATGGCCCGGCGGTGCAGGATTTATGGATGATGCTGAGTGGCGATCGCAATCAGCAGCAATTGCAACTGGAAGTATTGCTGGACGCTTACAATGAGTTCAGCGACTTTCATCCCGGAGAATTAAAGCTGATAGAGTGTTTGCGCAGTTTGCGTTTACTGCATTACAACGGCTGGCTCAGCCGCCGCTGGCAGGACCCGGCGTTCCCGCGCCATTTCCCCTGGTTTGCCACTGAAGATTATTGGCAACAACAACTGCAAGTATTGCGTGAACAACAGCAACAACTGCAACAGCCGCCCTTGAGCCTGGTGCCCTATTGATGACAGGTGCACATGAAAATATGGAACTTCGGACTTGAGTTGAACTCGAAAAGAAGATTATGTTAGTCGGCAATTTGGCATTTCGGTCAAGAATAATAACCCAAGGAACCCCAATGAAAAAATTACTGATCCTGGCGGCGGCATTTTTGCTGCTGCCATTGATGACAAACGCCAGCGAATTCAAAGAAGGCGTGAACTATAAAATCGTGACGGACAAGCCCGCTTCAGTAAAGCCTACGCTGACTGAATATTTCTCTTTTTACTGTCCGCACTGCTACCACTTTGCCAAAACCTTCATGCCGCCCCTGAAAGCCAATTTGCCCAAGGGAATGACACTGACCCAAAACCATGTGGAGTTTATCGGGCGTGAAATGGGCGTGGTGATGTCCCGTGCCTGGGCGATTGCCACCTTGTTGAAAGTGGAAGACAAAATTGAATTGCCGCTGTTTTCCGCCATTCATGATAAACGCCAGCCTTTTACCAACATGGAACAGGTGAAGCAGTTTTTCGTGGCTGCCGGGGTGGATGGCAAGGAGTTTGAAGCCGCCGCCAACTCCTTTATGGTAAACAGCCTGATGGCCAATATGAAACGCAGCACTGAAAACGCCAAAATCGATGGCGTACCGGCACTGATGGTCAACGAAAAATACCTGATTGACACCGCGTCGCTGAAGTCCTTCGAGCAATTGGTGGCCTTGGTGAACTACCTCAATAAACTGGACTAGTTAAGCTAGTTTTCAGCAAGTGCTCACACAATGAAAGCCGGGTATCAAACCCGGTTTTTTTATGATTAATGACCAGCAAACAGGACAATTTCACTGGAATTCAGATAAAAAAAACCGTACTTCCTGTAGTAGGAGGTACGGATTTAGAGCCATTGGCTCAGTTTTTACCCTGAGTAACGTCAATAATATATCGAAGCGTCAAAAAATTGGCAATCGTTGATTTTATTTATTTTTCCATCTGAGAGATGGGTAACACTCCCAAAAAGTCAGCGGCAGATGAAACTCCGCTGCTGCGCACTTGTCCAATGCTGGGTGAAAGAAGAAAAAGAAAGGAGGTTCCGTGCGTGTATTTCCTGTTTACGCTCCCAAGCTCATTGCCAAGCATGCGAGGATTTTTCTGAAAGGGGCTATCTGGGTGAAAGATCTGGGTCGGCTTGAATTTGAAAAGGGACGCTTTTTATTGCCGGGAAAGGGCCTGCCCAAAGTGAAGCAGGCGGTCATCGAACTTAATCAGCTATTGGATCGGCAGACGCAGCAGATGTCGTCAGTGTGATCACTCCACTTTATCCGTGAGCAGACCTACCAGCCCGGACACTTTATCATTCCAGGTATGCAGTTCTTGTTGCAGCTGCTGGTTCTGCTCACTCAGTGATTGGTTTTTCTGCTTTTCTTCATCCAGTTCCAGGGTGAGTAATTCAATTTGTTCTAAGGCGTTCTGGATGCTGGCTTCCAGTTTGGACAGTAATTCGAGGCTCATGAGGAAAGTCCTTCCGGTTAATAAAGTGAGTGTCCCCTCATTCTACCAGTGCAGACTGGTTGCCGAATAGTCACTATTGGATAATTGCTGAAAAAGCGTACCAGTGAGCTGGCATTCAGCGGCAATGCGGCGGTTTACTGTCG
Source organism: Shewanella mytili (assembly GCF_046765975.1). Taxonomy (NCBI): domain Bacteria; kingdom Pseudomonadati; phylum Pseudomonadota; class Gammaproteobacteria; order Alteromonadales; family Shewanellaceae; genus Shewanella; species Shewanella mytili. Next base: position 97,300 of record NZ_JBKOUD010000008.1, on the reverse strand, counting down.
AAAATTGCAAGATGCGGGGCGATGATTGTCTGCACGGCCCCATAAAAAACAGGTCGTTAGCCGGGTTGTTAATGACTGGTTGTAAAAAAATGGGGATTGTTACCGTCACTGGCCCCACTGCCTATTGACTTTATCAGTGTCGCTTCCTAGTCTGCTTGAACGATAGTTAAGGTAGTTCAACATGGAAATCAAGTATCAGTTAAAACCTGCCGCAGAACGCCGCCAGGAGCAGTTCCGTCCGGAGGGAAATGTCGGGTTTGGCCGGTTGCGTACCGACCATATGTTTTTAATGGATTATTACGATGGTGAATGGCGCGATCCCCGCATTGTGCCCTATGGCCCGTTTTCAGTGGCGCCGGGGGCTGTTGCCCTGCATTACGGTCAGTCCATTTTTGAAGGTGCCAAGGCATTCATGCACGGCGATGGTGAGATTTACACCTTCCGCGTCAACAAAAACGCGGAACGTTTGAATCGCTCAGCCGATATCTTGTGTATTCCCCACCTGCCGGAAGAGATGCAGTTACAGGCCATCAATGCCCTGATTGACGTGGACCGGTTGTGGTTCCCCATGCAGGATGGTGCCTGCCTGTACATTCGGCCGTTTATTTTCGGCACCGAGGACCGGCTGTCCGTCAGTCCCTCCACTTCTTACACCTTCTGTGTGGTGTTAAGCCCCAGCGGTGCCTATTATGGTGCCAGCCTCAGCCCCATCAGCTTGCTTATCAGCAATCACTACCACCGGGCGGCGCCCGGCGGTACGGGTGCCAGCAAGGCGTCCGGCAACTATGCCGCATCGCTGCGCGCTGGACGGGCGGCAAAAGAGATGGGCGCCTCCCAGGTGTTGTACCTGGATAACAACAACGTCTACATCGAAGAAGCCGGAGCCATGAACCACTTCCATATCCTGAAAGATGGCACTGTGGTCATTCCGGAGTTTACCGACACCATTTTACGTTCCATCACCTCCCAGTCCATTATTGAGCTGGCAACCGAGCTGGGTTATCCGGTGCGTCAGGAAATGGTGCGCATAGATGATTTCATCAAGGGTGTGGAATCCGGTGACATCATTGAAGCCGGGGGCTTTGGCACCGCAGCGGTGGTATCGCCCGTGGGCGCTTACATCTTTGAAGATGGCCGGCGTCTGACCGTGGGTGATGGCCAGGTAGGCGAGCATGTGAAGCATATTTATGAGGTGTACACCGCCATTCAAAAGGGCCTGCGCCCAGGGCCTGATGGCTGGTTGCAGCAAGTTCCCCATCTGGGTCACTGACAGGTGATGCCCAAGGGATAAACGAAAACGCGGCATGAGCCGCGTTTTTTTATGGCAGGGTGGTAGCCACCGGTTGCAACAGCTTGCTGCACTGGGCCACCGGCATGGGCTTGGCCAGTAAATATCCCTGGATCTGATCGCATCCCTGAGCCGCCAGAAAGTTGAATTGGGCCTGGGTTTCCACCCCTTCGGCCACCACCTTTAAATCCAGGCTGTGGGCCAGGGCAATGATGGCACTGGTGATGGCGGCATCTTCCGGATCATCTGAAATATCCCGCACAAATTCCTTGTCAATTTTAAGGGTATGAATGGGAAAACGTTTCAGGTAGGCCAGACTGGAATAACCCGTACCGAAATCGTCCACGGCGAGCGTCAGTCCCAGGGCATCGAGCTGGGTCAGGATGGCAATGGATTCCATGGGATGCTGCATCACTGCCGATTCGGTCAGCTCCAGCTCCAGCAGCGCAGCGGGCAGCCGATAGCGTTGCAGGGCTTGTTGCAGTTCATCCACAATATGGTGATTAAGCTGTTTCACCGACAGATTGATGGCCACCGGTAACGGTTGCAGCCCTTGTTGCTGCCAACGGGTGAGCTGCTGGCAAACCTGTTGTAGCACCCAGGTGCCGATGCTGCAGATCATGCCGGTTTCTTCGGCCAGTGGAATGAATTCCGCAGGCGATACCGGCCCCAGGGTTGCACTGTGCCAGCGCAGCAGCGCTTCCATGCCCACCAGCTTATTGCCGGTTATCTGGTATTTTGGCTGGTACACCAGCTGCAATTCATTATTGGCCAGTGCCTGTTTTAAGCCGGTTTCCAGCTGCATGTGGCGCATGGCCGCCTGGTTCAGGTGGGTGGTGTAAAACTGGAAATTGTTCCGCCCCATGGCTTTGGCATGATACATGGCGGTGTCGGCAAATTTCAGCAGCTCTTCGGTATCGGTGGCGTCATCGGGGAACATGCTGATGCCGATGGAGGTGGTGATGTCCAGCACCGCATTGCCGCAGGTAAAGGGTTGCTTGAGCGTGTCGATAATGCGTTGGGCAATCAGGGTGACGGCCTGGGCGTGGGGCACGTCTTCCAGAATGACGGTAAATTCATCACCGCCAATGCGGGCCACGGTATCGTTGTGGCAAATCACCTGGCGCAAACGCTTGGCCACGGCCGCCAGCAGCTGATCGCCTACCTGATGGCCTTTGGTATCGTTGATGTTCTTGAAGCGGTCCAGATCCAAAAACAGCAGTGCCACCTTGCGCTGGTGTTGCGCCCCGTAAGTGAGGGCATGCTGCAGGCGGTACTGGAACAGTGGCCGGTTGGGCAGATGGGTGAGCTGATCATAATTGGCCATCAGCCGCAGGTCTTCCTCTGCCTTTTTGCGCTCGGTAATATCGTTGAACACCATCACCAGATGGCTGGTGTTGCCCTGCCGGTCGCGCACTTGGTTGATTTCCATCCACACCGGTAATTTGGCGCCCTGCCGGGTGCGCACCTGGATTTCATCACACCAGCTGTGTTGCTGCAGCAAGCGTTTTTCGGTCTGGCGGTAAAAATCCCGGGGGTAGAGACTTCGGGTGAGAAACAGCACCGGTCGGCCTTTTATGTCTTGCGGCGTGAATCCGGTAATGTGGGTAAAGGCCGGATTCACATCAATCACGCAGTAATTGAGGTCGGTGATAACCACCGCTTCATTCATGCTGTTGAGCACTTGATAGGACAGGCGTAGCTGGTCTTCCTGGTGTTTGCGCAGGGAGATGTCGGTCAGGGTGCCTGCCATGCGGATGGGGTTGCCGTGTTTGTCCCATTCGACGGCTTTTCCCCGGTCCAGCCCCCAGCACCATTGACCATCATGGTTTTGCAGGCGGTATTCAGCCTCATAAAACGGGGTTTCGTTATTGATGTAACGTTGCATGGCATGGGTGATTTTAGGCAAGTCATGGGGATGCACCTGCTGGTAAAAAACCTGGCGCTCCATCTCTTCGCAGTATTCGTTATCCCCTTCCTGATTGGTGATATACAGGTGATTACTGTGAATTTGCCAGTCCCACATTCTGCCGCCTGAGCCCAAAAGTGCCAGGCGCAGGCGTTTTTCCGAGGTGCTTATCTCCTGCTGCAACCGCCGCTCGTGGCGCCGTCGGCGCAGGTAATAACGGGTGAGCAGCAGCAATAGGGTCAGGGTCAACACACAATAAAGCGCATAGGCCCACCAGGTGCGGTAGTAAGGGGGGCGGATATGGATATCGGCCAGCACTTGTGGCGTGCCAAGCCGGTTACCATCCAGCTGGTGGCGTCCCCAAAGGCGATAATGGCCGGGTGTAAGATTGGTATAACTGACCCTATGTTGCGACTGCAATTGAGTCCAGTCATGGTCTTCGCCTTCCAGGCGGAAACTGAAGTTATTATGCCCTGGATAACTGAAATCACCGGTGGTAGCGGTAAAGTGCAGCACTTTGTCGCTATAGGGAATGGTGATTTTATGATTGCATTTGAGGCAGTAAAAAGGGTGCTGCTGGTTACCGAATTGCCAGGATGCCAAGGCCACTTTTGGCTGGTGACGCAGTTCGGGAATGGCTTCGGGATAGAAGTGGTTCAGCCCGTTAATGCCGCCGAACCAGATGCTGCCATCCTTGTCTTGCCAGCGCACGCCGCCATTGAATTCCAATGCTTGCAGGCCTTCATTTTCATTAAAGCTGTCGATGTGATGGTTGTTGGGGTTGATGCGGCTTATCCCTGCATTGCTGCTGAACCAGATAAATCCCTGCCGGTCTTCCGCCAGTGCGTAAATGGCACTGTTGGGCAATCCGTCTTCAGGCCCCAGGCGAATAAATTCCCCCTGCGCATAGCGAACCAGTCCGCCATGGGTGGCCAACCAGATGCTGCCATCGCTGGCAGGAAGGATGTCCCGCACAAACGAGTGGGGCAGGGCCTTGCCAATAAAGGGCAGCGTCTCTCCGGTATCCGGGTTCCAGCGATAGGCGCCAATCATGGTGCTGACCCACAGCGAGTCGCCCACACTTTGAATATCAAAGATGAACTGCCGGGGTTCGTTGTTCTCCGGCAGAATGTCATTGGCAGCGCTGATGGCCAAAACCTCGCGGCTTTGCGGAACGAACTGGTATAACTGCTTGCCGGCGGCAAACCAGAGGCGCTGTTTGGCATCAATAGTGAGGGTACTGATTGTCCCCAGCCCTCGGGTTTCTTCATAGATGGCCAGTTTGCCGCTTGCATCAAGGCTTGCTAGCCCGTCACTGGTGGCCAACCATAATTGCTGCCGGGCATCTTCAACAATGTCCATCACACTCAGGTGCAGGGCATTGGCGTCCTTCCCCAACACTTTGGAGAACAGGGAGTTAAACGAGTGAAAAACGCCTTGTTGATCCAGCCGGAACAAGCCGGCGTTATCGGTGCCCAGAAACAGCTCGTTGTTACTGCGGCGGAAGATGGCGCGAAAATTATTGTAGTGCTGCTGCCTGAACGGTTCCTGGCGATTGTAAATGTGCTGAAAATACTGCCTGCTGATATTGATGCGGTTAAGCCCCGAATAACGGGTGCCAATCCAGAGGTTGCCCTGCTTGTCCAGCAGTAGGTTGAAAATGTCATCGTCACTCAAGCCATCGGCATCATAGGGGCTGTAGCGGTAGTGATGTTCCTGCCATTGGCCGTCTTGTTTTTGCAGGTGGACAAGACCGCTGCCATCGCCGCCCAGCCAGAGTTCATTGGCGGAAATAAAGGTAAGATCATGAATGGGTTGTTGGTGGGGAAGCTGATAAATGCGTTTGGGGGTGGCAAACAGGGTGGGGTAGTACCAAAGGCTGTCGCCTTGGGTAAGCCATAAGCTGTGGTCCGGCGCGTGGGTTACCTGCCCGATGGTGGCATTGCCCGGAGGCAGGTGCACCGGCAGCCACTGGCCGGCGCGGTAAATGAAGGCGCCGGCAGTGGCGGTGGCCACAAACAAGTTATCCTCATCCACGGCATGCAAGGCGGTGACTTCAAGGTTTGGCTGCTGGGCAACATTAACCGGCAGCATTTGTTGCTGGTCATCACTGAGCTGGTATAACCCCTTGGGTGTGCCTATCCATAAGTGCTTGCCAATGGTTGCCATTTCCACAATTTGCAGGCTGTTAAGTCCCTGAGCCTTGCCGTAGCGGCGAAAATTGTTGCTGGCGGGCTGGAACAGGTTCACGCCGCCGCTGTAGGTGCCTACCCAGAGCCTACCGTCACTGCTTTGTACGATGTCGGTGATGAAACTGTCGCTGAGGCTGTCGTCGCGAAACGGGTCATGCAAAAACAGGTTGAAGCTGGTGCCGTTATAACTGTGCAGACCGTCTTGGGTGCCCACCCATAAAATGCCGCCTTTATCCTCTTCCAGCGAGTAGATGGTGTTTTGGTGCAAGCCGTTAAGGCTGTTGATGTGCTGGAACCTTAGCTGGGACAAGGGGCTGGCCCAAAGCGGGAAGAATAATGTGCCAAGACAGCACAGCTTAACGAGCAAACTCAGGAGCCTGGACAAAAAACAACCTGTAACATGACGATGGATGACGGGAGCCACATCTTATAACAAACACAATGGGGCTGCCTATTGGCAACACGCATAAAAAAGGCCTTGCCGGAAGGGGAGGAAGCAAGGCCTTTTTGCTTAGAACTCAGTTAGCTGGGCTGATAGTCCTGGGGCACGCATACCGCCCCCTCCATCAGCACCCTGGCGCTGCGGCTCATGATCACTTTTTCCACTTGCCAAACGCCTTGGTGGTTCTGGGCTTTCGCTCCCACTTTCAGGGTGCCGGACGGGTGACCAAAACGTACCTGGCTGCGTTCACCGCCACCGGCCGCCTGATTCACCAGTGTGCCGGGAATGCAGGCCGCAGTGGCAATGGCCACGGCAGCGGTGCCCATCATGGCGTGATGCAGCTTGCCCATGGACAGCGCCCGCACCAGCAGGTTGATGTCATCGGCATTGACCGTTTTGCCGCTGGAGGCGGTGTAACTTGCCGCCGGTGCCACAAAGGCAATCTTCGGTGTATGTTGCCGGGTCTTGGCCTGTTCCAGTGAGTCAATCAGTCCCATCTGCATGGCGCCGTAGGCACGTAACAGCTCAAAGCGTTGCAGCGCGGCGGTATCGCCGTTAATGGCCTCTTGCAGCTCGGTGCCGGTGTAGCCGATATCGGCGGCATTGACAAAAATGGTGGGAATGCCGGCATTGATCAACGTGGCCTTGAGCTTGCCGCCTGCAACCACGGTTTCGGGCAATGTCAGTTCGTCCACCAGATTGCCTGTGGGGAACATGGCCCCGCCGTCACCCTCTTCGGCCGGATTGATGAATTCAATCTGCACTTCGGCTGCCGGAAAGGTTACGCCATCCAGTTCAAAGTCTCCGCATTCCACCACTTGCCCGCGGGATACAGGCACATGGGCGATGATGGTTTTATGGATATTGGCCTGCCAGATGCGAACGGTGCAGATGCCTTCGTCAGGAATGCGCTCGGCGCTGACCAGCCCGTTGCTGATGGCAAAGGCCCCTACGGCGGCGGTCAGGTTGCCGCAGTTGCCGCTCCAGTCAATAAAGGGCTTGTCGATGGCCACTTGGCCAAACAGGTAATCCACATCATGGCCGGGTTGCTCGCTGCGGCTCAGAATCACCGTTTTACTGGTGCTGGAGGTGGCGCCGCCCATGCCGTCAGTGTGTTTGCCGTAAGGGTCCGGGCTGCCAATCACCCGCAGCAGCAGGGCATCCCTCGCCGCACCGGGCTGCTGTGCGTCTGCTGGCAAATCCTGCAAGCGGAAGAACACGCCCTTGCTGGTGCCGCCACGCATGTAGGTGGCGGGAATTTTTATCTGCATCTTGGCCATCATGCCTGTCCCTGTTCTTGTAAAAAGTCCTGGGCAAAGCGCTGCAATACGCCGCCGGCATTATAAATCGCCACTTCCTCGGCGGTATCAAGCCGGCACTGTACCGGTACTTCCAATGTGCTGCCGTCTTGCTTGTGTACCAGCAATGTCAGCGTGGCACTTGGTGTGCGCTCACCCAGAACATCGAAGGTTTCGGTGCCATCGATGCCCAGGGTTTCCCGGTTGGTGCCGGGCAGGAACTGCAGCGGCAATACGCCCATGCCCACCAGGTTGGTACGGTGGATGCGCTCAAAGCCTTCGGCCACAATCACTTCCACCCCGGCAAGGCGAACCCCTTTGGCGGCCCAGTCACGGCTGGAGCCCTGACCATAGTCCTTGCCGGCAATGATGCACAAGGGCTGTTGGCGTTGCATGTAGGTTTCAATGGCTTCCCACATGCGCACCTGTTTGCCCTCCGGCTCGATGCGAGCCAGTGATCCCTGGATCACTTGGCCGCCGTCGTCCTTCACCATTTCGTTAAACAGTTTCGGGTTGGCAAAGGTGGCGCGCTGGGCGGTCAGGTGATCGCCGCGGTGGGTGGCATAAGAGTTGAAGTCTTCCTCCGGCAGCCCCATTTTTGCCAGATATTCACCGGCAGCGCTGGTGGGCAAAATGGCGTTTGAAGGCGACAGGTGGTCGGTGGTGATGTTGTCACCCAATACTGCCAGTGGCCGCATGCCCTTGAGGGTGCGCTCCCCGGCCAGTGCGCCTTCCCAGTAAGGGGGGCGGCGAATGTAAGTGCTCTGTGGCCGCCAGTCGTACAGTGGATTGATATGTTCGCCGTATTCCACTTTCAGGTCGAACATGGGTTCGTATACCTGACGGAATTGCTCAGGTTTTACCGACTGGCGAATGATGGCGTCAATTTCCGCATCATCGGGCCAGATGTCTTTCAGGGTAACCGGTTGCCCTTGGGCATCGGTGCCCAGCACGTCCTTTTCAATGTCAAAGCGGATGGTGCCGGCAATGGCATAGGCCACCACCAGCGGCGGCGAGGCCAGGAATGCCTGCTTGGCATAGGGATGGATACGACCATCGAAGTTGCGGTTGCCGGACAGCACGGCAGTGGCATACAGGTCGCGGTCGATGATTTCCTGCTGGATTTTAGGGTCCAGGGCACCGCTCATGCCGTTACAGGTGGTACAGGCAAACGCCACAATGCCAAAGCCCAGCTGTTCCAGATATGGCAGCAAACCGGACTCTTCCAGATACAGCGCTACCGCTTTGGAGCCGGGGGCCAGTGAGGTTTTCACCCAGGGTTTGCGTACCAGCCCTTTCTTGACGGCATTACGTGCAATCAGCCCGGCGGCAATCACGTTACGGGGGTTACTGGTGTTGGTGCAGCTGGTAATGGCGGCAATAATCACAGCGCCGTCTGGCATCAGGTTATCAAGCTGCTCCACTTCACCGCTGATCCCCTTGGCCGCCAAATCGCGGGTGGCCACCCGTTTATGGGGGTTGGACGGGCCGGCAATGTTGCGCACGACGCTGGCCAAATCAAAGTGCAGTACCCGTTCATACTGGGCATCTTGCAGGGTATCGGCCCACAGACCCGCCTGCTTGGCATAGGTTTCCACCAGTTGCACTTGCTGCTCTTCACGGCCGGTCAGGCGCAGGTAATCCAGGGTCTGCTGGTCGATGGCAAACAGGGCGGCGGTGGCGCCATATTCCGGGGTCATGTTGGAGATGGTGGCCCGGTCGCCCAAGGTCAGGTGGGGTACGCCATCGCCAAAGAATTCCAGATAGGCCGACACCACTTTTTCGTTACGCAGGAATTCGGTCAGCGCCAGCACGATATCGGTGGCAGTGATCCCGGGCTGGGGTTTACCGGTCAGCTCCACCCCGACAATGTGGGGCAGACGCATCCAGGAGGCACGTCCCAGCATGACGCTTTCGGCTTCCAGTCCGCCTACGCCCACGGCAATCACCCCCAGTGCATCCACATGGGGAGTATGGCTGTCGGTACCCACCAGTGTGTCGGGAAATGCCACGCCATTTTGGGCGTGTACCACAGGTGACATGCGCTCCAGGTTAATCTGGTGCATGATGCCGTTGCCCGGTGGAATGACATCCACGTTACGGAATGCGGTTTTGCACCAGTTGATGAAATGGAAACGGTCTTCGTTGCGGCGATCTTCAATGGCGCGGTTTTTTTCGAAGGCATCCTGTTCAAAACCGGGATGTTCCACCGCCAGGGAGTGATCCACAATCAGCTGGGTGGGCACTACCGGATTGACTTTGGACGGGTCTCCGCCTTTGCTGGCAATGGCGTCACGCAGCCCTGCCAAATCCACCAGTGCGGTTTGTCCCAGAATGTCATGGCACACGACCCGCGCCGGAAACCAGGGAAAGTCCAGCTCGCGCTTGCGTTCAATCAGCTGCAGCAGGTAACTGTCCAGTTTTTCGGGGGCGGCCCGGCGCACCAGGTTTTCAGCGTGTACGCGAGAGGTATAAGGAAGGGTCGCCCAAGCACCGGGTTTGATGGCATCAACGGCTGCGGCGGCATCGTAATATTCAAGGGAAGTGCCGGCTAGGGGCACACGAAATGCTGTATTCATAATGGTTTTACCCATAAGTCTGTTAGCTTGCGCGGGCAGTGGCTGCCCGCGAGAACCCAAGTCCGGTGTGAGCCGGACTACCGCTGTTCGATAGGTGTAACCATGCGTGGTGCCTCTCCAACATAATCGGCACTAGGACGGATGATACGGTTATTGGCACGCTGTTCCATGACGTGTGCCGCCCAACCGGTCAGTCGCGAACAAACGAAGATCGGTGTAAACAATTTGGTGGGAATGCCCATGTAGTGGTAAGCGCTGGCATGGAAGAAGTCAGCGTTACAGAACAGTTTCTTCTCTTTCCACATCAGCTCTTCACAGGCTACGGACACTTTGTACAGCCGCTCATCGCCGGACTCTTGCGAAAGTTTCTCAGACCAGGACTTGATGATGGCGTTGCGGGGATCCGATTCACGATAGATGGCGTGACCGAAGCCCATGATTTTTTCCTTGCGCTCCAGTTTGCCCAGCAGGGTGTGGCGGGCATCGTCTTCATCGCGCATGTTCTGGATGAGTTCCATGGCCGCTTCGTTGGCGCCGCCGTGTAACGGGCCGCGCAGGGAGCCGATGGCACCGGTGATGCAGGAGAACATGTCTGACAGCGTGGAAGCGCACACACGGGCGGTGAAGGTGGAGGCGTTGAACTCGTGTTCAGCGTACAGGATCAAGGACACATCCATGACCCGGGCATGCAGTGGTGACGGCTTCTTGCCGTGCAGCAGGTGCAGGAAATGGGCACCAATCTGTTCATCGTCGGTGTCGGTGTCAATGCGCACCCCGTCGTGGCTGAAACGATACCAGTAGCAGATGATGGACGGGAATGCGCCCAACAGGCGATCGGCCACATCCTGCTGTTCACTGAAATCATTTTCCGGCTCCAGGTTACCCAGCATGGAGCAACCGGTACGCATCACATCCATGGGATGGGTGTTGGCCGGAATGCGCTCCAGCACTTCTTTCAGTGCCTGGGGCAGGCTGCGCAGCCCCTGCAGTTTTTTACGATAAGCGGCCAGTTGTGCCACATTGGGCAGCTCACCGTAGAGGATCAGATAAGCCACTTCTTCAAAGCTGACCTGTTCTGCCAGATCTTTTACGTCATAGCCGCGGTAGGTGAGCCCTGAACCGGACTTGCCTACGGTACTCAGCGCTGTTTCACCGGCGCTTTGTCCGCGCAGGCCGGCACCACCCAGTTTCTTATCTGTCATAACTGCTTCCTCTATTCCATTAAATGCTTTTATGTATTGGCAACTTGTTGCGTCCAAGTCGGCCTGCTGCGTTTTCCCCACAAAATGGCAGCAGGCCATGACGTTGCCTGTTATTTGCTGAACAGCTGATCCAGCTTGTCTTCATATTGGTGGTAACCCAGATAGTGGTACAGCTCTTCCCGGGTTTGCATGGTGTCCACCACGTTGCGTTGATGGCCGTCGGCCACCAGTGCCTGCATCACTTTCAATGCGGCTTTGTTGGCGGCGCGGAATGGGCTCAGTGGATAAAGCACCATGTCGGCGCCTACTTCGGCCAACTGTTCCTTGTTGAACAGTTCGGTTTTGCCAAATTCGGTCATGTTGGCAAGAATGGGCGCTTTGACCACCTCTTTAAAACGCACATATTGCTCAAGCTCGGTAAGGGCTTCGGCAAAGATCATGTCGGCACCGGCCTCAATATAGGCGGCGGCACGCTCAATGCCCGCTTCCAGTCCTTCACCGGCCACGGCATCGGTACGGGCCATGATGACGAAGTTTTCATCCTGACGGGCATCCACGGCAGCCTTGATGCGATCCACCATCTCTTCGGTACTGACAACTGCCTTGTTGGGACGATGGCCGCAACGTTTCTGGGAGACCTGGTCTTCCATGTGCACGGCGGCCACACCGGCTTTTTCAAACTCCTTGATGGTGCGGGCAATGTTAAAGGCGCCGCCCCAACCGGTATCAATGTCCACCAGCAGTGGCAGTTCGGTGGCGGAGGTGATGCGGCTGGCATCAATCAGTACGTCGTTCATGGAGGTCATGCCCAGATCCGGCAGACCATAGGAGGCGTTTGCCACCCCGGCACCTGAAAGATACAGGGCCTGAATGCCGCATTGCTCTGCCATCAGGGCAAAGTAAGCGTTTGTGGTGCCAACAATTTGCAGTGGCTTGTTGTTAACAACTGCCTGGCGGAATCTCAATCCGGCGCTTGATTTCATCTGTCTCTCCTTTGGCCGCATCAGGAAATGGTCAGCGGCTTGCCTGTCTGGCTTTGTGACTGAAGCTGTTTCAATTTCTGTTCGGTATTCTTGCGTCCCTGCTCGATGTGGCGCTGCATCAGCAGCCCGGCAAGTTCTGCATCACGCTGGGCAATGGCCTCCACGATGCGGCGGTGCTCGGCTATGGCCCTCACCGGCCGGGGACTATGGTTGGTGCATTGATAACGGTACATGCGCAGCAGGTGGTAAAGGCCGCCTATCAGGGTTTCCTGCAGGTGGCGGTTACCGCTGGCGCGGATAATCTGGTAATGAAAGTCCACGTCACCTTCCTGCTGGAAGTAACTGTCGCCCTGTGCCAGGGCGGCTTCTTGCCGTTCCAGCAATTGCCACAGCTCATTGAGCTGTGCATCCGTGATGCGTCGGGCGGCTAACTGGCAGGCCATGACCTCCAGGGTGCTGCGCAATTCGTACAGGTCGTTGAGTTCGTCCACGGTCAGCGCTGCCACCCGGGCACCCACGTGCGGGATGCGCACCACCAGTCGTTGGCGCTCCAGCTGTTGCAGTGCTTCCCGTGTGGGACCGCGACTGATGCCATATTTTTCTGCCAGTGCCTGTTCATTGATTTTGCTGCCGGCAGGCAGCTCACCCTTGATGATGCTGGTCTGGATTTGCACCAGTATCTGCTCCACCAAGGTGAGGCTTTTTTCCTGGGGGATAAAAGCCGGTAAATCTGTGATTGATGGCGGCTGGCCCATGGCATTTCCTGTCGAATAAATGTGCATTGACCTTAAGATTAGTGATGATGATTGTCAACAATATGCCATGTTAGACTTACGTCTAACAAAATTTTCTAATGGAAAATAATTGTTTAATAACAATAAAATATAAAAACATTTGTGAAATTTTTTCTGAAAATTCAGTTGTCGCTAAAGTACATTTTGTCGACAATTTGTGATGATGGGGCAACGCAAAGGTTTGGGGTAAAATCAGCAGGGGTGATTTATGGGAGAAATGACGGGTGGATGAGGGGAAAATACTGGTAAGTGCCTGCTTGATGGGGCGCAAGGTTCGCTACGACGGGAAAGATAACCTGCTGCAGGATGCGCGCATGGCCCATTGGCAGGCCGGTGGTTATCTCATCAGTTTTTGTCCGGAGGTTGCCGGTGGCCTGGCCATTCCCAGAACCCCGGCCGAGCGGATGGGGGCGCGTATCATCACCCGTGATGGCCAGGATGTGACGGGCGCTTTTGAGCGGGGGGCAAGGCTTGCCCGGCAGTTGGCGCAACAGCAGCAGGTGGTGATGGCCATATTGAAAGCCCGTAGCCCTTCTTGCGGCGTAGGGCAGATTTATGATGGCAGTTTCAGTGGTCAGCTGGTGGCTGGCGATGGCCTGACGGCGGTGGCGCTGCGTGAGATGGGCATTGCGGTGTTTAGCGAGTTACAGCTGGATGTCGCCGCTGCCTGGTGGCAACAGCGGCAACGGGGTTTGGCGTGAATCAGGGCAACGTTTGCGGTTGATAACTGCCGGTGGTGGCCTGATGTTGTTGCAGCAACTGGCCAATCTGATGATCTTTTTGCTCCCATAGCTGGTTGAGCCAGCGCTGGAAGGCCACCCGGTATTCCGGGTTGTTAAAGTATTTGTCCCCATCTACCTGTGGCACTGGCAGTGATTCAATGCGAATGACGATTTTATGCACTTGGCCATGCATCACGGCCTTGAGGATGTCCTTGGGCGCATCGGGGTACACCATGGTGACATTCAAGAGGGCGTTGAACTGCTCTCCCATGGCCGACAGGGTAAAGGCAATACCACCGGCTTTGGGCTTGAGTAAATGCTGGTAAGGGGAGTTTTGCCGTTGCCGCTTGTCTTGGGTAAAACGGCTGCCTTCCACATAATTGATGATGGAGGTGGGCAGGGATTTGAATTTTTCACAGGAGCGCCGGGTGGTGGCCAGATCCTTGCCTTTCAGCTTGGGATTCTTTTTCAGCTTCTCCGGGCTGGTACGGTTCATGAACGGCATATCCAGTGCCCAGCATCCCAGCCCCATCAATGGCACGTACAGCAGCTCCTTTTTCAGGAAAAACTTCAACATGGGAATATGGTTACGGAAAATATAAGTTTGAGCGGCAATATCAAAACCACTCAAATGGTTGCTGATTAACAGATACCAGCCGTTTTTCTGCAGATGCTCCAGCCCCTGTACATCCCACTCTACCTTGGCAATCAGGTGCAAAATGCCGCCGTTGCATGTGGCCCAGGCCCACATGAAGGTATTCATCAAGCGGGTGACGGTGACCTGCCATGGGCGCCAGGGCAGCAGCTTGAACAGGCCGCCAAGGCACACCAGTCCGCTCCAGAACAGGGTATTGAGGATGAGCAGTACGGTGCTGATGACAAACAGTACCGGCGCCGGCAGAAAACTCAGCATCAGGCCCCTCCTTTGGCTTTTGCCTGCAGTTGTGTCAGCACCTGATCCTTATGGTGCCAAATTTGGTTAAGCGTTTCTTGGAAATGCTGCTTGAACTCCCGATCATTCATGTAGTCGCCGCGCAAATCCTGGGTGATTTCCCGTAATTCCACATGTACATACACTTCGGGCAGACGACCGCAGATGTAGTCCCAGAAAGTGGGAATGCGATGGGGATAATAAATGGTGACATCCAGCAATTGCTGGATTTGCTCCCCCATGGCTGACAGCGCAAATGCCATGCCGCCGGCACGGGGCCGCAGCAAATGGCGATAGGGCGATTTTTGCCGCTGCTGCTTTGACGGCTGAAAACGTGTGCCCTCAACAAAGTTCATCACGCTTACCGGATTGTATTTGAATTTGGCGCAGGCCTTGCGGGTGATTTCGATATCCTTGCCCCGCAGCTTGGGATTCTTTTTCAGTTGGGCGGTGGTGTAGCGCCGCATAAACGGAAAATCCAGTGCCCACCAGGCCAAACCCAATACCGGCACGTAAATGAGCTGTTGTTTCAAAAAGAATTTCAGGAACGGGATCTTGCGGTTGAGCAAGCGCTGTAGGATCAGGATGTCTACCCAGCTCTGATGGTTGGCTATCACCATGTACCACTCATTTACCGACAGCTCTGGCATGGCATCCACATGCAGCTTGAGGGGATGGAACAGCTTTTCAATCAATCCGTTGGTACTGATCCAGGCAGTGGCGCAGCGATCCAGAAAACGGCTGCAGAGCCGTTTTATCGCACGAAACGGCAATAGCAGTTTAACCAGGCTGCCCAACAATACGGGAATGCACCACCAAAGGGTGTTAACAACATAACAGCAAAAAGCGAGACCGCCACGAATGAAAGACAACGTTTGAACCCCGTTACAGGATGGAATTTTGGCTGCTTATGTTACCTGTTGCCGCCGCAAGGCTCAATCGTGACTGGGCGGATGAGTGGTGACGGGGGGAGCCCATGGCCGGCGTGAAGCGCCAAAGCCCTCGGTAGTTCTCACCATAAAGCGGTTAATGGGGCCTCTTTTATGGCAGGGGGCGAAGGGCTGCAGATGAAAAAAGCCCGGCGCATTGGGCACCGGGCTGCATTTTTTACCTGATTTCGGTACCGGCGTTAGCGGCTTAGAAATGGTATTTAACAATCACGGAATACGTATTCTGATCAATACCGTCTACACCGTATTTGTTTTTCCAGTAATCGTATTCCAAACCTACCATCAGGCGGTTTTTCTGTGCGGCGCCAAAGATGACGGCACCCAGGTCATATTTGACTTGAGGGTTAAAGTGGATGTTTTCTTTATAGAAAGCATCATTGGCGGCAAATACCCAGTCAATGTAACCGTCAAAAACGATGCTGCTGTTACCTACCGGGAAGTCCATGCGCCATACCGGGGTAAACTGCCAGCCGGTACTGTTGTTATTGTTGGCATCGCGGCGGTAAGTGTTCAGCTGCAAGTATGAGAAATAAGGCACTTTGAAATCCAGGCCCACACCATACAGGAAGCTTTCCACATTGCCTTCACCGTGTTCATAGGTAAGGGCGAGAGATACATCGGAAATGGCACCATAACCTACCTGCTGCCCCAGGATTTTACTGGCGCTGAAACGGGGTGAAATTTCACCGTAGTTGGTGTTGGCATCACCATTGGCATCATTGAAATGGATGAAATCGTGGAACAGGAACCAGTCGCCGTATGTCCAGCCACCGGCAGACTCGATGGTCACAGTGGTTTGTTCTTCAGAAGGCGCCAGTTTGTAGTTATCGCCGTAAAGTACGGTGGCACTGGTGTCAGTCCACTGTACCAAGTCTTCACTGAATGCTTGTGGTGACAGCAACAGTGCCAGCAAAAGGCAGGTTTTTTTCATCATGGGTTATCCCTGGTAGTAGAGTAATAAAAATGTGAGTGTCTTGCCCGGTATCGTTATCCATCGGTGACAGAAGCATCTCCCCCTATGGTTGAATTCTGCGATTCTCCCCGGCATTAAAAACCAAGGCAATATAGGGAAAAACCGCGCCAGACTCAAAGAATTTTTATTGTTTAGCCGTTTTTCTTTTATGATGATTTAATCTTTGAAATCCCAAGCTATTTCTTGATTTCTTGCACATATGTGGCGTGGCTTCCCGTGAGGGAATGCCAAATTTGTGATCTGATGGTGTCTTGTGCGGATATTTCCCACCCTCTGTTTTGCCTGTCTCGGGGTAATTTTTCATTGAAGCGGATGACATATTATGTCTTAATGTTCCAATACGGTTGCTATAGTGGTGCGATGAAGACCTGACTTTGAGGAGGAAACCCAATGATGTCTTCAGATCCTGTGGGGTACTGGATAATTGCCGGCGTGATACTGATGGCGGCAGAACTGGTGATCCCCGGCGGTATAGTGGTGTTTTTAGGCAGTGCCTGCCTGGTGGTGGCCGGCGCCCTCTGGACAGGGATAATCCATGGCTGGGTGCAGGGCCTGACCCTATGGTTCATCAGCTCCATTGTGTTACTGCTGAGTTTTCGACAGTTGACGCAGCGGATGATGGGGGGAGATTCACATATCGATAATACTGATGAAGAACTGGACCTCTACAATCAGCTGGCACAGGTAAAAGAGACGATTGGCCCGGGAGAAAAAACCGGACGCATTCATTTTCAAGGGGCTGACTGGCCTGCACTGGGGGATGGTAGCGTCATTCCTCCCGGCGTGCAGGTGCGGATCATCTGTCGTGATAACATCGCTTTGGTCGTTGAGCCATTGCCAGATGGCAAATGACATAACACACAAGGAAAGATTATATGCTGGCTATTACCATTTTAATCCTGCTGGTGGGCTTCATCCTCTACAAACTCATGCTGATTGTGCCGATGCGCGAAGTGCATGTGATTGAGCGTTTGGGTAAATTCCGTACGGTACTGGCACCGGGATTCCATTTTTTGATCCCCTTCTTTGACCGGGTGGCCTATCGTCACGACACCCGGGAACAGGTATTGGATGTGCCACCCCAGAGCTGCATTTCCAAAGACAACATCCAGCTGGAAGTGGATGGCCTGGTATACCTCAAGGTGATGGACGGCAAACTCGCCAGCTATGGCATTGAGGATTATCGGCTGGCGGCGGTGAATCTGGCGCAAACCACCATGCGCTCTGAAATCGGCAAACTGACCCTGAGTGAAACCTTCTCGGAGCGTGAACGGCTCAATGAGGCCATTGTGCGTGAAATAGATAAAGCTTCCGATCCCTGGGGGATCAAGATGCTGCGCTATGAGATTAAAAACATCAGCCCGTCACGGCATGTTATTCACACCCTGGAAAAACAGATGGAAGCGGAGCGGCGCAAGCGGGCGGAAATCACCCTGGCCAACGCAGAAAAAGAAGCCATGATCAACCTCTCCCAAGGGGAGCGCCAGGAAGCGATTAACATCTCTGAGGGGCAAAAGCAAAAGCGCATTAATGAGGCGCAGGGGACAGCCCAGGAGATTGCCATCGTAGCCAATGCTCAGGCCCAGGCCATGGCAATGGTGGCACAGGCACTGGCGGTCAACGGTGGCAATGAAGCCATGAACATGCAGCTTAAAGAGCAATTCATTGAGCAGATAGGTGAAGTGATAGCACAGGCGGATATCGCCGTGGTACCAACGGATTTGGCAAAAATGGAAGGTTTTTTCGAAGGCATCGAACAAGTGACCCACAGCGTTAAAGGAGCAAAAGCATGATACTGGATCCATTTGAAGTCGATATGCTGCTATTGGCCATCTGGGGGTTTATTTTCCTGGTGTTCATCGTCAACCTGTTTCGCTCCATCCGTTTGGTGCCCACCAAATCCGCTTATATTGTCGAGCGGCTTGGTAAGTACCACGCCACGCTGGATGCTGGTTTTCACGCGCTGATCCCCTTTGTGGACAAGGTGGCTTACATTCACGATCTGAAAGAAGAAACCATTGATGTGCCACCACAGGAGTGCTTCTCCAGTGACGAAGTGAACGTAGAGGTTGATGGGGTGATTTACCTGTCGGTGGTGGACCCCGTCAAAGCCAGTTACGGGGTGACCGATTACCGCTATGCCGCCATTCAGCTGGCGCAAACCACCACCCGCTCGGTGATTGGCACCCTGGAGCTGGATCGCACCTTTGAGGAGCGGGATCTTATCAGCGCCAAAGTGGTGGAAGTGCTGGATCAGGCTGGAGCCACTTGGGGCATCCGGGTGCACCGTTATGAGATTAAAAACATTACGCCACCGGAAACCGTCAAGAATGCCATGGAAATGCAGGTGAATGCCGAGCGGGAACGCCGGGCATTGCTGGCAAAAAGTGAAGGTGACAAACAGAGTAAAATCAACCGCTCTGAAGGGGTCAAGCAGGAGATGATCAACCTGTCAGAAGGGGAGATGCAGCGGCGGATTAATGAAGCGGAAGGTAAGGCGCAGGAGATTACTGCGCTGGCCAAGGCTACTGCCGACTCCATTGAAAAACTGGCGGCGGTGATCAGTGCGCCTGGCGGGCACAACGCCTTGCGCATGCAGCTGGGTGAGCAGTATCTGAGCAAATTGCATCAACTGGGTAAACCGGGAAGCCGGGTGGTGCTGCCGGCCAATCTGGTGGATTTCCAGCAGTGGATGGGCACCATTGGCTTGCAAGAAGACACCCCTGATCGCCAGTAAGTGTATCGGGACACCAAACAGCAAAAAGGCCGCAATGATGCGGCCTTTTCAATGGTCAATGCAGCGGTTATTTAGCGCGTTTCATCGCGGTAAAGAACTCTTCATTGGTTTTGGTCATGGCCAGCTTGTCGATAAGGAATTCCATGGCACTGACTTCATCCATCGGATTGAGGATTTTGCGCAGGATCCACATTTTCTGCAGTTCGTCCGCAGTCGTCAGTTTTTCTTCGCGGCGAGTGCCGGAGCGGTTAAAGTCAATGGCCGGGAACACGCGTTTTTCAGCGGCCTTGCGTGACAGATGCAGCTCCTGGTTACCGGTACCTTTAAACTCTTCGTAAATCACTTCATCCATCTTGGAGCCGGTGTCGATAAGCGCGGTGGCAATGATGGTCAGGCTGCCGCCATGCTCAATGTTACGGGCGGCACCAAAGAAGCGCTTGGGACGATGCAGGGCGTTGGCATCCACACCACCGGTCAGTACTTTACCTGAAGAAGGCACCACGGTGTTGTAGGCCCGGGCCAGACGGGTGATGGAGTCAAGCAGGATCACCACATCCTTTTTGTGTTCCACCAAACGCTTGGCTTTTTCAATCACCATTTCGGCCACTTGCACATGGCGGCTGGCAGGTTCATCAAAGGTGGAGGCAATCACTTCACCTTGTACCAAACGCTGCATTTCAGTCACTTCTTCAGGGCGTTCGTCAATCAACAGCACCATCAATACCACTTCCGGATTGTTATAGGTGATGGATTGGGCCATGTTTTGCAGCAACAAGGTTTTACCGGCTTTTGGCGGTGCCACAATCAAGCCGCGTTGCCCTTTGCCGATAGGAGAACACAAATCCAGAATACGGGCGGTAATATCCTCGGTGGAACCGTTACCACGTTCCATGCGCAGGCGCTCTTCTGCATGCAGTGGCGTCAGGTTTTCAAAGAGGATTTTATTGCGGGAGTTTTCAGGTTTGTCGAAGTTAACTTCGCTGACCTTGAGCAGGGCAAAATAGCGCTCGCCTTCTTTTGGCGGACGGATTTTACCAAAAATGGTATCCCCGGTGCGCATGTTGAAACGGCGGATTTGGCTGGGTGATACGTAGATGTCATCCGGGCCTGCAAGATAGGAACCGTCAGCACTACGCAGGAAGCCAAAACCGTCCTGCAGGATTTCCAGTACGCCGCCGCCGAAAATGTCTTCGCCGCTTTTCGCGTGAGCCTTAAGGATGGAGAAAATGATGTCCTGCTTGCGAGTGCGGGCCATATTTTCCAGATTCATCTGTTCGGCCAGAGCGACTAAGTCAGCAATAGACTTGTTTTTTAATTCAGTTAAATTCATTTTGGTGGGTCTTGTGTTTAGCGACAAAGCTTACGCGCGTGCTCAATCACTCAAAATGGATTTGAAGGAAATTGATTGAACTGCGAGAAGTGGATATTAGATAGAATTTGGTTAATAAGTTAGCACTATAAAACGGGAGCGTCCAGCAATTTGCATGCCCGGCAGGCAAATTCTTGTGATTGCGTGCCGGGTATCACGACGGGGCTTAGATCTGCGCGTCGATAAACTCTTTCAACTGTGTTTTAGACAGTGCGCCCACTTTGGTTGCCGCCAGTTCACCGTTTTTGAACAACAGCAGGGTGGGGATGCCACGAATGCCATATTTGGCTGGGGTGGCGTTGTTCTGGTCAACGTTGACTTTGGCAATGGTCAGTTTGCCGTCGTATTCATTGGCAACGTCATCAAGGATAGGCGCGATCATTTTACATGGACCACACCATTCGGCCCAAAAGTCTACCAGTACTGGTTTTTCTGATTTCAGCACTTCGGCTTCGAAGCTGTCATCACTTACATAGATAATTTTATCACTCATGATCTTCTCCATTGATTGCCATTACTGGTCTGTAAATGGCATTACCTGTATATTGGGGCTGGGGAACGGTAAATCAAGTTATCGTTTTTTCTTGTTGCTATTTCAAACTATCGAGTATCTTATTGCAACCCAAAACTGGTATGCTGCCGCTATGAGCGAAACACATTTATCTCAACAAAAATTTGCTGATCTGCCACTGCATTCTGAAGTGATTCAGGCACTGGCGGAAAACGGCTTTGAATTCTGTACGCCAATTCAGGCACTATCACTGCCGGTGCTGCTGGAAAGCAAAGACATTGCTGGCCAGGCACAAACCGGCACGGGTAAAACCCTGGCCTTTCTTGTTGCCACTTATGATTACCTGTTATCCCATCCCGCCCCGGAAAATCGTCAGCTGAATCAACCCCGGGCCATTATCATGGCGCCTACCAGAGAACTGGCTATCCAGATTGCCAAAGACGGTCAATTGCTGTCTAAGCATACCGGATTAAAACAAGGCATTGTTTATGGCGGTGAAGGCTATGATGTCCAGCGTAAAGTGCTGGATGCCGGTGTGGACATTCTGATTGGCACCACTGGCCGCATCATTGACTATGTGCGTCAGGGCGTGATTAATCTGGGGGGCATTCAGGCGGTAGTGCTTGATGAGGCGGATCGCATGTTTGATCTGGGCTTTATCAAGGACATCCGTTTTCTGTTCCGCCGCATGCCCGCAGCCGATCAGCGGTTGAACATGCTGTTTTCCGCCACCTTGTCGATGAAGGTGCAGGAACTGGCATACGATCACATGAATGATCCGGTGAAAGTGGAAATCGCCCCGGAAGAGAAAACCTCGAAAAACATTAAAGAGGAACTCCTTTACCCGTCCATGGCGGATAAAGTGCCACTTTTGCTGACCCTCATTGAAGAAGACTGGCCAGAAAAAGCCATCGTGTTTGCCAACACCAAACACCAGTGCGAAAACCTCTGGGGTTGGCTGGAAGGTGATGGCCACCGGGCGGGATTGCTGACCGGTGACGTGCCCCAGAAAAAACGGCTGAAGATTCTGGAACAGTTCACCAAGGGTGAGCTGGACATTCTGGTGGCGACCGACGTTGCTGCCCGTGGCCTGCATATTCCCCATGTGTCCCATGTCTATAACTTTGATCTGCCAGATGATTGCGAAGATTATGTACACCGCATCGGCCGTACCGGTCGCGCCGGGGAAAAAGGCAATTCTGTCAGCTTTGCCTGTGAAGAATACGCCTTGAATCTGCCCGCGATTGAAGATTACATCGGACATCCCATTCCGGTGACGTCTTATGATCAGGATGCCCTGCTGGATGACATTCCGGCACCGGTCAAACTGCATCGCCGCGCGCCGCGCAACAAACGGGAACGCACCCAAGGTAGCCGCTCAACGGGACGGCGCCCCGATCGCAATCGCAGGAACTGATATCGTTGAGTCTTTACGCCGCGATTACGCTTGGCTCCAATAGTTTCAACATGCTGGTGGCCCACACGCTGGGCACCAGACCTGCCGTTATTGCCAAATACAAACGTAAAGTGCGCCTGGCTGAAGGGATAACGCCGGAAGGGGTTTTGCAGCCGGAAGCCATGCAGCGGGGGCTGGATTGCCTGGCCATGTTTGCCAGGATGTTGCAGCAGCATGGCGTACCGGCCACGAATGTGGCGGTTGTTGCCACCGCAGCGCTACGCAGCATCAATAACGCCGATGAATTCCAGCAGCGGGCGTTACCGGTACTGGGGCATCCCATCGAGGTGATTTGCGGGATGCGGGAAGCCGAATTGATTTACCAGGGCATGGTGGCAACCACCCAGGGGGCCGGACGGCGCTTGGTGATTGATATTGGCGGTGCCAGTACGGAATTCATTGTGGGTGATGGTGAAACCCTGCTGTTCAAAACCAGCTTGCCCTTTGGCAGTGTCACTTACAACCAGGCCTTTTTTACATCGGCGCCGCTGCAACAGCTGGATTTTGATGATGTGCGCGCTAGCGTCAGTGAGGCACTGGCAACCCATCAACAAACCTTGCTGGATTTGGGTTGGCACGGGGTTGTGGGGGCTTCCGGTGCGGTGCAGTCCGTGGTTGAAGTGTTGCAGCATCGTGGCAGCTCGGAAATCATCACGCTTGAGGTGCTGGGGCAACTCAAGTTGGAAATTCTGGCGGAAACGTCACTGGCATTGCCGGGGATTCGGGGCTTGTCCCGGGAGCGGGCTCCCACGTTCGCCGCGGGCGTGGCCATTTTGCTGGCGCTGTTTGAGCTGCTGCATATCCAGCAGTTGTCGCTCTCCGGTGGGGCGTTGCGAGAAGGCGTGTTACTGATGCTGGCGCAGCGAGTGGCGATGCAAGACCGCCCTTAGGCTCATGTTCCCATTTATCAAAAAAGACCGCATTTGCGGTCTTTTTGCCATTTGGCACACGCGGCTTAACCGAGAATGTTGGCCAGGTCTTTTTCCAGGGAAATGGTCGGACGCTCAACAATGCGGCCGATTTCCTGTCCATCCTGAATGACCATAAAGGTGGGAATACGCTGGAACTGGTAATGGGCCGCCAGTCCTGCAGGATCCTGTTTTTTACGGTCTACCCCGATAAATTTTACCGTGATGTTGGGGTTGTTAACCGCTTCCATTATTTTGATAAAGCGCGGGGTTTCCCGGTGGCAATCCGGGCACCATGTGCCGATAATCACTACAATTTCAGTGGCTTTGGTAATTTTTTTCAAGGGAGCAATGGCTGCCGTATCTACTTGATAACTGGCGTATCCCTCGGCAAATGGAGCTTCAGCAACAAGCTGCTTACCCTCAATTATGCCGGTCAGAATCTCTTCTTGTTGTTCCTGTTTACAGGTTGCCATAAAGCCGCCTTCGTTTTCTTTAAAATTACAACCGTCACTGGCCAGCGTTTGACTACTGAAGATCAGGGCTGCCGCGACCAGTAATTTATTCATGTTATGTTGCATTGTACTTCCTTCACGCATCCTCACCAAGCTGATGATTAAAACATCAGTTTCCATCTTAAAAAAAGAAGTAAATAACATGAATGTTAGCGTGATCACTAAATTAGCCTTTAGCCAACCCGGCAGTTCATGTGGTGAGAAAAGAAAAATATCTTTTTGATTTTATATGTAAAACAATGTGTCAAAACTTAAGCTGTTGGCTGGGGTGGCGTGGCTGACGGATAGCAGCATACTTGGTTCCGTCCTTGGTTTTTGGCTTGGTACAGGGCTTGATCCGCCTGGCTCAGCAGTTCTGTGGTGCCATTGTCGGTTTGGATAATCTCGGCGCTGACACCAATGCTGACCGTAAGATCAATCACATCATTCCCCCAACAGACAGTGAGCGTGGCAATGGACTGACGCAGTTGTTCCGCCAGTTGGGTGGCTCCGGCAATATTGGTATTGGGCAGGATCATGGCAAACTCCTCACCCCCAAAGCGGGATACCAGATCCCCTGGCCGTTTCAGGTGGGCACTGAGGGTTTTGGCAATGGTTTTAAGGGTGTGATCCCCCGCCAGATGCCCGTAGGTATCATTGATGCTTTTGAATTTATCAATGTCCAGCATCAGCATGCTCAATGGCGTTTGCTGGCGCCGGCTGATACGGCCTTCTGCCCGCAGTTTTTTATCAAAGGCCGCCCGGTTATGGGTGCCGGTAAGGGCATCTATCTGGGATTTTTCGGTAAGCTTGAGATTGGCCTCATTGAGCTCCCGCATGGCAAATTCCAGCTCCAACGTCCGCTCTTGCACCATGCGCTCAAGCCGTTCATTACTTTTGGCTTCCAGCCGCAGCGCCTCCTCCTTGGCTTCCCGAATGCGCTGGGCTTGTAGCAGTGCTTCATGCTGAATGCGCATTTTGGCTTTGCGCTCTTCGTTGTAGCGTACGGCCAACACCGCGGCCATGAAGATGATTTCGATGGTGAGGCCAATCATCACTGGCGTGAGGGGATTAAATGGCAGTGACAGCCAGCCCAAATACATGGAGGCACTGAGTAATACACCCGTGGTGCGTCCCAGTGACGACAGGATATAAAGTCTGGCCAGGCGGTTGCCTTTCAGTGCCTGCCACAGACCCATCAGCAGCAGCAATACGGAGATAATCACCACTGCAGCCAAATCGCAGTACAGTGAAATGCGATAGGGCAGCACTAGGGTTATCAACACCAATACGGCACTGATGGCGGTCAGGAAACGGGCCAGCCTCAACAGCTGCAAGCTAAAGTATTTCAGCTGAAGGGCTTTTTCGGTAAACAGGATATTGAAGGTCAGCACCAGGGGGATTAACGGCGCCACGATATAGTTTTGCAGTTGTGGATAGTTGGGCCACAAGTGGTTGAATGCCGGGCCATTAACACTGGCGACCAGCAGGGTCATGGTCAGTACGTAACCGGCGTAGTAGCCATAGCTGAAAGCGCCGGTGGTAATGGCCATAAACAGCGAGAAAATACCAATGGCCGAGAGGATCCCCAGCTGGATCCCCAGCAGGATGTTGTCGTTGCTGACATGCTGCAGTATTTCATCGGGTTGCCACAGCTTGATGGGCAGGTAACTGGTGCCCTGGGTTTCCACCTTTATCCATAAATCGTGTAACTGCCCGTTTTGCATCACCAAAGGATACAGAAAGTTATTGAGCAATATGGGACGTTGGTTAAAGGGCTGGGCATCCCCCATTTGAATGGTTTGTTGCAGTTGCTTGTCCACGAAATGGTACAGCGTCAGCTTGTCGATATCCGGATTGTCAAACTCCAGTAACCAGCGGTAGGGGGTATGGGACCGCTGTTGCAAGCGGACATGGTACCAGTCATCTTCACTGCCGATGGACAAGAGCCGCTGG
Source organism: Shewanella mytili (assembly GCF_046765975.1). Classification (NCBI taxonomy): domain Bacteria; kingdom Pseudomonadati; phylum Pseudomonadota; class Gammaproteobacteria; order Alteromonadales; family Shewanellaceae; genus Shewanella; species Shewanella mytili. Next base: position 71,606 of record NZ_JBKOUD010000008.1, on the reverse strand, counting down.
GTGCTGGCGGGCTGCCAGGCACTGCGGGGCAGTGCCATGACCTTATGCAGGGTGGAGGATGGCGCTTGCTGGGTCACCAGTGTATAGGGTTTTAAATCGATGGATGCGGTGTCAGCCGGGTCTACCATCAATGGCGGTGCATCATGCGCGGCAGTGTGCGCCGCACAGGTGATGGCCAGCAGCATGATGAGCACGAGCCAATGCTTCATAACGGTGCCAGTCCAAACAAGCGCAGACTATTTTGATAACACTGGTCAGCCAGTTGTGACAGCGGCTCCTGGCGCAATGTAGCCACGTATTGTGCAATATGGGGCAGGTATTGGGGCTCATTACGTCCGGATTTGGGTTTAGGGCGCATGCTACGGGGCAATAGGTAAGGGCTGTCTGTTTCCAATACTAATCGGTTGGCGGCGATTTGTGGTACGACGTCTGCCAGTGTTTGCCCCCGGCGTTCATCACAGACCCAACCGGTAATGCCCAGATACAGATCCAGTGCCTGGTAATCATCCAGCTGCTGTTGATTGCCGGTGAAGCAATGCAGCAGTGCTGCCGGCAGGGCGGCACGATAACGGCGCAGAATGGCCAAAAAGTCCTCATGGGCTTCGCGTTGATGCATTAATACCGGCAGATGCAATTCGGCAGCTAACGCCAACTGGGCCTCAAATGCCGCCAACTGGTTATCACGGCTGGAATAATTGCGATCAAAATCCAGGCCGCATTCACCCATTGCCACGCAAGACGGATGGCGACACAGTTGTTGCAGCTGCTGACAGCTATCCGCTTGCCAGCTGTCAGCATGGTGGGGATGCACTCCGGCGGTAGCATAAAGCTGCTGGGGATATTGGGCCGCGAGTTGCAGGCAGCGGGCGCTTTCCGGCAGATGGCTGCCAATCAACAATAACGGCGTGACACCCACCGCCGCCGCGTCATCAATCACCCGGGAGATTTCTGCTTCCAACTTGCTGCCAACGGCGTTGACAGCAATGTCCATATAGCGATTCACTGCTGGCGTTTCACCCGAATAGTGCGGTTCATCCCGTCTACGGACAACAGGAACGAGTCAAAAGCGGCGCGTTTGATAACAACCGATTGCTTGGCTTTCAACCGATAGGACTCGGCGCCTATTTGCTGCCACGTCTGGCCATTGTCCAGGGTGACAATCAATGAACCCCGGGCGGTTTTCCCTACATGGGTCACTTGGGCTTTTATCGTATCAAGCTCAGGTTCAACCACCTGTTGCTTGATGCCAAATTTATCGGTGGGAGAAGGTTGGGGCGCCGCTTGCGGCTGCATGGCTTGTGACGGCATGGCGGGTACGGCAGGCGCTGGCGTTGCTACGGGTGTGGCAGCAAGCCCACCGCCGGCCAGTGTGTCGTAACACGCAAGCCTTGCTGCATCGTCAGAAATGGCAGCACAGTGGGCTAATTGTGATTCCACCGAACCATAGGCGTGGTAACTCAATAGCGAAGTAAAGGCAGCAATCAAAAAATAACGCATCCCATTTATCCTTATACGAATTAAGATGGCAGATCATGCTGCAAAGACTTACTAAGGGTTCTCCTCGCTGGTATCAGCGTCTTCGTTGTCCTCGGCATCGTCGTCGTTATCAGCCCGTTTGCCGTAAAAGCGCGCGGCAAACAATCCCCCTTCAAACAGCAACAGCATCGGGATGGCCAGCATGGTCTGGGAAATGACATCCGGTGGTGTGAGCAGCATACCCACAATAAACGCCCCTACAATAATATAAGGACGCTGCGCCTTCAAATCATCCGGTGTGGTAACACCGGCCCAACACAGCAATACCACGGCGATGGGAATTTCAAAGGCCAGGCCGAAGGCAAAAAACAGTTTCAGTACAAAATTGAGGTAACTGTTGATATCGGTAGCCACCTGCACCCCTTCCGGGCCTGCATTGGCAAAAAAACCGAAAACCAACGGAAATACCACGTAATACGCAAAAGTGATGCCCAAATAAAACAGAATGGTGCTGCTGAACAGCAATGGGGCAATCAGGCGTTTTTCATGCTTGTACAATCCGGGGGCCACAAACGCCCACACTTGGTACAGCACATAGGGAATGGCAATGAAAAATGCCAGTACCAGGGTTAATTTGAACGGGGCAAAAAAAGGTGCCGCCACATCCGTTGCAATCATGGTGCCGCCGGAGGGCAGTGCCTGCAATAACGGGATGGACATGTAGTGATAGATATCTTTTGCCCAGTAAACAAGGCTCAGGAAGACAATTAAAACGCTGGCCGTGGCTCTGAGCAATCGATTGCGCAGTTCCAGCAAGTGACTGATTAACGGCTGCTGTTGCGACATTATTTACCCGCTATTTCTTATCAGTGTCGGATGCAGATGCAGACTCGGCAGCAACCGGCGCAGCAGGCGTTTCTGGCGCTGCTGTTGGTTCGCTTTCTGCGGCCTTGGCTTTGGCAGGCTCGTCACTGTCTAGTTGATAAGGACGATTGACAGACTGAGCTGCTTCCTTAAGTTGGTTGATGGACTCCTGCAGTTCCGGAGAAAGGTTCCCCAGCCCTTTGCTTTCCGCCTTTTTCAAATCGGCGTGCAGCTGCTCTAACTTGAGTTCTTGCTCAAGCTCATCCTTTACCGAATTGGCCATGCGTTTCATGGTCCGGATAAAGTTGGAGATAGTGCGAACTGCAATAGGCAGGCGTTCGGGGCCGAGTACCACCAGCCCCAATAGACCGATCAATAGCAGTTCGGAAAAACCGATACCATCGAACATGAGAGATTACGCCTGTTCTTTGTCCTTGGATTCAGGCTTCTTCTCAGTTGCCTCGGCTGATTCGCTTTTTGCAGTGTTGCTTTCGATAGACTTGGCTTCTTCTTCGGGGGTCATGGCATTTTTGAAGCCTTTGACCGCTCCGCCCAAGTCACTGCCCAAAGAGCGTAGTTTCTTGGTACCGAACAGCAGTACAACGATTAATGCGATGATGAGAAGTTGCCAAATACTGATACCACCCATGAAGGATTCCTCTTAACTCTTTGTTCGGTTCTATTATGAACTTTTGATTAGCAAATACGAATTAAAATTTTCGGATCTTTGGCCTGGATCGCCATCCAATAAGCCAGAAAACCACCCCGGCAGTCAGGCAGCCGTGGGAAAGCCAAAGTGTAACGTCACGGCTGAATAATATAGTGCCGCAGATCAACAAAATCGCAGAAGTGATCAGCAGATAATTGCTTTTATGTGACTTCTGTTGATGTCTCAAATACTTATCCAACATTTGCTGCTGTGAACCGAGCAGATTCCGACCTAATTTCAGGTTGTCGTAAATCAGCTCCGGGATTTCCGGCAGCTTGTCAGACCAATAAGGCAACTGGGTTTTGGCTTTTTGCAGCATGGCCTTGGGGCCTACCTGTTGTGCCATCCAGTTTTCCAGAAACGGCTTGGCAGTTTGCCATAAATCCAGTTGCGGATACAGTTGGCGCCCCAGCCCTTCAATGTACAGCAGGGTTTTTTCCAGCAGTACCAGTTGTGGCTGCACCACGATGTCAAATTGCCTGGCGGTGCGGAATAATTCCAGCAGCACGTGGCCGAAGGATATCTCATCCAGGGGTTTGTTGAACATCGGCTCACAAACCACTTTTACCGCCTGCTCAAAGGCCAATAAATCCGTGTCGGAAGAGACCCAGCCGGATTCCACATACAACTGGGCAATGCGCCGGTAATCCCGGTTGAAAAACGCCAGGAAGTTTTCAGCAAGATAACGTTTGTCGGTGTCGTTCAGTGTGCCCATGATGCCGCAGTCAAGGCCGATGTAAAACGGATCCTGCGGATGCTCGCGAGAGATGAAAATGTTGCCGGGATGCATGTCGGCGTGGAAAAAATTGTCGCGAAACACCTGGGTGAAAAACAGCTGCACGCCCTTTTCTGCCAGCAATTTGAGGTTGGTACCCTGAGCCCGTAGCGCTTCGATGTCGGACACCGGGATGCCGTAGATGCGCTCCAGCACCAGTAGCCGGGGATGGCTCAGTTCTTCATACACATAAGGCACATAAAGGGCGTTGGAATCAATGAAGTTATTACGCAAGCGAATGGTGTTCAGGGCTTCCAGTTTCAGGTTCAGCTCGCCCATGATGGTGGTGCGGTAATCCTCAACCACTTCTGCTGGGCGCAGGCGGTTGTTGGCACCCAGCAGGCTTTCCAGCAAGGCGGCGCACTGGCTCATCAACTGCAGGTCAGCCACAATCTGCTGTTCCACATTGGGACGCAGCACTTTGAGCACCACGGCCTTGCCGTTGGATTTGAGGGTGGCGGTGTGCACTTGGGAAATGGAGGCTGACGCCAGCGGTTTTTCATCAAAGTCGTCAAACAGGGTTTCGATGGGGGCTTTGAGCTCGGCCTCAATGGCGGCACGGGCCAGCTTGGAGTCAAAGGGGGGCACCCTGTCCTGCAGCATGGCCAATTCATAAGCCCATTCATCGCTGAGCAGATCGCGACGGGTGGACAGCATCTGGCCGAATTTGATGTATACCGGCCCCAGTTCTTGCAATGCCAGTTTCAGGCGTTCGCCACCGGGTTTGCGTTTGTGTTTGTTACGTAGCCAGAACAGGCTCAGTCGCCACAGACGGAAGTACCAAGGAGTGAGTTTGGGGGGTAACAGTTCATCCAGACCATAATGAAGGGCGATACTGATGACCTGATAGGCTCGCTTGATACTGGTGAAACTCATGGGCTGATTTTATCCTTTAATCTCGCAATGCGCTGATCCAGCGTATCTACAGCTGCGCTAAGCGCCTCAATTTTGTCGCAATGGCGAATAAATTCAAGCTTATGTGGCGCTATCTGGTACTCTTCCGTGGCCAGCTGCCCAAGATGTGAGCAGGTTTTGCGAAAAACCTGTTGCAGGGCGTTGCCGGTGCGCAGCACGGTGCTGCTGAGCCAATAGGCGGGGGCATCACCAATCCAGCGAGACAGGGGTTCAGCCAAATCCGGTCTGACATGCTGCAAAAAACCGCTGAATTGCTGTAATAGCGTCAGGTCGCCTTCAATTCGCAGCTTATCCTGCTTGATAAGTTCGGTCAGGCTTTCGCCTTCCCGCAGTCGATACAGCTCTGTTGCATCACCAATCACTTTGACATCCGCCGTGCCCTGGTAGTCGCTGAGCACCTGGATTTCGTTGGCGAAGACCAGGTATAACGGCCAGGAAAGCTGCTGCAGCTGAAAACAAAAAACCTTACCGTGCAATGGCTTTAGCAGCAGGGCATCAGTGCCTGCCGCATCGACCAGCTTAGCGAGGGCGGTTTCCAGCGTGCCGCAGCAGAGCAGGCGACACTGGTTGTCAAAGCTCAGTTGTGCCATCTCAGAATTTATAACCCCGGTGCAAGGCCACAATGCCGTCGGTCATGTTGATGTAGTCCACCTGCTCCAGTCCGGCGTTTTCCATCATGCCTTTCAGGGTTTCCTGATCGGGGTGCATGCGGATGGACTCTGCCAGATACTCGTAGCTGTCGGCATCGTGGGCAATCATTTTGCCAATCATGGGCAGCACTTTGAAACTGTAGAGGTCATAGGCTTTGTTCATGATGGCGTGCTGGGGCTTGGAAAATTCCAGTACCAGCAGTTTGCCTCCGGGCTTGAGCACCCGCTGCATGGAGCGCAGTGCAGCGTCTTTGTCGGTGACGTTACGCAAACCGAACGCGATGGTGATGATGTCAAAGGTGTTGTCGGGGAATGGCAGCGCTTCCGCATTGGCCTGCACGTAGCTCACATTGCCCACAACGCCTTTGTCGCGCAGTTTGCTGCGGCCCACTTTGAGCATGGAGTCGTTGATGTCGGCCAGGATCACTTCGCCGCTGTCACCCACAAGGTGTGAAAATTTGGCAGTGAGATCGCCGGTACCGCCGGCCAAGTCCAGGACTTTCATGCCAGGACGCGCGCCTGCGGATTCTATGGTGAAACGCTTCCAGATCCGGTGAATACCAAAGGACAGTACATCGTTCATAATGTCGTAGCGGGTGGCTACAGAGTGAAATACGCCGGCGACCATCTCGGCTTTTTTGTCAGCATCAACGGTTTTGAAGCCAAAATGTGTGCTGTGGGAAGAATCTTCAGACATCTATCGTGTATTCCTTTGACTAGCTAATGATGGCTGGCAGTGTATGCCTTCAGCAGTTTGGGCTGAATCCTGACACTGTCAAGCTGTGATCACCGCAGGAAAAACCTGTCATAATCAGGTTGAGCATTAGACCATAAACCGGGGCAATAACCTAGCCTGTTACACAGGATATTCATGCAGGCATAATGACAAAAAAGCCGGCAGTGCCGACTTTTCTGACGCAGGGTCACCGGGGTGCCTCAGTCAATATCCAGCGGTTCCGGTGACAGGATAACACCGGTGTTGTCGGCATAAACGTGATCTCCCGGGAGGAAGGTAACGCCACCGAAGTTGACCGGCACATCCACTTCACCTACGCCATTGCCGTCAGCGCCCACCGGAATGGAGGCAATGGCCTGAATGCCAATGTCCAAGTCTTCCAGGGCATCCACATCCCGTACGCTGCCGTACACGATAATGCCTTCCCAGTTGTTGTTGACCGCCAGTTCTGCCACTTCGGCATCCAGCAGGGCCCGGCGTAGGGAACCGCCGCCATCAATGAGCAATACCTTGCCCTCGCCATCTTCCTGCAGCACATCCAGGACAAGACCGTTATCCTCATAGCATTTCACGGTACTGATGGCGCCGCCAAAGGAGCTGCAACCACCGTAATTACTGAACATGGGCTCTACAACATCAACAACATCCAAGTACATGTCACACAGTTCGGAAGTGTTGTATTCCATAATCAAACTCCTGTATTTCCGCTTGGTCTGAGAAGGCACGGGTTTGCGCACTAAAAGCCAGTATATTAAGGGTTCTGTGAAAAGCAAAGTGTCGGTAACGCCGGGTTCGGCGCTTGCCAAGCGCAATGAACCCCGTGATGCCCCTTCACCCTGACATCCCCGCAAGCGCCTAAACGCTGTTGCACTAGTATATGCCCACTGCCAGCGCCTTTCCTCCGTTTTTTAAGGGATTTATGCATTGATAGCCGCGCTAGGTCACACCCCGCATTCGTGGTGTGATCCAGCCGCAAACCTGCCGCTTGGCTGCTACGGGTGCCAGGGCGATATCCCGGGGGTTGTCACAAAAGCTTCGGCCAACTGTCACGGCGGCGTCATTGCGATTTCTTAGTCTTTGCTGCAGATGACTGGATGGAGTCTGACGCCATGCTGTTACACCTTGCTGAACTGGACCGTCGGGGATTTTGCCTGTTGCTGTTTTGGGGCAAAAAATACCGGCTGACGCCGATGGCATTAAAGCTGTCAGCGTCGGGCAATGGCCCGGCCTATCTGTATTTGGCTGTGTCGCTGCTGTTGTTGCACCGCGATGGTCAGTATTTTTTCAATCTGCTGCTGGCGAGCTTTCTGTTGGAACTGCCCTGTTACCTGTTGCTGAAAAATACCATTCGCCGCACGCGTCCCTGTCATTGCCTGCCCGCCGGGCTGGTGAATGATTTCGAGCCTTCCGATCGCTACAGTCTGCCCTCGGGTCACACGGCAGGCGCTTTTGTGTTTGCCTTTGCGGTGATGCAGGTTTATCCGCAACTGGGCATCCCGGCATTTTTCTGGGCCGCCATGGAGGGGGGCTCTCGCATAGTGCTGGGAGTGCACTATCCGCTGGATATCGCAGCGGGTGCGGTGCTTGGGTGTTCTTCCGGCTATTGGGCTGGCCAATTATTGCAGGGTTAATGAATGCGGATTCTCTATGGGATACAGGGGACCGGGAACGGTCACCTGAGCCGGGCTCGGGTCATGGCTAAAGCACTGGCGGCACAAGGCGTTGAGGTGGATTATCTGTTTAGCGGCAGGGCCGCCGACAAGTATTTTGACATGCAGGGGTTCGGCGCCTATCAAACGTGTGCCGGCCTGTCGTTTTCCACGGCACGGGGCAAGGTGAATGTGCCGGCAACGGTACGCAATAATTCGCTGTTGGGTTTATGGCGGGATATCCGTTCGCTGGATCTTTCCGGTTACGATTTGGTCCTGAATGATTTTGAACCGGTATCGGCTTGGGCGGCCCGGCGTCAGGGGGTGACCTGCATTGGCATCAGCCATCAGGCAGCATTGCGCTGGCCGGTACCCAAAGTGGGCAACAGCTGGTTTAATGACTGGTTGCTGGAGTATTTTGCACCGGTGGATTTGGCCCTTGGCTGCCATTGGCACCATTTCGGTTTTCCCATTCTGCCGCCTTTTGTGGAAGTGGCCTCAGTGACCAGCGAAGAAAGTCATGAAATTCTGGTGTATTTGCCCTTTGAAAGCCCTGAGGACATTTGCGCTTTGCTGCTGCCGTTTGACAGCCACCGGTTTCATGTTTACCACGCTGGCAAGATGCCGTCACAGTTACCACCTCACGTGCATTGGCACGGTTTTAACCGGGAAGGCTTCAAGCGGGACATGGCCCGTTGTGGCGGGGTGATTGGCAATGCGGGCTTTGAGCTGGCCAGTGAGGCCATGACCTTGGGCAAAAAGCTGTTGGTCAAACCCTTGATGGGGCAGTTTGAACAGCTATCCAACGTGGCAGCGCTGGAGTTGCTGGCTGCGGCCGAGAGTATGCATAGCCTTAACCGCCAGACGCTGCGGCGCTGGTTGCGGGCCAGCAATCCCCAACCCATTCATTACCCGGATGTGGGCGACATGCTGGTGAGCTGGTTACAGCAGGGACATTGGCAAGACACTCAAGGCTTGTGTCAGGAGATATGGTCAAAGGTGCGCTTGCCGGATTGCTGGTCTTCCAGCCGGGATTCCAGGGCCTTGAGCCAACCTTTGCCCAAGGCCGCATCCCGCTGAGCGCCAGTGGTCAGCTATAGCGGATATTCATGTCAATCAACGGCTCGCGGCTGCCTTTTTCGGCCCGCAGCCGTGCCAGGTATTGCTCCCATAACGCTTCGCGGTGGATGCAGAAATTATACAGGATGTCCCAGGAATAAAGGCCCGTATCGTGGCCGTCATCAAAAATCAGTTTGACCGCGTAATTGCCCACCGGCTCAATGCTGCTGATGTTGACGTTTTTCTTGTGGGTGACCAATGTGGGGTTGCCGTGTCCCTGCACTTCGGCAGATGGGGAGTTGACCCGCAGGAATTCACAGGTGAGTTGATGCTGGCTGCCATCTTCAAAGGTGATTTCCAGCAATTGGGATTTGCGTTTAAGTTTTAACGCTGTAACCGTATGTTGACTCATGAACGCTCGCTTATAAAACTAAGGTTAATGGGCATATGGTGGCGCGCTTTGGCGGAAAAGGAAACCCCGGAATATCACAGTCTGCCAAGCCGGGGGGACCCGCGATGAAATGCACGGCGCCGCTGGCGATGTCAGGCCGGCACTTGTAGTGGCGTTACCGCAATGCGGGTCAGCTGCCCGTCATGATAGTGGAACAGGGCATCCTGAGGCCGCTCCAGTTGCCAAATCTCTTCATATGGAAGGTGTTGCAGCAGGGCCCGTAAAATCATGCCGGTCAGACCATGGCTTATCACTATCTGTTTACTGTCATTAGAAAGCCCGCTCAGCCAATGGCGCAAGCGGCGGGTAACCGCGTCAAACCCTTCGCCCTCGGGGGCCTGCATATACCAGTCCGCTTGCTGCTGAAACTGGGGGTGGGCCTGTAAAATGGCGCTTATCTGGCATTGCTCCCATTGTCCCAGCCCCACTTCCTGCACCCTGTCATCAAGGGTGATGCATTGATGACTGAGCCCCAGCCCGTCACAAACCCGCTGGGCGGTTTGCTGCGCCCGCCCTAACGGACTGCTGACAATTTGCCATTGCTGGATATCGCCAATCTGTTGGCGCAGGGTATGCCCCATGGCCAGGGCTTGTTGTTCGCCGCGAGGGGTAAGCGGCGAGTTGCATTGTCCCTGCAGGCGCCGCTCGGCGTTAAACCGGGTTTGGCCGTGACGCAGGATGTAAAGTTCTGATGGCATGGTGGTGTACGGTTGCTGCATGAATTTGCATAGTGCGGCGCCCATCTTTACAGGTCAAGGATTTCTCTGCTGACGTTCTGTTTGCCGCTGGGCGCTGCCCGGTGTTGTTTGGGGGATTTGCTGGGGCAATGGCCACTTGTGCTTTATGATGTGGTTTTACGTGTGCAAGCGGAGGCGTGATGGCAGAGCCTGTCAGCGCAATTATTGAATATCTGTCCAGTCAGCATGTGCTGAGTTTATGCACCCGGGATGATAACGGGCTTTGGTGTGCCAGCTGTTTTTATGTTTTTGATGCCGAAGGCATGCATTGTTATTTGATGACGGGCGATGGCAGTCGTCACACGCAGGCGATGGAAAAAACACCGCAGGTGGCCGGCACCATTGCCGGTCAGCCCCGCACTATTGCCAAAATTCAGGGCATACAGTTTACGGCGCTGGCAAGCCGGGTGACGCCGGAGCGGCAAGCGGCGATACGCCAGCTTTATTGCGCGCACTTTCCGGTGGCAAAACTCAAGTCCGCCCCCCTTTGGCAACTGCAGTTACAAACCGTCAAAATGACTGATAACCTGCTGGGATTTGGCAGCAAGCATCACTGGCAGCGGCCGGAGGCTTAAGCAGGACAGCCTGTGCCGTCCTGCTCGGGTATAAGCCTTACGCGGTCTGACGGGCCAGCAGCCAGTCTCTGAATGCGGTGGTGGTGCTCCATGGCATCAGTGCGTTATCGTTATCACTCAAGCCTGAATCCACCGCCAGCGCATACAGTGCCTGCCCCAGTAGCGCAGTGTTGCTGTCGGTACTGGCCATCAGGCCTTGCAGGGTGGCCAGGGTGGTGGCATCCGGCGCTTCATCGCCTTTGTAATGGGCCACGTGCAGGCCTGCGGCCAGGGTGGCAATGGCGGTCAAGGTGTCACCGCTCAGGCCCATTTGCGTCAGGCGTGCCTGGTACAGGTTGAACATCCCTTCGTTGATGAAGTTTTCTTTGTAGCTGGCAAAATCATTGATGGAGCTCAGGGTGTCGATGGTTGAGCTGGTGATGGTCAGCGCTTCGGTGGCTGCGGTGAAGTCCACCAAGCGGTATGGGCAGGGGGTGGTGACACAAGAGCCGGTTTCAATGTCATACATCATGGCGTTACCATCGCCGTTATAGTCGGCGGCAATGATGTCCTGTGCATGGAAATGGCCGGTAAACATCAGTTTCAGGCCGTGTTCACTTAAGGTGCGTCCCACGTTTTCATAGTCGTCAATCAGGTATTCACCAAAGAACATGGGCTGGCTGGCAAAGTGGGGCACCATGCCGTGATGCTGCATGCCGATAACGATTTTGCCCTGTTCCTGGGCGGCGGCGAGCTGGGTTTTAATCCAGCCCTGCAAGCCATCATTGAGGGCGCCGGAGGTTTCCGGGTATCCCAGGCTGGCGTTGTCGTCATATTTACAGGAATCCAGCGCCAGTAACCACACGCCTTCAACAGGCTCGGCCACGTAGCTGAGGGAGCTTTCATGGCGGGCTACTGCGTTGCCATAGCCAAAATCGGCATACAGCTCGGCAAACTCTGTTGGGGTGACGCTGTCTGTGGCAACGGTGTTGTCGCCTTCAAAGGCAACCGCATGGGGGTTGTTGACATCATGGTTACCGGGCACCACGAATACCTGAATGCCAGCAGCTTGCAATGGCTGCAGTAGGGAAATGGCTTTCTGGTGGCACAATAGTTCGCCGTCTTTGGTGAGATCCCCCGGGATCAGTACCGCTTGCAGTCCGTCAACCGCCAACAGGTTGGCCACGATTCTTTGCAGGATTTCCACGCCTTGCAGCAGCATTTTGCGATCCGCTGCCAGGTAGGCTTCAAAGGCGCTGCCACTGGTGCCCAAGGTTGGGTCGTAAACGTGGGGGTCGGACAATACGGCAAAACGCAAATTTTGCGGGACTTTGGGACTGGCATTGTCCGAGTCCTTGTCATTGTCATTACTACAGCCGCTTAGGCCCAAACCAAGAGTGAGGGAGGTGCCGAGCAGTGCGCTGGTTTTTAGCAGCGAGCGGCGGGTATTATCGGTCATGCTGTTGTCCTTGTGACATCCGTTAAGAAATTGCCCACAAGGTAAAAACTGATGGTGACAGTTTTGTTATGCGCCGATGAAACCCATTACTTTATTGATTTACCTCAATAAAAATGAGGGTTGTTGTGCATAAAAAAACGACGTTTGCAGGGGGTTGCAAGCGTCGTTCAGGACTGTCTTTCGGGCGTTAGCCCAGGTTACAGAATAAAGCGGCTGAGGTCTTCGTCATGCACCAGGGTATCAAGATGGTTATTGACGTAATCGGCATCAATCACATAGGTTTCGCCGCCCTTGTCCGAGGCTTCAAAGGAGATGTCCTCGGTCAGTTTTTCCATGATGGTATGGAGCCGGCGGGCACCGATGTTTTCGGTGCTTTCATTCACCTGAAACGCCGCTTCTGCAATGCGTTCAATGCCCGATTCCACAAACTGCACGGTCACGCCTTCGGTCGCCATCAGTGCGGTGTATTGCTCTGTCAGTGACGCATGGGGCTCAGTGAGAATGCGCTTGAAATCATCGGCAGTCAGCGCGTCAAGCTCCACCCGAATGGGCAAACGTCCCTGGAGTTCGGGGATCAGATCGGATGGCTTGGACATCTGGAATGCGCCGGAGGCAATGAACAGGATGTGGTCGGTGCGCACCATGCCGTGTTTGGTATTCACGGTGCAGCCTTCCACCAACGGCAGCAGGTCGCGTTGCACCCCTTCACGGGACACATCCGGGCCTGAGCTTTCGCCGCGTTTGCAGATTTTGTCGATTTCATCGAGGAACACGATGCCGTGCTGCTCTACCAGCTCGATGGCCAGGTCTTTGAGCTCTTCCTGATTGACCAGCTTGGCGGCTTCTTCTTCCGTCAGCTGTTTCATGGCGTCCTTGATTTTCAGCTTGCGGCGTTTGCTTTGCCCTTGTCCCATGTTCTGGAACAGGCTCTGCAGCTGATTGGTCATCTCTTCCATGCCGGGAGGTGACATGATTTCCACGCCGATTTGCGGCCCGGCTACATCGATTTCAATCTCTTTGTCATCCAGTTGGCCTTCCCGCAGTTTTTTACGGAAAATCTGCCGGGTGTGTGCGCCGTCTTCCTTTTCGCTGTCCCAGTCGTTTTTGGGTTTTGGCAACAAGGCGTCCAGTACCCGCTCTTCCGCGGCCTCTTCGGCGCGGCTGCGGCATTTTTGCATCTGCTGCTCGCGGGTCATTTTCACGGCAGCGTCGGTCAGATCGCGGATGATCTGATCCACTTCCTTACCCACATAACCCACTTCGGTGAATTTGGTGGCTTCCACCTTGATAAACGGGGCGTTGGCCAATTTGGCCAGGCGGCGGGCGATTTCGGTTTTACCCACACCGGTGGGGCCAATCATCAGGATGTTTTTCGGGGTTACTTCCTGGCGCAGGGCTGCATCAAGTTGCATGCGGCGCCAGCGGTTACGCAAGGCAACGGCAACGGAGCGCTTGGCTTGTTGCTGACCAATGATATGGGCATCCAGTTCATGGACAATTTCGCGGGGTGTCATCTCGGACATGGTACTTCCTCACGCACAATTTCAGTAATTCAGTTCTTCAATGGTTTTGAACTGGTTGGTAAACACGCAGATGTTGCCGGCAATGGTCAAAGCCTTTTCGCAGATGTCGCGTGCGGGGAGTTCGGTATTTTCCAGCATGGCAATGGCGGCGGCTTGTGCATAGTTGCCACCGGAGCCTACGCCAATCAGGTCGTTTTCCGGCTGCAGCACATCGCCGTTACCGGTGATGATCAAAGTGCACTCGGCATCGGCCACCGCCAGCAGGGCTTCAAGCTTGCGCAGCATGCGGTCGGTGCGCCAGTCTTTGGCAAGTTCCACGGCCGCTTTCATCAGGTGTCCCTGATGCATTTCCAGTTTGGTTTCAAAACGTTCAAATAAGGTGAACGCATCGGCAGTGCCACCGGCAAACCCGGCAATCACTTTGTCGTGATAGAGACGACGAACTTTACGGGCATTACCTTTCATGACGGTATTGCCCAAGGAGACCTGGCCATCACCGGCCATGACGACCTGGTTGTTGCGGCGCACTGATACGATAGTTGTCACAATAAATCCTCTTGGCTGTCTGACGACAAGCGCGTCAGGGTGCAATATCTCCCAATATGGGGGCGCCTTGAGGAATATCAAGCAACTGGCGGACAGTTTTTACGGGGAAGCAGGGATATCGTGGGATAAAAAAACCGCAAACACGGGTTTGCGGTTTATGGCTGAATGGCGGGATTAGCCTTCCCAAAACCAGATCATGCAGCCGTTGAGGCCGGCCCGTTGCAGCTCGTGGCGGTGGGTTTCCGCCTTGCGTTTGCTCTGGTATGGCCCCAGAACCACCTTGTACCAGACACCGCTGCTGCCTTCCACTTTGCGCACCTGGGCTTCCAGTCCCTGAAAGGCGATGACCGCTTTCATCTCCTGGGCCTGTGACTCTTTGCGGAAAGAGCCGCATTGCATCTGATAGGGGCGGCTGGGCTTGTTACTCTTGGCAGGCAAATCCACCTCTACCTGCTTGTTTTCCAGTTCTTGCTGATAGGTCCATTGCTCCCTGGGTTTTGGGGGCAGGGCATTGGGATCTTTGGGTTTTGCCTTGGGGATACTTGGCTGCGCCGTTGCCGGCGTTTGCTGCAGCGGCTGCGCATCCTGATTTTTCAGGCCCCACAAAAAGTAGCCAAAGCCAGCGATTAGCACCAATACCAGCAGGAACAGCAGCATCGGCGGTCGTTTGGGCGGCTGAGGCTTTTTACGGTTGCCACGGGATTGGCGCCGTGGCTTGCTGTTGGCGTAATCGCTGCGCATGGGTTACATTCGCTCCAGGGTTTCAATGCCTAACAATGCCAGCCCTTGTTTCAGGGTGCGTGCGGTCAATTTGGCCAGTAACAAGCGGCTGTTGCGCTGGCTGTCGTTATCGGCGGCCAGTACCGGGCAGGCTTCATAAAAGCTGGAGAATGCTCCTGCCAGCTCATACAGATAGCCGCATAGCAGATGCGGCTGGCCTTTATCCACCATGCGGGCCAGCACTTCACCAAACTGGGCCAGTTTGTTGCCCAGCGCTTTCTCCTTGTCATGTTCCAGTTGCATGCTGGCACCAGACAGGTCGATATCGTCGGCTTTTTTGAAAATGCCCGCCACCCGGGTGTAGGCATACAGCAGGTAAGGGGCGGTATTGCCTTCAAAACTCAGCATTTGATCAAAGCTGAAGATGTAATCGCTGGCACGGTTTTTCGATAAGTCGGCATATTTGACAGAGGCAACTCCCACCACCGCGGCAATCTGCTCCAGTGTGGCATCATCCATGTCGGGATTTTTACTGCGAACCAGCTCCAGAGCCCGGTCGTGGGCTTCATCCAGCAAGTCCACCAGTTTTACCACGCCGCCGGTACGGGTTTTAAATGGCCGTCCGTCTTCGCCGTTCATGGTGCCAAAGCCCATGTGCTCCAGCGACATTTCAGGGCGCACGAAACCGGCGCTGCGGGCAAGGCTGAAGACCTGTTGGAAGTGCAGGGCCTGACGCAGGTCAACAAAGTACAGCACCCGGTCAGCCTTGAGCGCTGATGAGCGGTAGCGCATGGCGGCCAGATCGGTGGTGGCATAGAGGTAACCGCCATCCGCTTTCTGGATGATCACGGGCAGCGGTTCGCCATCCTTGTTGTGGAACTCCTGCTGAAACACCACCTTGGCGCCGTTGCTTTCAGACAGTAACCCCTGGGCATCCAGATCGTTCACCACTTGGGGCAAGTCGTCGTTATAGGCGCTTTCACCGCGCACATCGGCACGGGTAAGGCTGACCCCAAGGCGCTTGTAAACGTTATGGCAATGGGTCAGGGAAATCTCATTGAATTCGCGCCAGAGCTTGTTGCAGTATTCATCGCCGGATTGTAACTCCACCACCAGATGACGGGCACGGGTGGCAAAGTCTTCTGATTCGTCAAAACGGATTTTGGCCGCACGGTAAAAGCTTTCCAGATCAGACAGTTCAATGCTGTTTTCATCACCTTGGGCAGCTCGCAGCTCTTCCATATAGGCCAGCAGCATGCCGAACTGGGTGCCCCAGTCGCCCACGTGGTTCTGGCGAATGACCTTATGGCCGAGAAACTCCAGTGCCCGGACGACCGCATCGCCAATGATGGTGGAGCGCAGATGACCCACGTGCATCTCTTTGGCCAGGTTGGGGGAGGAGTAATCCACCACGATGGTTTGGGCCGCAGGGCGCGTGACTCCCAGTGTGGGGTCCTTTAATGCCTGCTGCAGTTGCTTGGCCAAGGCGTTGTCATCAATAAAGAAGTTGATAAAGCCGGGGCCGGCAATTTCCACTTTGGCCACATGCTCGGATGCGGGCAGATGGTCAATGATGAGTTGTGCCAGCACTCTTGGCGGTTTGCCGGCGGCTTTGGTCAGCATCATGGCCAGGTTGGTTGCCAGATCGCCGTGGCTTTTATCCTTGGTTCGGTCTACTTGAATTCTGGGGGCGGCATCTGCAGGAATGACACCCTGCTGTTTTAACGTAGCGACGGTCTGTTCAAGCAAAGATTGGATATGTGATTTCATGGGCGTTCTGTTGATACTGGCTCAAAATTAAGGGTAATGACGAATAACCGCACATTTTAGCCGTTATGGCGGCGTAATTGCTACGGCACTGGCGATTTTTATGGCGCGTTTTTTTACTGCGCCCGGCGGCTTACAGCAGATCCTGTGGATCCCTGTCCAGGCTCCAGCGGCAACGTTTAGCGCTGGGTAAGGATTCCACCTGGGGCAGTATCTGCTCAAACACCTGCTGTAACCGGCGGCGCCCGGCTGACTGCACCAGCAGTTGCCGGCGGAATTTCCCGGCCTTGCGATCCAGCGGCGCCGGCAAGGGGCCTATCACTTCAAAGGTGTCATCCTGGGGCAGCAGGGCGGCAAAGGCGGCGAGAAAACCGTCGGCATCGGCGGCCTGATGGGCTTCTGCCCTGACCAACATCATATGCCATACCGGCGGTAGCAGTGCTTGCTGACGTTCAATCAGCTGGCTGCGGGCGAATTCGCCATAGCCGCGATGGAGCAGATCCTGCAGCAGCGGGTTGTCGCTCTGATGGGTTTGCAGCAACACGGTGCCGGGTTTGCTGGCGCGTCCGGCGCGGCCGGCCACCTGGGTATAGAGTTGCCCAAAGCGCTCCGGCGCCCGAAAGTCGGCGCTAAAAAGCGCACCGTCCACATCCAGCAGGCCCACCAGTGTCACGTCCGGGAAATGATGCCCTTTGGCCAGCATCTGCGTGCCGACCAGAATCTTGTATTCGCCGCGGTGAATGGCGGCCAGTTGCTGCTCCAGCGAGCCTTTGCGGCTGGTGG
The DNA here is from genome assembly GCF_046765975.1 of Shewanella mytili. Lineage (NCBI taxonomy): Bacteria > Pseudomonadati > Pseudomonadota > Gammaproteobacteria > Alteromonadales > Shewanellaceae > Shewanella > Shewanella mytili. Next base: position 54,233 of record NZ_JBKOUD010000008.1, on the reverse strand, counting down.
TATCCCGGTCGATGCGCACGATGGGGTAGTCGGGAAACACTTCACTGAGCATGGCCTGTAGTTGCTCGGTGCCCACGCCTTGCCCCTGTAGCAGGGTGCTGCCACAGTGATGGCATTGCAAGGGGATGGGATACTGGTTGCCACAATGATGGCAACGAATTTCCCCCAGCGACTGATGCACGGTGAAAAAGGCATCGCAGCGGTCGCATTCATGCAGGTAGCCGCATTCATGGCACAACAGCGCTGGCGCAAACCCGCGGCGGTTGAGAAACAGCAGCACCTGGTTTCCCGCCTGCAGGTGCAGGCGCATCTCATTGAGCAATGGCTGGGACACGCCGGCACGCAGTGGCAGATTGCGAATGTCAATAATGCCCTGGCGCACCTTGAGCGCCCCGCCGGCACGCTCGCCCAACTGCAAATGGGCATAACGGCCACTGAGGGCATTATGGAGGCTTTCAAGGGATGGGGTAGCGCTGCCAAGCAGCACGGGAATGTTTTCCAGATGTCCGCGCATCACCGCCAGATCCCGGGCATGGTAGCCGACGCCTTCTTGCTGTTTGAAGCTGGCATCGTGCTCTTCATCAAGAATGATCACCCCCGGCCAGGCCATGGGGGTAAACAGGGCCGAGCGGGTACCGATAATGATGGCGGCTTCCCCGCTGCGCGCCAAACGCCAGGCATCCAGGCGCTGTTTGTCGGTGAGGCCGGAATGGATCACCGCAATGGTGACATTGAAACGGTGTTTGAAGCGGTTGATGGTTTGTGGCGTCAGGCCGATTTCTGGCACCAGTATCAATGCCTGTTTCCCCTGTTGCAGCACGCTCTCCAGCAGTGCCAGGTACACCTCGGTTTTGCCGGAGCCGGTGACGCCTTCCAGCAAGGTACAGGTAAAACCCTGCTGGGCGGTGAGGGCGGCCACTGCCACCGCTTGCTGTTTGTTGAGCTTGAGGGGCTGCTCTGCCAAGGTCAAGTGTTGCCGCCAGCGACAGTCGGCTTGCAGTGGCCGTTGCTTGAGTTCAATCCACTCCTTGGCGATTAATGCCTTGAGTGCGGTTTTACTCAGTTCAAGGGCCTGGGCTTCTTCGGTGGAGAGTTCGCCATGTTGCAGTTGTCGGAGGACTTTTTGTTGCGCTGGTGCCCGCTTGAGGCTGTCAAGGGTGGCCGCCGCGCCCTTGTCGGTTAATTGATAATACTGGATGGACTCGGGTGCGGCGCTGGCACCTTTTCGCAGCGCCACCGGCAATGCCTGGGTGAGCATTTGTCCCTGACTGCACAAATAATACCTTGCTGCCCACAACGTGAGTTTATACAGTGGTTCAGGCAATAGCGGTGCATTATCCAGCACCGCACTGATGGATTTCAGTTGGGTGGGGGCCAGTGTGCAATGCTCGCTGGTGGCCACCACCAAGCCGATGAGTTGCTGTCGCCCGAAGGGCACCTTGACTCGCATGCCCGCCACCAGTGGCTGGCCCAGTGAGGCCGGAATCTTATAGGTAAAGTTCTGCCGCATGGGGACAGGGAGAGCGATTTCAGCAAACTGCGGCATGATGGCATGGAATGACGGCTTGTGGGAGATGCTGCCAGTGTACTCAGCGCAAAGCGGCAGAGCCAGTCCCGGGCGCGATATTCTAGACTGAGGGGTAATCCGGCCAAGTTACACAGGCACATTCTCAATCACTGACAGGAGAACAGGATATGAGTTGGCATTGGGCACAGGGTAACACCTTTGCGGGTAAAGGATTAATGACGCTGTTGTGCGGTTTGTTGCTGCATTTTCCCCTGCAGGCGGAGGTGACCCATGTAAGCCTTAATCAACGGTTATTCGATTTGGGCAAGTTACCGCTGATTAAAGTGAATATTGTCTCGGCTCCCACGGATTTACAGCGGCTGCAGTTTTTGCTGCGCCAGCAAAGCGGTGAGGAAAAACTGATGGTGCAGCCGGTTAACCCTTACCTGTTGTTGCTGATGGGCATTGAGGAGGTGACCGATCCCAACGCCGTTTTGCTGGTGCAGCAATATCGGGTGGATAACTGGCAGGAAATCGGGCAATTGCCGTTGTTCGACCCGTCGGTGCCTGTGGCTGACCCGCCGGATCCTGCGCGTTTTTCCATGTATCGCAACGGGTCTGGACAGTTGCAGGCTCACGTGCCTGATGCGCCGCTGAACGAGACGCCTTCAGCGCCGGCCGCCCCAATGTCAGCGGTGGTTGCCCCTGACGTCCAGTCAAGCGCTGATTGCCTGCTGGATTATCACGGCCGGGAAACCTTGTGGCGGCTGGCATCCCGTTACGGTAAAACATGGCATACCCACGTGTATGCAGCGGCGTTGGCGATTATGGAGGCCAATCCGCAGGCCTTCGTGAAAAACAAACCGGGGCAGTTACGCCGTGATGCATCCCTGCAGTGCCCGCAACCGGCGCAATGGCAGCGGTATGCAGACAAAAAAGTTGCCCGGGAAAAATTCGAGGCTTTACAGTAGGGCTATTGTCATAACGGCTCAGTTACTGTACTATTCTGCGCCCTGAAACTATGTATAACCGCATGTGGTGTCCGACTTCGGGTTGGAAGAGCGACATGGCCTTTATTGAGGTAATCCCAGATGAAACCAGGTATCCATCCTGAATACGCAGAAATCACTGCTACCTGTACTTGTGGTAACGTGATCAAAGTTCATTCCACTGTAGGTAAAAACCTGCACTTGGACGTATGCGGTGCTTGCCACCCATTCTACACCGGTACTCAGAAAGTTGTTGACACCGGTGGTCGTATCGAAAAATTCAACAAACGTTTTGGCGTATTGGGCAAGAAATAATACGGCAACGTGGCATTTGTCAGTTAATCTGACAGGCTGTTTTCAGAGGGCTGTAAGTGCAAACTTACAGCCCTTTTTGTGTCTGGCAGGTACTGAAATGCCGGGATGAAAGTGAACAAGTGCATTAGTAACAGTTAAATAATCTGCCATCTGTGGCCGGATAGGCTAGGGTTTATGATGGAGAAAGGGGTGGTAAACCGCTTTAGCGCAGTTGTTGGCCAGATTCATGGAAAAGTAATTAAATTAAATCCGTGGCGGTTATTTTGCTTTCATAAGAATTTCTATGGAGTAAACCTGTGCTTTTAGTACATTTTTGTAGGTGATTTTTTTGGCGCTTTTCAGGGCGTTTTTCGGCGGCTGTGACGCATCACATACTTTATGATTTTTGTGGGCAAAATCAGCAGCAGCTGTTTAATTGAACAGCACTTTACAGTATCTTTACAGCCTCCTTTTTCATGGGTTCAGGATGCGTGTCCTGCCCCGGTTCCACTCCCTTTTATCATTAGAATAATTAGCCCTACTACAGGACCCAGCATGAGCGACTTACGTCAAAAAGCACTCGATTATCATCAGTATCCGGTTCCAGGCAAAACGGCGGTGGCGCTCACCAAACCCGCCTCTACCAGCATGGATTTGGCCTTGGCCTATAGCCCCGGGGTGGCAGAGCCGGTACGCCAGATTGCCGCCAATGCGGCTGATGCTTATCGTTACACCAACAAGGGCAATACCGTAGCGGTGATAACCAACGGCACCGCAATTTTGGGGCTGGGTAATCTGGGGCCTTTGGCATCAAAACCCGTGATGGAAGGCAAGGCGCTGTTATTCAAACGTTTTGCAGACATTGATGCCATCGACATTGAAGTGAAACATCGCACCAATGAAGATTTTATCAACACGGTGGCTGCCATTGCCGACACCTTTGGCGGCATTAATCTGGAGGATATCAAGGCCCCTGAATGTTTTGAAATTGAGCAAACCCTCATCAAGCGCTGCGATATTCCGGTGTTTCATGACGATCAGCATGGCACCGCCATTGTCACCGCAGCGGGCATGCTCAATGCGTTAGAAATTCAGGGGAAAAAAATCTCCCAAGCCGTATTTGTGTGTATGGGCGCGGGCGCTGCAGCCATTGCCTGTATGTCGTTACTGGTGAAATGCGGCGCCCTGCGGGAAAACATCTACATGCTGGATCGCAAAGGGGTGATCCATACCCGCCGTACGGATCTCAATGAGTACAAGTCCCTGTTTGCCAACAATACGGACAAAAGAACCTTGCGGGATGTGATTAACGGCGCCGATGTGTTTCTCGGCGTTTCCGGCGCCAATGTGCTGGGGGCTGACGATATCGCCTTGATGGCGGAGCGGCCGATTGTGTTTGCCTGCTCCAATCCGGATCCGGAGATCGCCCCGGAATTGGCTCATGGTGTACGCAAAGACCTGATTATGGGCACTGGCCGTAGCGATTACCCGAATCAGGTGAACAACGTGTTGTGTTTTCCGTTTATTTTCCGGGGCGCGCTGGATGTGAGGGCTCGGCGGATTAATGACGAAATGAAACTGGCTGCCGTGCATGCCATTGCCGCACTGGCGCGGGAAGCCGTGCCTCAAGAGGTGTTGGCGGCTTACCCGGATGTGGGTTCGTTGTCGTTTGGCCCGGATTATGTATTGCCAAAACCCATGGACCCGCGCTTGTTGTCCCGTGTTGCCCGCGCCGTGGCTGAAGCCGCCATTGCCTCTGGCAGCGCCCGCCTGACCGAACTGCCGCCTGATTATCTTGCCTAAATTTCCCAGGCGGCTGCAGTCATCACTGTGGCCGCCTCATGACACTGTCACCAAAGCTTCTGTGTTATGTAGTTGCCATTTCATTAATACCGCTTAATAATCAGTCAACTGGAGTCGTGGCAATACGATTGCGTGACTGATCATTCAATGATTAACGGCAGGAACGCCAGAGTATGGATTTCACCCGTGTACTGACTACCCGATTCATTCGCTTCTGGCGCTGGTTATTGCTGCTATTGGCCGTGCTTGCCTTGTTGTCTGCCTTGGCAAGTCACTGGCACCAAGCACGGGTGCAACAGCAGCAGATAACGGTATTGCAGCAACAGTTGCAGCAGCATTATCAGGCGGGAGAACTCGCAGGGGCCGAACACTGGTTGTTACCGCTGCTGGCGCTGTCCGACGTTAAAGAAGTGCGCCTATGGCGCGGCCAGCAATTGTGGCAGCGCTTTGGCAATGCGCAAGACGACACCGGCCTGCGTAGTCTGCGTTTGCCTTTAGGGTCGGGGCAGCAGCTGCAAGCGGAATTTTTGTTGCCTGGCTGGTGGCATGGCTATTTTCCCTCTTTCGGGGATGGTCTCTTGCTTATCATCCTGATTTTGCTGGCAGTGATGTTGTTGCCCGGATATCGCTGGCACGTGACCCTGTTGCAGGAGATGCAGCGGCTTACGGAGCGGTGCCGGCTGGTAAAACAGGGCAAATATGCCCAGGCCCGGCAGTTGCACAGTACCGAATCTCCCCACTTCATTCACGGCACGCTGAACCAGTTACTGGATGCGCTGCTCGATGCCCGTAAAGAGCGGGCACGTTTTGACAAATTCATCCGCAGCAATACTTTTTTGGATCATGAGACCCGCATCGGTAACCGCCTGTTTCTGGACAATCGCCTGGACGCCTTGAGTAACGCCCAGGGCATGATGGCCCATGGCGTGCTGCTGCTACTGGAATTTGAAGCCCTAGAGCAGCTTGGCGGCGAGGCGCAGGTGCGGGAATACCTGCATTTGAACATTGCGCACATTAACCGCTTATTGCAGAGCCAGGCCAACAGCGTGTTTGCCCGGCGCAGCCATCACCAATTGGCCATTGTGGTCACACAGATAAGCCTGGCAGAAGCCGAGCAGTTAGCGGCCAAACTGATGAAATTGTGCGTCACCCTAATTCCGCCGGAGCTGGAAAATCCACGCAATAGCTGCCATCTGGGGGGCGCCTATTTCAAACTGGGGGACAACCAGCAGCAGTTGCTGGAAGAAGCGGAAATGGCACTCAAGGTGGCGCAAATCCAAGGTAACAACACCTGGTTCATGTACGATAAAGGTGCCGTGGATGCCGAATTTGCCCGTGGCTCCGTGCGGTGGCGCAGCTTTTTGGAAGTGGCGCTGGCCCAGCGGCGTTTTGTCACGTTTGTGCAGCCGGTGCTGGATACGGACGGCAATTTGCACCACCGGGAAGTCTTTACCCGGGCCAAAGATGGCAATGGCGCATTGGTGCGCGCCACACTGTTTTTGCCCATGGCAACCAAATGCGGCCTGATGCCCCAAATCGAAAGACAAACCCTTGAGCGGGTTATTCAGCAGTTATTGCCCAAGGCCGAGCCCGAAGCGGTATTCAGCATCAACCTGTCAGAAGACACCCTGATGAACAACGGTTTCATGCGCTGGGTGCGTACCCTGTTATTGGAACATCGCGATATGGCTCCCCGACTCATTTTTGAGGTGGATGAGGCACTTGCCAGCCGCTGTGCCACATTGTTACAGCCCAAATTGCGGTTGTTGCGAAAAATGGGTGCCCGGGTGTGTGTGGATCAGGTCGGGTCTCAAGTGGTGAGCAGCCAATATATCATCGAGAGCGGTTTTTCCTTGGTGAAGCTGCACCGCTCACTGGTGAAACAGATCCATCTCAGGCCGGAGAATCAATTGTTCATTCGCAGTTTGATGGGCGGCTTACACAAAACCGAGATTGAAGTCATGGCGGAAGGCGTGGAACTTTTCGAGGAGTGGCAAACGCTGCGGGTGCTTGGCGTGAGTGCGGCCCAGGGGACCTGGTTTGCTGAGCCGGAATTAATGTAGGGAATACTTATTCTTACAAAACTTGCGTTATTGCCATGAGTGAACAAATATACCTTAAAATAAAATGATTAATATGTAGAATGACTGTAAAAACGATGGCTTAGTAACGTCGTTAGACTAAAATCTCATGCGCTAGCAGGTGCCACCATTTCTTCAGGCCGGCCAAGTAATCTTACAGGACGTGGAAGTGATGCTTAATATGGCGAGAACACCAAAAATGACCATGCCGTTTTTCAAATCCTCACGGACAGCCGTGCCTACAGGGGTTTTTCTGGGTGCGGACCAAGCCTGGGTGTACCGTGCCCAAGCGGATGCTCAGGCTCAAAGTGCATGTTATCCCCACTCGTGTGACTGGTCTGTCCTGTTTGGTGACATTGCTGCCGATTTCGGCCCATCCCAGATGGAATTGGTATTGAGCCCGGCATTTTACCAATTGATTACTGCCGACAAGCCCTCGGTTGCCGATGATGAAATTGCTCAGGCCCTGCTCTGGGCAGTAAAAGACATGGTGGCCATTGCGCCGCAGAACATTCATCTGGATTATTTTGAATCCCCCCTTGTAAGCCAGCGCAAACTGCAGGTGGTGATTACCGATAAAACCCAACTGGGTGCCTTGGTGCAAGGTGCCGATGCATCAGGCATGCGCTTTGCCGGGATCTCGGTGGAAGAGATGATGCCTACCCATCTGCTGGACAATGATCCCCACGCCCGCCTGGTCATCAGTCATGTGCCTTCTGAAGATGTGCTGCTCACTGTGGTGCGTGGCGGCGAACTCTGCATGCACCGGCGGCTCAGGGGGTTTCAGGAGTTGGACAGTCTCAATGCCGACAGCCTGGGCTTGGGTGTGGCCGATAACCTCAGTCTTGAGGTGCAACGCTCCATGGATTTCTTTGAGAGCCAGTTACGGCAACCGCCGGTAGCGTCTATTGAGTTGCTGGTACAGGGGCCACAGGCGGCGCTGGTAACGGCCATTGCCGCAAACTTTAATCAGCCGGTACACGGGGTGGATTGTGAGCAGGTTGGCGCAAAAATGGCGCAACTGGCATTGATGGAGTTACAGCGGGGCAGATTATGAGTAAAACCCGGGTTAACCTGTACAGCGTTGCATTGTTGCCCGTTCGGCAGCGGCTGAGCTTTGCCAGAATGTCGGCCGTGGCTGGCGCATTATTGCTGCTGGGCTTGGCACTGATGGGGCTGGAGCACTGGCAGTCGCAGCAACTCGATGATCAATTGCAGGCAGCCATAGCGCAAAATCAGGCACTGGAGCAGCAGCTGGGCAGTTTGCAGCAGGCACTGCAACAGCATCAGCCGGATGCGGCCCTGCAACAAAAACTCAGCCAGTTAACCCAGGAGCAGCAGCTGAAAACCCTGCTGCTGACGGAATTGGGCAAACGGGATCAATTCAAGTCCAGCGGCTTTTCCCAAATGCTGCAGGATTTGGCAACTGTGGCCGATGGTAACGTCTGGTTATCCCATGTGCGTCTTGAGCCACAGCAGTTGCTATTTGAAGGGTATGCCCAACAAGCGGCACATGTGCCCCATTGGGTGGAACGCTTAAGCCATACGGACAGTTTCCGGGGCAAGGCATTTGCGTCCATGATGATGAACCGTGGTACGCAGCAGCCGTTGGCATTTACGTTGACCACCGAGACCGCAAAGGACGTTAAACCATGAGCATCCTAGGTGAATTGCCAGCAAAATTTTCAGCGCTGTCACGGCGGGAGCGGGTCATGGTGGCCATGGTTTGCTGGCTACTGGTGCTGGTGGTGTTGTATTTGCCGCTGGAGGCCCGCTGGCAGCAGTATCAACAGCAACACCAGCAATGGCAGTTAACCGAAAAAATGCGGTTGGGCAATCAGGCGCAGATAGCATTGCTGCAGCAAAAATTGGCACAGGATCCCAATCAGCCGTTGCAGCAACGGGTTGATCAGTTACAGCAGCAGATCACCGTACTGGATCAACGTCTTAACAGTGAAACGGTGGATTTGATCCCGGCAGAGCGCATGCCCACATTGCTCAGCAAACTGCTTTCTCAAAGCCCGGGCGTGACCTTGCAGCAATTTCACTCCATTGCACCTACCCCTTTATTGGTGGTGGGAGAAAATGAGCAAGCCCGGATGAATCTGTACAGCCATGGCATTAGCCTGACCTTTCGCGGCGATTACTTTTCCGTATTGAAGTTTGTGCGCGCCGTCGAAAACATGCCGGAAAAACTGTACTGGCAGCAACTGGATTATCAAGTGCAGCAATTTCCCATGGCCAGTGTGGAGCTGGCTTTATACACCGTCAGCATCAATAAGGACTTTATCCGTGTGGCATCCTATTAACGTGATACTGATAGCCTGGTTATTGCTGTGGTCGGCATCGGCACCAGCCGCCAGTTTGCGTGACCCGACCCGGCCCCCCTTGGGCGCCGCATCTGCTGCTGATGGTGAGCATCATGCTGGCACGCCTTTGGTACTCAACAGCATCATCCAGGGCGCATCAGGTGCTCGGGCCATTATTAACAATCAGTTATACCGCCCCGGAGATCGGTTGCAGGACACTGTGATTCGCCGGATTAACGCCAATGACGTAATGTTGGCAGATGGCCGCAGGTTACGCCTGTTCCAGACCATAACCGAGTCCAAACAGAAGAGATAATCCATGAGCAGATTGATATTGATTGCGCCCTTACTGGCCATGACATTGGCAGCCTGTCAGACCACCCGTCCTGAGCCGGAGAATTCTCGTGACGCTTTGCGTGACTCCCTGCAATCTGATACCAGTAAAAGTGTGCCGCCGGCAGCACCTTTGCCCCGCCAGTTGCAGCAGGAGCTTACGGGCAGCAACTTGCTTAGTGGTTTGGTGGCGCCAGTGGCGGCAGAGCGGCGCTTTAATGTGGCGGCCCATGATGTGGATGCCAAGGTGTTTTTTGCCAGTCTGGTGGATGGCACCCCCTTGAGCGTGGCGGTACACCCCAATGTGGCCGGCAGTATTTCCCTGTCGCTGAAAGGCGTGACACTCAGTGAAGTGCTAAACGTGGTGCAGGACATTTACGGCTATGAAATCACCCGTGATGGCAAGGTGTTGCAGGTGTTTCCCGCTGGCATGCGCAGCGAAACCTTCCCGGTGAATTATCTGGATATGGAGCGGGTAGGGCTGTCGCTTACCTCGGTGAGCTCCGGCCGGATAAGCGATAACAGTAACAACAGCAGTAACAGCGGTAATAACAATGTGTTGGGCAACGCCAGCAACAACAGTAATGGCACCAACAACAGTTACAACAATAACCAGAACAACACCACTAACGGCACTTTTATCAGCTCGAAAACCCAAACGGATTTTTGGGGCAAGCTGCAGCAAACCCTGGAAGCCATTATCGGGCACAATGGCGATGGCCGCAGTGTGGTGGTCAGCCCCCAGGCCGGACTGGTTACCGTGCGGGCCTATCCCGATGAGCTGCGCCAACTGCACCGTTTTTTGAAACAGTCGGAAGATCATTTGCAACGCCAGGTCATTCTGGAAGCCAAAATTCTCGAAGTGCGCCTGTCTGACGGCTATCAGCAGGGCATTCAGTGGCAAAATGTACTGGGAAGCGCCTTGGCGCGCGGCAACACACAGGTGAACTTTAATACCAGTGCCGGGCAGTTTGGCGACAGCATCAGCCAGTCTATCGGGGGCGTTACCTCCCTGTCGCTTACCGGTGCGGATTTTGCCTCGCTTATCACCTTGCTTGACACCCAAGGCGATGTGGACGTGCTGTCAAGTCCGCGGGTTACCGCCTCCAACAACCAAAAAGCGGTGATTAAAGTGGGCACGGACGAGTATTACGTCACGGATGTCTCTGCCACCACAGTGGCCAGCTCGGCAACATCGGTGATTACTCCGGAGGTTGAGCTGACACCGTTTTTCTCCGGTATCGCGCTGGATGTAACCCCACAAATTGATGACAGCGGTAACGTATTGCTGCATGTCCATCCGTCGGTGACCGAAGTGAAAGACCAACAGAAAAACATCCAGGTGGCGGGCTCAACCATGGAGCTGCCATTGGCCAAAAGTGAAATCCGTGAATCCGATACGGTGATCCGGGCCAAATCCGGCGATGTGGTGGTGATTGGCGGGCTGATGAAAAGTGATACCTCAGAGCAGGTGTCGAAAGTGCCCTTGCTGGGAGACATTCCACTCATGGGGCAGCTTTTCACCAACAAGACGAAAGCCGTGCAGAAAACTGAGCTGGTGATTTTGTTAAAACCCACGGTGGTGCAAGGTAGCCGCACCTGGCAGCAAGAGTTGCAGCGCTCCCAGTCATTACTGGATCGCTGGTATCCCCAGGGTAATTAGAGAACAGAGGTGCCATGTATCTGCAGCATTTTGGTATGCGCAGCTTACCGTTTTCGCTGACGCCCAATACCGAATTCTTTTTCGGCTTGCCACCGCATGTGGAAGCATTGCAGGTGTTGCAAGTGGCTTTGCAAACCGGTGAAGGCTTTATTAAGGTCACTGGCGAAGTGGGCACTGGCAAAACCTTATTGTGCCGGAAATTGCTGAATGAATTGTCAGCGGAATTTGTGTGTGCCTGGTTGCCGGACCCTTATCTGACGCCGGCGGAGTTGCGGGCGGCGGTGGCCCAGGAGCTTGGGGTATCGCTGGAGAGTGTGCGGGATCAGCAGCACTTGAGTGGATTAATCCAGCAACGTTTGCTGGAACTCTGTGCCCAGCATAAAAAGATAGTGTTGTTATTGGACGAGGCCCAAGCGCTGCCGGATGACACGCTGGAAGCGTTGCGTTTATTCACCAATCTGGAAACCGAGCAGCGCAAGTTGGTGCAGGTGGTGCTGTTTGGCCAGCCGGAGCTGGATCAGCGCCTGTCGCAAAGCAATTTTCGCCAGTTGCGACAACGCATTACCTTCAGTTATCAGCTGCGGCCATTACATGACACCGAGGTGGGCGCTTACATACGGCATCGTTTGGCAGTTTGCGGATATCAGGGTGCTCCCATCTTTAATGATGCGGCGGTGAAGTTGTTAGCCAAGGCTTCCAGGGGGATCCCCAGGCTGATTAACGTGTTGGCCCATAAAGCGTTATTGCTGAGTTACGGTGCGGGCATGGCCAGTGTCACTCTGTCCCAGTTGCGGGCAGCCGTGGCCGATACCGAAGATGCCACTCCCGTTGCCACCCATCGATGGTTGTGGACAGGCTCGTTATTGCTGGTGCTGTTGGTTGCAGCCGGTGTATTAAAAGGAGTGGCATGGTGAGTGTGGTCAATCAGATGCTAAAAGATCTGGATAAACGCCAGCAACCCCACACGTTGGCCGGGGTGCCCCAGGGCGTTACAGATGTCAGTCACAAGACTTCCTTGAAACCGCTGATGACCGGATTGTTACTGGGGGTTGTATTGGTGGCCGGGGCGTTTGTTGCCTGGTCGATGCTAGCCCCTGATGGGGGGGATGCAGACCCGGTGCATACTGACCAACCATTACCTGCCACAGCGTCGCTGGATGAGCCGTCAGCAGCGCCGTTCCCATCCCCATCCTCAATGGCATCCCAAGCTCCTCGTCAGGAGCAGGATAGTCCCCAGACATCCAAACAGCATGGCAATTCGGCCGAGGCATCGTTAAAGCCAAAGGCGGTTGATACGGCCATAGCTGCTGTCAGCAAGCCCAGCGTTACCCAAATGCAGCCGCTGGCCACCGCAGATGTCACCGATACCAGCAATGCGGCCACAGATATCACCAAACCGACCACCGATAAAAGTGCCACTCCCCATACCGATGCCCCATCTTTGGTGGCGGCTAGCGTCAAGCCCGATGCGATGACAGGACCTGCCGCTGCAAACCGTCAGGACACGTCATCCACCGTTAAGCCCAATGGCAGCAAGATGACCGTCGTCCCGGTTGTCTCTTTGGCCTCTGCCAAAACGTCTCGGACAACGGGCAATCAGCTGCAAATCACCGAGGTGACACTTACGCCAGCGCAACTGGCACAAAAACAATACCAGGCGGGAATGACTTCCCAGCAACGCGGCGACATGGACAAAGCCCAAAGTGCTTTTAAACGGGCACTGGAAATCGCGCCTGCCACGCATGACGCCCGCACACAACTGGCGGCGCTGTATTACGGCGCCGGACAACTGCAGGAGGCGGCAACCCTGCTGCAACAAGGGGTGAACCGTTATCCCTCACATACCCAATATTGGCTGTTGTTAGGCCGGGTACAACTGGCCCAAGGCCAGTCACAACAGGCCATCAACAGTTTGCAGCAGATTGGCGATGGATCCCCTTTGGCAGTGGATAAATGGTTGACCTTGGCCAAACTGGGACAGCAGCAACAGGATTGGCCGTTGGTGCAGCAGAGTTATCGCAAGTTGCTGGATAAGGGGGCTGCCGATGGCCGCTGGTGGCTGGGGCTGGCTCATGCCCAGGATGCGGCGGGGGACTATTCCGCCGCCATGGCAAGCTATCGCCAGGCGTTACAAAGCGACAATCTTTCGCTTGATGCCCGCGCTTATATTGAAAATCGCATGCTGCAAATAGGAGACCATCAGTGAAGCCAAAGCTGAAAATGCGCCTCGGTGATCTGCTGGTTCAAGAGCAGATTATCACCGAAGACCAGTTGTTAAATGCACTGGCAGAACAGAAAAAAACCGGTCGCAAACTGGGGCGTACGCTGATTGACATGGCCTTTATCACCGAGGATCAGCTGCTGCAGTTTCTATCCCAGCAGCTGAATATTCCGCTGGTGGACATCAGCCGTCAGGCCATTCCCGCTGAAGTGGTGAATTTGCTTACCGAATCCCAGGCACGGCGTTTTCGGGCGTTGGTGATTAGCGCCAGTAGCGACAGCGTGCAGCTGGCCATGAGCGATCCGGCCGATCTGCAGGCCCTGGATGAACTGGAAATCCTGCTGACACCACGACGGCTGGAGCTGGTGGTGGTGAAAGAGCAGCAACTGTTTGACGCCTTTGAGAATTTATATCGGCGTACCGGTCATATCGCCCAAATTGCCGGGCAGCTGGAAGAGGAATACGCTGCCGAAGAACAGTTTGATTTGGCCAGCCTGACCCAGGATGACAGTGATAACGAAACCACAGTTGTTAAGTTGTTACAGTCGATTTTTGAAGATGCCGTGCAGGTGCGGGCATCGGATATCCATATTGAGCCCGGCGACAAGTCGTTGCGTATCCGGCAACGGGTGGACGGGCTGTTGCAGGAAACCGTACTGAAAGAGGTGAATATCGCCTCGGCGCTGGTGTTGCGCTTAAAGCTGATGGCGGGATTGGACATTTCGGAAAAACGCCTGCCCCAGGACGGCCGTTTTCACATGAATGTCAAAGGCCACCAGATTGATGTGCGCATGTCCACCATGCCCATTTCGTTTGGTGAATCAGTGGTGATGCGACTGCTGGATCAATCGGCCGGGTTACTGACACTGAATGAAACCGGCATGCCCGCTGCCATGCTGGCTCGGGTACGGCGGCAAATCCAGCGGCCTCATGGCATGCTGCTGGTCACCGGCCCCACCGGCAGCGGCAAGACCACCACGCTTTATGGCATCCTCAGCGAGCTGAACAAGGCCGAGAGCAAAATCATCACAGTTGAGGACCCGGTGGAGTACCAGTTGCCACGCATCAACCAGGTACAGGTGAACCACAAGATTGGGCTGGATTTTTCCACCGTGCTGCGCACCGCTTTGCGCCAAGACCCGGATATCATCATGGTGGGGGAAATGCGTGACCAGGAAACCGTGGAAATCGGTCTTAGAGGGGCCTTGACCGGCCATTTGGTGTTATCAACCTTGCATACCAACGACGCCATTACCAGCGCCTTGCGTTTGCTGGATATGGGGGCCGCGGGTTATCTGGTGGCCAGTGCCCTGCGGGTGATTATCGCCCAGCGGCTGGTGCGGCGAGTGTGCACTAACTGCGCCGTGCCTTACCAGCCTACCCCACAGGAGCAGGCCTGGCTTCAAAGCGTGAGCCCGCAGGATTTTCCCGGCGCCACCTTGCGTGTGGGAACGGGCTGTCAGCGTTGTAACGGCAGTGGTTATCGGGGGCGGATTGGTATCTTTGAGTTGCTGGAGCTGGATGACACCATGATTGAGGCCATGCGTACCGCTAATCCCCAGGGATTTGCCGATGCAGCCAAAGCCAGCCCGTTATTTACGCCACTGCTGACCTCGGCGCTCACTTATCTGCATCAGGGCTTAACCACCATAGAAGAGGTGGCCAAACTGGTGGAGGATGTATCCATGCCAGAGGCATTACCGCTAACGGATGAGGAGCGCTGATGGCACTGTATGAATACCGGGGGCGTAATGGTAACGGCGAGGCCGTGACCGGAAAACTGGATGCGGCATCGGAAAGCGCCGCTGCTGACCTGTTGTTGTCACGGGCCGTTATTCCGTTGGAGCTGCGGGAGGTTAAAGTGCGGCAACAACTGGACTTGGCCAGTTTGTTGCGCAGTCGGGTGCGACTGGATGAGTTGCAAATATTCACTCGCCAGATGTATTCCCTTACCCGAAGTGGCATTCCCATTTTGCGCGCCATTGTGGGCTTGTCAGAAACCACGCACTCACAGCGGATGCGCGAAGCGCTGCAGGATGTGTCTGAACAGCTCACGGCCGGGCGCACCTTGTCGTCGGCCATGAATCATCACCCTGACGTGTTTGATGCTCTGTTCGTTTCCATGGTGCACGTAGGGGAAAACACCGGCAAGCTGGAAGAAGCCTTTATGCAGCTGTCGTTGTATATCGAGCGGGAGCAGGAAACCCGCCGGCGGATTAAAGCGGCCATGCGCTATCCCACGTTTGTGTTGCTGGCGGTGGCATTGGCGGTGGTTATTCTCAATATCATGGTGATCCCCAAATTTGCAGAAATGTTTTCCCGTTTTAATGCGGAATTACCATTGCCCACCCAAATTCTTATCGGCACCTCCAATCTTTTCGTGCACTACTGGCCAGCGATGCTACTGGGATTATTGCTGCTGATTTTCGGCATCCGTTACTGGCATCGTACCGAAAAAGGCGAAAAACAATGGGATCAATGGAAACTGCGCATCCCGGCAGTGGGCTCCATCATCGAACGCTCCACCCTGGCCCGTTATTGCCGCAGTTTTGCCATGATGCTGAGTGCCGGCGTTCCCATGACCCAGGCCCTGAGTCTGGTTGCCGATGCGGTGGATAACAGTTACATGCACGACAAGATTGTGGATATGCGCCAGGGGATTGAAGCGGGTGAGTCCATGCTGCGGGTGTCCAATGCCAGTCATCTGTTTACGCCGCTGGTATTACAGATGGTGGCGGTGGGGGAGGAAACCGGCCAGATAGATCAATTGCTGAATGACGCCGCGGATTTTTATGAAAGCGAAGTGGACTTTGACTTGAAAAACCTGACCGCCAAACTGGAGCCCATGCTGATAGGCTTTGTGGCGGCCATCGTGCTGGTGCTGGCATTGGGGATTTATCTGCCGATGTGGGACATGCTCAGTGTGGTCAAAGGGGGTGGCTAATGACCCCACAGCGGCGGGCAGATACCGCATTGATGTCGGTTTACCAGCAGTTGGTGGCCCTGGTGTTGTTGCTGTTGTTACTCGGCATTATCGGCGCGCGCTATTTTAACGGGTTGCAGCAGGTAACGGACAATACGCTACAGGTGGAGCACAACCGTTTGTTGAATGTCTTGGCCATGGTGCGCTCACAGTGGCTCAGTCAGGGTTCCCCTGCATCACTCAGTGCTGACTGGCAGTTGTCTCAGGCTCGGAGCGAGCAGGATGTACTCAAAATGGCGCAGGGCGGCTGGCCATTACCGGCCTCGTATGGCGCTACGGGTTGCCAGCAACTTTGGCAGCAATTATTGGGGGTTCCACTGCAATCACTGGGGATAAGTGTGCGTTATCAGGCGGATACATCCACATGTGAATACCATAACCGCACTGGACAATATATTAGTTATCAACTAAGTAGTGGTAGGGTCATGTTTTTGACGGAGAACGTGCAACATTGATGCAATTAATCGGGGAGTTGCTAGAATCCATTTTTTATGAGAGGAGTCTTGGATGAAGCGTAGCGTACAGGGGTTTTCATTAATAGAGCTGGTGATCGTTATCGTGATTCTGGGATTGTTGGCAGCCACTGCCATCCCACGGTTTCTGAACGTCACTGATGATGCAGAAAATGCCAGCCTTGAAGGTGTTACCGGCGGTTTGGCCACAGCAGTTGCTTTTGTGCGCTCCCAATGGGAAGTGGACGGCCGGCGTAACAGCAGTGTGGTATTGGACGGCACCGGTGTGGCACTGGATACCCGTTTTGGATATCCCACCGGGTTAACCAATACCTCGGCAACTGATATGACCACTGCCAGCTGTCAGGAAGTGTTTAATCATGTACTGCAAAGCGCGCCAAAAAACGTGCAGGTAAATGAAGATGCGCGGGATCAGCGCTATGCGGTGCAGGCAATCAGCGGTGCAGGCAACAGCGTCACGGCCATTAACGGCACCGTGGTGAATAACCTGGACTTGTGTGTCTATTATCAAGTGTCATCACTGGCACTTAACCAAACCAGCGGTGTGCCAACGCCAACACCGGATGCGTCCACCATTGGTGCCAAAGGCATTACCTACAACCCGGGTACCGGTCAGGTATTAAGTTTTACTCACTAATTTTAATTACAAATACTTAAAGGGCTGTTTTATGAGAAAGCAACAAGGTTTTACTTTGATTGAGCTGGTGGTGGTCATCATCATCCTGGGGATCCTGGCGGTGGTCGCTGCACCTAAATTCATCAATTTGCAATCCGATGCCAGAAGTTCCACGTTACAAGGCATGAAAGCCGCGCTGCAAGGGGCCAATAGTTTGGTGTATTCCAAGGCGATGATTGCGGGGTTGGGTAAAAATGCTGGTGAAAGTGTGGTTATTGGTAAAAATAACACTGCCGATATTAGTGTTACGACGGATTTTGGTTACCTTGATAGCGCTGTAGATTCCGCGACGGTTAAGAGCAATCTGGAAAAAGCCATGGATAATACTTTTGAAGCCATTGATGGTCCAGATAAGGTAGCCTCTGAAGATTTCGGGGTGATTTATGTTAGTGATGCTTCATTTATCATTGTGCCTAAAGGAAAGAAAGGCAGCGATGCTTGCCGGGTGAATTATACTCCAGCGACATCTACCACAGTAAAACCTAAATACGAAATAACAGCTTCAGGTTGCTAATCGGAGGAGTTAATCCATGAAAAAACAACAAGGTTTTACCCTTATCGAACTGGTGGTGGTCATCATCATCCTGGGGATTTTGGCAGTAGTTGCAGCACCTAAGTTCTTGAACCTTCAAGGTGATGCCAGAGTGGCGGCATTAAACGGAATGAAGGCGGCGTTGCAGGGAGCCAACACACTGATACACTCCAAAACATTGATTGCCGGCCATGAAAAGCAGGCTGAAACTTTTTGGACTACCGCTAATCCAGCCGGTATTGATATAGGTACCGGCACATTGGCTAAACCAAGGTATGGTTATTTGCAGGCCACTGAAGCAGAGCTGGAAAATGCGATGGACACGAAGTTTGATGCCGGTGATGCGGGTAAACCCACCACTGACAAGGGCGCCGATTGGGTGATTAAAGCGGGTACCAATACCGTAGAAATCTGGCAAAAAGGTGCGCCAGCTGCCTGTAAACTCACGTATACCCAAGCCGCTGATGCTAACACACCGCCAGACTATAGTGCGTTACCGGCAGCGAGTGATTGTTAATATTTGATTGTGCCTGTATTGAACAGGCCTTTTGTTGGATATTGAAACAGCTGGCTCATTGCCATACTTGGCCCAAAGCATAGCGTCAGGATGCAATATGGTGAACAACAGGGGATATGTGACACATGGCTTCACGTTAGTAGAGTTAGTGGTCACTATCCTGCTGCTGGCAATTTTGTCAGTGGTGGCATTACCCAGACTCATGGGCGCTGGCTCGTACAGCGCCTATGCTCTGCGGCAAGAGTTCATCAGTGAGCTGCGCCGGGTGCAGTTGCTGGCTATCACCAACCCGGATCGCTGTTATCGGATAAACATTGATAATGGCGGTTATCAGCTCAGCCATCTGCAGCAAGATTGCAGTACGCTGATTGCCAATGAAACCCAGCACGCCTTTCCCCGTAATACCCGTATCCAGTTGCTGGCCAATTCCCGTGATACTTTTTCCGTGCAGTTTGACAGTGACGGCCGCAGTGTTTTCCTTCCTGCGGGGCTTGGCTGCAATGGCAATTGCCTGCAGGTAATGGCGGACGATACCCTGGGCATTGCCATTGAAGCTGAGGGGTATATTCATGAAGGGGGATAAGCGCATCGCAGGGTTTACCCTGATGGAAATGGTCATCGGCATGTTGGTGCTCAGTATCGCCATGGTACTGCTTACCAGTGTGCTGTTTCCCCAAAGTGACCATGCTGCAGCCACCTTGCAGCGGGTGCGGGCCAGTGAACTGGCAAGTGCGGTACTCAATGAAATCTGGGGCAAACCCTATGATGAGCGTAGCGGTTTTGGCGGCATTCCTGCCTGTGACAGTGCCGGGGGAACACCCTGTACCAAGGTGGTTGACTTTGGCACTGAAGGCGAAGGTCGCAATGATTATGATGATGTGGACGATTACCAAGGGCTGACGCAAGATGCGTTAATGCTCAACAGCAGCCAGTCTTATGGGGCGGCTTATCCTGATTACCAAATGACGGTTACCGTCAGCAGCGATGATGTGCGTGTGCATAAACTCATTACCGTGGTGGTCACCACGCCTGCCGGTGAAGCCATCCGGTTTGATGCCGTAAGGAGTAATTACTGATGCGCCGGCATGCGGGGTTTACGCTGGTAGAACTGGTGACTGTTATCCTGATTTTGGGGATACTGGCCGTGGGCGTCAGTGGTTTTTTGATTTTTGGCACCCGGATTTTCATGGACGCCAGTGCCACCGACCGTTTGATTGGCAGTAGCCGCTTTGTTGTTGAGCGTTTGAGCCGTGAGTTACAGGGCAGCATTCCCGGGAGCGTACGACTCAGTCACAACAACCAGTTGCAGTGTGTGGAATTTTTACCCCAGCAGGCGTCCGGCAGTTATCTCACCTTGCCGGTGACGGCACAGACCCGCGACGATAACATGCAGGTTTTTACGCCAAAAACCGTATTGCAGGCTGGCATGCAGTTGCTGGTATATCCGCTGTCAGCGGCTGATGTTTATGATGCATCCCGTAGTAAACGCTTTAATGTCAAAAGTGTTTCCAGCAGCGGTGCGGTAACCGATATTGTCTTTGATACCCCGGTGATTTTTGCAGAAGCATCACCTTCAAAACGCTGGTATGCGGCGGCGCAACCCGTCAGTTACTGTTTTTTTGCCACCGGTCAGATCCGTCGTTATGGCGCTTATGGTTATCAGCTGTCACAGCCGTTGCCACCGGCCAGTACCGGGGTCTTGATGGCGGAAGATCTCGGTAATGACTTTAGCAGCCAACTGCCGTTAGCCCTGACGCCCGCCAGCCTGACCAACAATGCCATCGTGCAGTTGCGCCCCAGATTCAATCTTCTGGGTGAGTCGTTTACCTATCAGCACCAGGTGCAGGTGTTCAATGTTCCGTAATCAGCATTCTTCTGTGATGGCCCGTCAGCGGGGTAGCGCGTTGGTGATTGCCATCTTTGTGATTGTCATCATGTCATTACTGGCCTCGGTATTGCTACGGCTTAGCAGTAATGCGGATGAAGGCGTGAATCAGGAGGTCTGGAGCCTTCGAGCGTTTAATGCCGCCAATAGCGGTGCGGATGCGGCGCTGGCACGGTTGTTCCCGCTGGACGGCACGACGGCTGGATGCTCGGCTGTGGGGAATGAGTGGACTCCACCGGATGTAGCAGGTTTTTCCAGCTGCCGGGTGTCATTGCAGTGCAACAGCTTGAGTGTGGGCGATGATACTGTATATACGGTGCGCAGTGCGGCCATTTGTGAAACCGGCAATTGTGATGCAGGTACCGTGAGCTGCTTACGTGTCAGCCGAACCGTGGAGGTGGAAGCCCGTGATTAAAAATGGTTTCTGGATGATGCTGTTGTGCTGTGCCATGCAGGTTCAGGCATTTGACGTGATTGATTACGATCAGCTGTTTCCCGCGGTGGTGCAGGGACATCACGGTAATAACAACAGCAGTTGTAATGCGCAGGATACCTCCTCTTTGACGGTATATAACAGTGCGCGCATCAATGGCACCCAAGGGGCGGCCCTTGACTATTGCACGATAAATGCCTGGTCACCGACCGATGTATGTGATGATGGCAATGGCGGTCGGATGCGATGTCAGATTGCAGGACAGACCATTGACGGTTTGAATCTGAACACAAACGAGAACCGCTTTAAAACCAGCAGCAGTTGGGACTCTGTATCCAGTTGTACCGCTCTGACCCAAAATAGTGCCACACAGGATGTGTTTGGCGTTATCTCCATATACAGCGGCTGTGCTGCCAGCTTTTCCAATGCTCATAGCGAGTATTTTGTCAAAAGCATGGCGTTGGGCAATAACGCCACGGTAACCATGGCACCTGGTGATTACTGGATTGAAACCTTAGCGTTGAACCAAGGGGCCAGGCTAGTCTTTGAGGGTGATAGTCGTCTTTTTGTGATGAATGAAGCGCAACTTACCGGAGCAACCATGGATGTGGCTTCCGGCGGGCGGCTCACGGTAGTGGCTTATGGCAGCCTTAGTTTAAACAGTGGCAGTGTGATCAACGGCTGGGTGTATGCCGATGATAGGGTAAACCTCAATAACCAGGGGCAGATTAATGGTCGGGTTACCAGCCGTCACTTAACCATGAATACCAGTACCCAGATTAACGACACCTCCTATGGGCCAGCCCAACCCACGCTTGGCTGTTTTACCGATGATTTCAGCAGTAGCGCCATTTCCGATAATTGGGCTATCAAAGTGTTGGGGGCTTCAAGGGCTCCAAGCATTGTGGGTAACCGTCTGCGTTTAACGTCGGCAATCAATAATCAAGCCATTGCCAGCACTTATCAGCGATTGTTCCCCGCGGATAGTAACCTGGTCACGGTGGAGTTTGATTTTTATGCTTGGTCTCCCCAACGCGGGGTTGGCGGGGATGGTATGGCTGTGATCCTATCCGACGCGTCGGTAACGCCACAACCGGGAAATCCCGGGGGGTCTTTGGGTTATGGACAATATCGGGCGGATATCCCGGGGTTTGCTGGCGGCTGGTTAGGCATAGGTCTGGATGAATACGGGAATTTTTCCAATCCGGTAGGCATTCAATCGGGTGGCCCGGGGCGGAGAATACAATCAGTGGCCATTCGCGGGTCGGATGCGGGAGGATACCGTTACCTGCTTGGCACTGCCGCGAACTTAAGACCGAATATTGATGTGCGCGGCACTTCACGTGCAGGGCCAGGGCATCGTTACCGTATTACGGTGGATTCTCGCACGGCAGGCCAGAGCATGGTAACGGTAGAGCGGGATACCAATGATGGTAACGGCTACCAGCAGTTGATAGCCCCTTTTAATGCCCTCAGTTACACCGGGCAGTCACCGATGCCTGCCAATTTTTATCTGTCGTTAACCGCCTCTACCGGCGGCGCAAACAATAACCATGAAATTGACAATTTCAAAGTGTGTGCCCTGACCTCCACCCCGGTAGGGGAGCAGGTGCATCATTTTGAATTTGACTACAGCAGTGCCCCCTTTACCTGCCGGGCAGAGCCCGTCACCCTGCGAGCATGCAAAAATGCCAGTTGCAGTGAATTGTTCACGGGGAGCGTGACAGCCAACCTGAGCCCTGCCACCGTGCCACAGGGACGCTGGTTGCCGGGCAGCAGCGTCACTTTCAGTGGCGGCAGTACCCAATTGCAGTTGCAAAAACACGACTTGCTACCCGTTACCTTGGGGGTGTCCTCGTCACTGCCTGCCACCCGCCCTGGCAGTGATACCCTGTGCCGTCGTGGCAGTGGCGCCCCAAGCATTGCGGCCTGCACCCTGAGTTTTGCCGATAGCGGTTTTTTCTTTGATGTACCAGACAAACTGGCCAACAAGCCGCACTCGCAATTACTCATTCGCGCCATGAAGTCCGATGGCAGCGCCCAATGCGTGCCGGCCTTTGCCAATACCAATAAAACGCTCTCATTCTGGGGGGAGCACCTCTCCACCGTGACCGGTAATCCCTTGATGGCATTAAAAGCCTCAACCTCAGCCACGTGGCGTGACATCGGTACCACTGAAAATACCGCCACTCCATTGCCGCTGGCATTCGATGCCCAAGGGCGGGCACAGGTGGATGTTAATTACCCGGATGCCGGCAAGGTGGAGCTTAATGCCAAATACACCGGCAGCACGGCCGGAAATGATAGTGGTCTGGTCATGCGTGGCGCTGATGCCTTTGTCAGTTTTCCGCTGGGATTTTGTGTACAGACAACGGACTACTGTAATACGGCAGATGCCAACTGCGCGGCATTTCGCCGTGCGGGAGATACCTTTCCGTTAACCATCACCGCCCGTGCCTGGCAGAGCGGCAACAGCAATCTGTGCGCCAATCCGCTGACCCCCTCCTACCAGCAGGCAAACATGACCCTGACACATCATCTGCGGGCGCCTGCCGGTGGTGTGTCTGGCAGCTTGGGGGTCAGCAGCTATGCGCACCAGTTGCAGCAAAACAGCAGTAACAATGTCATTCAGCAGAGCGTATCCGAGGTGGGGGTATTTGATTTCGGTGTGCAGGCCCCCTTGCCGTATCTTGGCAGTTCGGCCTATCCATCGTTAGTGGGCAGCAGTGCCAATCTTGGGCCTTCAGGGCGCAGCGAACAAGCCATCGGGCGTTTTGTCCCCGCCTATGTGCGCTTGGACAGCAGCCAGTTGACCCCTGCCTGTGGCGGTTTCAGTTATATGGATCAGCCATTCAATCTTGCATACTCGCTAAGCGCACTCAACCTTAACCGCCAACTGACGCGCAATTATCAGGGAGCCTTTGCCAAGGCTGTTACCGGCTATCAGGCCGCTGATGGCGGCAACGGCGTGCCATTAGATTTGCGGGTGGTGGGCAATGGGCCTGCAGGCGCTGACTGGCATGGCGGACAGGCACTGTTTAGTGGCAGCGCCAGTTTTCAGCGCCCGGCGGCACCGGCCGTGGACGGGCCGTTTCCTCAATGGATGCTGGGGCTGAGCCTGTCAGACCCTGACAATATGACCACCTTGCTTAATCCTGACATGCGCAGCAACGGGCAGAATTGCCAGCTGGCAAATAACTGCAACGCTTTGAGCCTTGGCACCCAAATCATGCGTCAAGGGCGGGTATGGCTGGACAACACTTATGGCCCTGACAACCGGGTGTTGACCATGCAGGGGCAGACGCAATACTGGAATGGCAGCAACTGGCAAGTTAATAACGAGGATTTTTGCACTGTGGTCACGCCAGCGCTGGCACAGCAAACCGATGATTTGGCGCTGGGTTATCAGTTTGAGCCGGCGCTGGGTAGCGGCCAGCGGATTGACCGCAATGGCGGCGCCATCAGCAGTGGCGAATTCCCGTTATTGTGGCAAGCGGTGGGCGGTTATCGTGGCAAGGTCACCGCACCTTTGAGTGTTCCTGCGTGGCTGCAATGGTATTGGCAGTGGAACGGCATGAACACCGAGCTGCAAAATCCCAGAGCCAGTGCCTACTTTGGCCGCTATCGCGGACAAGACCGGATAATCAACTGGCGTGAGGTACGCTGACAGGGAACGTGGTAAACTGCAGGGCAATGAGGAAAATCAGCCTTTGCGCCCGCGCTGTGATTAGGCGTTTACCGTACCATTTACCGTATATGGCACGGCCTTTTTGGACAGCGGGCAGCCAAACCCAAAAAAAATCGATTATTCGCAAATGTTGCTCTAGCAAGGCTTGTGGTATGGGGGTGGCATTGATAAAGTTAGCTGAATTTTCATTTCTTCTCTTCTGATTCCACAGAATACAGGCAAGTTACATGTTCAAAAAGCTGCGTGGCGTTTTTTCTAATGATCTGTCAATTGATCTGGGTACAGCCAACACACTGATTTATGTCCGTAATGAAGGCATAGTGCTGAATGAACCCTCTGTGGTCGCTATCCGCGCAGAGCGTAACAGTTCCGGACAGAAATCCGTTGCTGCAGTGGGGATGGAAGCTAAACAGATGCTGGGCAGAACCCCTGGCAACATTCAGGCCATTCGCCCCATGAAAGACGGCGTGATTGCCGACTTCTACGTGACCGAAAAAATGCTGCAGCACTTTATCAAACAGGTGCATAACAACAGTTTTTTCCGTCCAAGTCCTCGGGTGTTGGTGTGTGTGCCCGTAGGTGCCACCCAGGTGGAACGCCGGGCCATTAAAGAATCGGCCATGGGCGCCGGTGCCCGGGAAGTGTACCTGATTGAAGAGCCCATGGCGGCAGCCATCGGTGCCGGCTTGCCGGTGTCTGAGGCAACCGGCTCCATGGTCATCGATATCGGTGGCGGTACCACGGAAGTGGCCATCATCTCCCTGAACGGCGTGGTTTACTCCTCTTCCGTGCGCATTGGCGGGGATAAATTCGATGAAGCCATCATTAACTATGTCCGGCGCAACTACGGCAGCCTGATTGGCGAGGCCACCGCCGAGCGCATCAAGCATACCATCGGCACGGCTTATCCCGGCGATGAAGTGCTGGAGATTGAAGTCCGTGGCCGCAATCTGGCCGAAGGGGTGCCCAGAAGCTTTACCCTTAACAGCAATGAAATCCTCGAAGCGCTGCAAGAGCCGCTGTCTGGCATTGTCAGTGCGGTGATGGTGGCCCTTGAGCAGTCACCACCAGAACTGGCATCTGATATCTCTGAGCGCGGCATGGTGCTTACCGGTGGCGGTGCATTATTGCGCGACCTTGACCGGTTGCTGATGCAGGAAACCGGCATTCCGGTGATGCTGGCAGAAGATCCTCTCACTTGCGTGGCCCGCGGTGGCGGTAAGGCACTGGAGATGATTGATATGCACGGCGGTGATTTATTCTCGGAAGAAACCTGATGAACAGGTGCACAAGGCGGTGATATCACCGCCTTGATTTTGTTATGAAACCAATCTTTGTTCGCGGCGTTTCCAATCAGTTCCGTTTAACACTGGCAGTCATCCTGTCGGTGTTGTTGATGCTGGCTAACCACAGGTTAGAGCCGGTACGTCAGTCGTTGGCTTCGGTGCTCAGTCCCATTCAGTATTTTGCCAACATTCCCGGTCATTTGCTGGACTGGGGGGCCGAAACCTTTGCCACCCGCGACATGCTGAGCAAGCAAAACCAGGAACTGCTGCGACAGCAACTGTTGATGAGTGAGCGCCTGCAGCGTTACGAGCACTTGCGTCAGGAAAACCAGCGGTTACGGGCATTGCTGGGCTCTCCGGTACACATGGATTCCCGCAAGATGGTGACCGAAGTGATGGAAGTGGCCTCTGATCCGTTCCATCAGTATGTGGTGATTAACCACGGCTTGCGTGACGGGGTGTTTGTGGGGCAGCCGGTGGTGGATGCCCAGGGCATCGTGGGTCAGGTGGTGCAGGTGAATGAGCTCAGTGCCCGGGTGCTGCTATTGTCCGATCCTGAGCAAGGCGTGCCAGTGCGCATTACCCGCAATGATGTGCGCCTGATTGCCAATGGCACCGGCGAAGTGGATGAAATCGAAGTGCGCTATGTGCCCAAAAGCACCGATATCAAGGTGGGCGATCTGCTGGTGACCTCCGGGCTTGGCAACCGTTTTCCAGAAGGCTATCCGGTGGCGAGAGTGATCTCCATTACCAATGACGACGGCCAAAGTTACCTGAAAGTCATGGCACAGCCCATGGCGGCACTGGACAGAATTCGCTATCTGCTGCTGATTTGGCCGGAGTCGGTGCAAACCACGGAAGATGACAGCCCGGCAGCGCAGACTACCAAGGGAGATACACCGTAATGCTGGCCAATACCCGCGGCACGCTGGTGGTGTGGTTTTCCATGCTGTTGGGGTTGCTGTTTCAACTGATGCCGGTGCCTGAGCTGGTAGAGGCCTTTCGCCCTGACTGGCTGCTGCTGGTGGTGATTTACTGGTCTATGGCCTTGCCCCACCGTTATAACATTCTCACCGCTTGGCTATTGGGCACCGTGCTGGATGTGCTCCTGGGCAGTTACCTGGGGATCCGTTCGCTCACCTTCTCGTTGGTGATTTACATCGTGGTGCTCAACTATCAGAAATTGCGCAACTTTTCAGTATGGCAACAGGCGCTTATCATCGCCTTTTTGCTGGCACTGTATCATCTGGTGCTGTACTGGATGCAGTTTATTATTTTTCATAGCGAGTTCCATCTGGAACAACTGCTGCCGGTGGTATCCGGCATGGTCATTTGGCCCTGGATTTACTGGTTACTACGCCGCTTACGCCGCAGCTACAAGGTGAGATAATGAAACAACTGTTACTGGCTTCCGCGTCGCCCCGCCGCCGCGAATTATTGTCACAGTTGGGGCTTGGCACTCCCGGATTTTCCTTTGACATCCTGGCAACGGATATTGATGAAAGCCGTCATCAGGGGGAAGCCGCTGCCACCTATGTGAACCGGCTTGCCCGGGAAAAAGCCGGTGCCGGCTGGCGCAACTGGCAGCAGGCGGAAACCATCGCATTGGGTGCCGATACCATTGTGGTGGTGGATGATGCGGTACTGGGCAAACCAGCTGATGCCGACCAGGCCATTGCCATGCTGACCCGGCTAAGCAATCGCAGCCATCGGGTGATGACCGCCGTGGCGGTGACTGACGGCTATCAGTGCGAGTCTGTGCTGGTGTCCACCGAGGTATGCTTTACCCGCATGAGCGCGGCGCAAATCCGGGCATATGTGGCCAGTGGGGAACCAATGGATAAAGCTGGTGCCTATGGTATACAGGGGTTGGGCGGCAGTTTCATCTCTCATATCCATGGCAGCTATTCAGCCGTTGTCGGGTTGCCGCTGGTGGAAACCCGGCAGCTGCTGCAAAAAATGCGTCTGCTGTAACCACCGCCTCAGCATAAAATCACAATTTCTGGCAGATTTCCCCGCCTCGTGTGGATAAAATCTGGCTATCGGCATTCAATAAAGGGTCTAACGTGAAACACAGTGGCACAAGCAATCGTAGGGCGCCCGGTAAACTGGGTTCAGAACTGCTGATCAATGTGACGCCCACCGAGGCGCGGGTGGCATTGGTGGAACACGGCATTTTGCAGGAAGTGCATATTGAACGCCGCATGAAGCGGGGACTGGTGGGCAATATCTACCAAGGCAAAATCAGCCGGGTATTGCCGGGCATGCAGGCCGCATTTGTGGATATCGGGCTTGATAAAGCCGCCTTCTTGCATGCGTCCGATATTGTACCCCACACCGAATGTGTGGCCGATGCGGAAAAGGGTAACTTTGTGGTGCGCAACATTGCCGAACTGGTGCGTCAAGGGCAAGACATCATGGTGCAGGTGGTGAAAGACCCTTTGGGCACCAAAGGCGCCCGCCTGACCACCGACATCACCCTGCCTTCCCGTTATCTGGTATTCATGCCCGGCTCCAGCCACGTTGGGGTGTCCTTGCGCATTGAGTCAGAAGAGGAACGGGCGCGCCTGAAAGCCATCACCTTGCCTTATGTGGATGATGACGGCGGTTTTATCATTCGCACTGCCGCCGAAGGGGTCGGGGCGGAAGAGCTGGCACAGGATGCCGCGTTTTTACGGCGGGTGTGGGCCAAGGTCAGTGAGCGGCGCCAGCGGCCGAAAGCCCGTTTGCTGTACCAGGATTTGGCCCTGCCGGTGCGCATTATCCGGGATTTTGTCGGGGTGGAGCTGGACTCCATCCGGGTGGATGCCCAAGGCACCTATGAAGAATTGCTGCAATTTGCCCAGGAATTCATGCCAGATGTTGCCGCCCGCATTGAACACTACACCGGGCCGGCGCCGATTTTTGATCTCTATGATGTGGAAAATGAAATCCAGCGGGCGCTGGAGCGCAAGGTGGAGCTGAAATCCGGCGGCTATCTGATTATCGATCAAACGGAAGCCATGACCACGGTGGACATTAACACCGGGGGGTTTGTGGGGCATCGGGATCTGGAAGAAACCATCTTCAACACCAACCTTGAGGCCACCCAGGCCATCGCCCGTCAGTTGCGATTGCGCAATCTGGGCGGCATCATCATCATCGATTTTATCGACATGCTCAAAGAGGAGCACAAGCAGCGGGTGCTTAGCAGTTTGGCTTCCGCCCTGAGTGCCGACAGGGTCAAAACCAATATTTCCGGGTTTTCCGGCCTGGGGCTGGTGGAGATGACCCGCAAACGCACCCGGGAAAGCCTGGAGCACGTCCTGTGCGGCGAGTGCCCCGCTTGTCGCGGCACCGGCACCATGAAAACCGTTGAAACGGTGTCTTACGAAATTTTCCGGGAAATCATTCGCCTTGACCGTACCTACCAGGCCGATGAATTTCTGATCTACTGTGCGCCAGCGGTGTATGAGGTGTTGTCGGCAGATGAAGCCCACACGGTGGCAGAGCTGGAGGTTTATATTGGCAAACGGGTGCGGGTACAAAGTGACCCCATGTATGTGCAAAGCAAATATGCCGTGGTGATGGTGTAGTGAATTTGCGCCTGAGCCCTGCCAAGATAGGCCGTTTTTGCTGGCAACTGCTGGCAGTATTGTTGCTGCTGTTTGCCTTGCTGGTCAGTTTGATCCGCGGTTTGTTGCCGCAACTGGATCAGGCTCGCCAAGAGGTGACGGCCTATATTGAGCAGCACTATGGCATACAGGTGGAGCTTGGGCGATTGGCGGCCCACTGGCAGGCCTATGGGCCGTCGTTGACGGTGGACAATCTGGTGTTGCCCCAGCAGTCGGAACTGCCACTGACCCTGGTGGTAAAAAACGTGCAGATCAAGCTGGATTTCTGGGAATCCCTGCTCACGGCCAAACCCCAGGTGGAAAATGTCATTTTTAACGGCGTGCAGTTGGCGCTGGACTTGGACCGGCTCAATGGCGCCAATGGGGCTGCTGATGAGACCGCCGCACCGGCCCGTCGCGGCAATATGGACTGGCTGTATGCCCTGCTGCTGGAGCAACTGGACCGTTTTTCCGTGGCCGATGCCACCGTGCAATTGTTGTCCCGCAATTTTCAGTATCGTCCCATCCATCTTGGCAATTTGCGCTGGTTGAATCAGGCAGACTTGCATCAGGGCAGCGGCGCTTTATATCTGGATGATACCCAGTCGCTCAACGAGCATTTAACTCTGCGCATTGATTTGCACGGCGATGGCTATCAGCCTGACAGCTTGCAAGGACAGGCCTATGTGCAGGCCCAGTCACTGGATATCGGCCGTTGGGCCTCCAGCGCCAACCCCCAGCAACCGGGATTGGCGGCCATCCCGCTGGAAGGCGTGGTGAACCTGCAAGGCTGGGTGGAATTTGCCCATCGCAGCCTGCGTTCCGGCGTGGTGCAGTTCAATCCGTCATGGTTCGAGTGGCGCGTCGACAAAACGCCCCAGCGCTTTGCCATTGACGGTGGCAGCCTCAGTTGGCAGCCTCAGCCTGACGGTTGGCAGCTGCAAAGTCATGGATTGCAACTGCAATCCAACGGCCAGTCCTGGCAGCCACTGCAGTTACAGTTGCAACAACAGCAGCAACAGTTTTATGGAACGCTCAGCCCGCTGCAACTGTCCGGATTGCAGCCGTTACTGGCCGTCATTCCTGGCATCGGCCGCGAACAGTTACGGCAACTTCTGGCACTGGCGCCTCAAGGCACCTTGGGCCCGTTGCAGCTGTATCGTGGTCATGATGGCCACTGGCAGGCATCCTTGCCGGTGAAGCAGGTGTCCTGGCAAGCCGCAGGAGAGCTGCCGGGCGTGGCGCCACTGGATTTGCACCTTGGCTGGCGTAATGGCTATCTCAGCGCACGCTTGCCCGCCCAGCATTACCGGCTGGACATCCCCAATGAGTTCAACGCCCCTCTGGCACTGGATGCCGAGGCGTTTTCCCTGGGGTTTGACAGCCATGCCATGCAGCTTTTTGTCTCCGATATTGCCGCCCGCAATGCCGATTTGCAATTGCATGCCTCGCTGCGGCTGGATGTGGCGGATGAAGCCAGTCTGTCGTTGGCCGCGGCGCTGCAGTTGCACAATGCCGCCCATGCCGGGCGCTATTTCCCCCGGCGGCAGATGGGAGAAGATCTCAGCCGCTATCTGGAACAGGCGTTACAGGCGGGGCACAGCGATAATGCCGCGGTGGTCTGGCGCGGGCCTGTGGGCAATTTTCCGTTCAGCGAACACAGCGGCGTGTTTCAGGCGGGATTCACCATGGAGAACGGCCAGTTTGCCTTTCAGCCGGATTGGCCGACAGCCACCGCACTGACACTGGATGGCTTGTTTGAAAATGCCCGCATGGATCTTAAATTGCGCCGGGGCAAACTGCTGGATGTGGATATCAGTGGTGCCAGCATCGCGATCCCGGCCCTGACACTGCACAGTCACCTGCGGGTGGATGCCAACATCGAAGCCCAAGGCAGCGCCATCAGTGCCGTCATGCAGCAATCGCCACTGCAAAAAAGTGTGGGGGCAACCCTTGATACGGTGCAAATCCAGGGTGAGGTAAAGGGCAAACTGGCGCTGGACATTCCGTTGTATGCCGGTCAGGTTCCGGATATTCAAGGTGAAGTGACGTTCAACAATACGCCGGTGTATATTCGCAAACCGGGCATTGCACTGGCGCAGGTCAATGGCCGCGTCAGTTTTCATAACGAACAGGTAAGCAGTGATGATATTCAGGCATTGCTTTATGGCCAGCCAACGGCCATCAGCTTTAACACCTCAGAGCAAAACGACAAATTCCTGGTGGACTTGCACGCCCAAAGCCAGTGGCAACTGGCCAAACTGCCGGCAGCGCTGCATAACCCGCTCACGCCTTTTTACCATGGCAGCAGCGATTGGAATGGGGCTCTGCAGCTGATTTTCGATGACACAGGTTATAGCCTGCGGGCCAATGTGGATGCGGATTTGCGCCATACCGAATTGGCGTTGCCCCCGCCTTTTGCCAAAACCCCTGATGTGCCGTTAATGCTGCGAGCAGAGCTGCTTGGCGATGACAAACAGGCGTCACTCGGGGTGAAATTGGGCGACAAGGCCGAATTTTGGGGTGGTTTTAGCGCCGAGTCGGGCAACCGCCTGAGCCATTATGATCTGTTGTTGGGACGCTTGTTTCGCAGTGGCGACAAAATCGTCAAAAACGGCGGTCAGTTATGGCTTGATGTGGATCATGCGGATTTTGCCCAATGGTTGCCGCTGATTAACGCTTTTACCATGGATGACAGCGCCAAGGCGGCAGCGACCCAAGCCCAGACCGCGACCCAAGCCGCGACAGCATCCGCAGGATTTTTCCCGCCCCTTAACGGCGTGCAGGCAAAAGTGCAAACCCTCAATTTGCTCGGGCAGCGTTTTACACAGATGCAGATGACTGCCACGCCCACCCCTCAATCCTGGTTGCTTGAAGGCTTGTCGCCGGAATTTTCCGGCAGTGTGGAGCTGTTTCCCGATTGGTATCAGCAGGGGCTGAAATTAAAAGCTTCCCGGTTGTACCTCAATCCCGTACCCGGCTTGAAAAGCGCTGCCAGCGCTGCGGATGCCAAACCGCAGCCGGATAACTTGCCCCCCCTGGCCGTGGAAGTGGACGATTTCCGTTATCAGAACATACCCCTTGGGCACCTGCTGCTGCAAAGTGCTCCTGTGCCGTCTGGCTACCATATCCAGACCCTGTCCCTTGATGCCCCCCAGGGAAAACTCGAAGGCCAGGGCGATTGGCTATCGGCAACGGCAGCCAACCAGACCAAGGTGACCTTTACCCTGGACTCGGCGGATTTTGAGCAGCTCACCCGATTGTTTGACATCAATCCCGGCGTTAAAGAGTCCCCGCTGAAACTGAATGCCACACTGGATTGGCGCGGCAGTCCCACGGATTTCAACCTGCCCACCCTCAACGGCGATGTGCATTTTGAACTGGGCAAGGGCTACATGGAGCAGATAAGCGACAAGGGCGCCCGCATTTTCTCCCTGTTCAGTTTGGACTCGCTGCTGCGCAAACTGTCGCTGGATTTTTCGGACGTATTTGGCAAGGGATTGTATTTCAACAGCTTTGCCGGGGATTTACGGCTGGATAACGGCATGCTGAAAACCACCAACACCGAAATGGATGCCATTGCCGGCAACATGAAGGTGCGAGGCTATACGGATTTGAACACCCAGAGCCTTAACTACGATATCCGTTTTGCCCCCAAACTGGCATCCAGCGTGCCCACGGTGGTGCTGCTCAGCACCAGTGCCTGGACCATGGGCATTGGTGCCTTTGCGCTCACCAAAGTGCTGGAGCCGGTGATTGAGGTGATTTCCGAAATCCGTTTCCGCCTGACCGGCACCATGGCCGAGCCCAAACTGGAAGAGCTGGAGCGTAAAAGCAAAGAGATTGAAATCCCCAAAAGCGTGCTGCCGGCTGCCACCGACCCGACAGAACCTCAACGGGATGACGCCGATGCACCAGCCCCTTCTTCGCGGCCTGTCTCCCCGGCAGATGAAACGCTTTCCCTTGAACCCGCCGAAGTAGATGTCAAAAATCCGCCTGTGATCCCCTCCGTGAGCGTACAGGCCTCATCATCGCTGCCAAGGGCGTTGCCGGTTGTGGCAGTGCCTCCCGTTCGCGTTATCCAATCCGAGGAACCGGCCCATGCAGGTCAATCTTCTTCAGTGCCAGAGCAGTGGCAATCCCGCCGAGAATCTGGCATTTATCAATACGCAGCTTGAGCGGCTTCCCCGCGACAGCGGTGAACCCCAGCTCGTGGTGTTGCCAGAGTGCGCCTTGCTGTTTGGCGGCCATGAAGGGGAGCAGCTCAGTTATGCCGGGCAGGGGGATGACACGCCGTTAAAACGGCAATTGGCCACCTTGGCGCGGCAGCATCAGGTGTATCTGGCGGCAGGCACCATTCCGGTGGCCAGTGGTGATGGCCGGGTTTACAGCCGCTGTTACCTGTTTGACAGCCAAGGGCAGGTGCTGGGGGATTACGACAAACTGCACCTGTTTGATGTGGAAGTGGGGGATAATACCCGCCGCTACCGGGAAAGTGACACCTTTTGCCCGGGAGCGCGAGTCAGCGTGGTGGATACGCCATTCGGGCGCATTGGCCTGTCGGTATGTTACGATTTGCGTTTTGCGGATCTGTACCGGGCGTTGCGTCAGGCAGGCGCGCAGATCATACTGGTGCCTGCAGCCTTTACCCGGGTTACCGGGGCGGCCCATTGGGAGATATTATTGCGGGCCAGGGCCATTGAAACCCAGTGCTATATTCTGGCGGCCGCCCAGTGGGGACAGCATCAGCAGCTACGCCGGGAAACCTGGGGCCAGAGCATGATAGTGGACCCCTGGGGGCAGATTGTCGCCCAGCGTCCAAGCGGCACCGGTTGGGTGCAAGGACGTTTGGACATGCAGCAGCTTGAGCGCATTCGCCGCGACATGCCGCTGCTGCAACATAACCGATTTTCGCTGCCGGCCCTGCTGCCGCCAGCCAAGGATTAATTTAATCAAAACGGGCCAAGGCCCATTGAGAGCGTATACATGTCATTGTTAACCCAGGTGGGACAAAGTTTGCTGCAACAGGGCCTGACATTGGAAGACCTGCAGCATTATCTTGAACGCATTCATCGTCATCAGGTGGA
Organism: Shewanella mytili; assembly: GCF_046765975.1. Classification (NCBI taxonomy): domain Bacteria; kingdom Pseudomonadati; phylum Pseudomonadota; class Gammaproteobacteria; order Alteromonadales; family Shewanellaceae; genus Shewanella; species Shewanella mytili. The sequence goes on along the minus strand of NZ_JBKOUD010000008.1, from coordinate 19,880 downwards.
TTTTGCCGATTTGTATTTTCAGGGCAGCCGTCACGAGTCATGGGTACTGGAAGACGGCATTGTCAAAGAAGGTAGCTTTCATATCGAACGCGGCGTGGGCGTGCGCGCCATCAGCGGCGAAAAAACCGGTTTTGCCTATGCCGATGACATCTCCCCGGCAGCGCTGAGTGCCTCGGTGGATGCCGCTCGTGGCATTGCCGGGAGCGGCGGCAAGGGCAAGGTACACGCATGGAAGCGGCGCGGCGTGAAGCCCCTGTACCAAACCCAGGACCCCATCGCCGCCATGAGCGAGTCGCCCAAAATCCAGCTGCTGAAACAGGCCGATGCCTACGTGCGCAGCCTCGACCCGCGCATCATTCAGGTGGTGATTAGCCTCTCCGGCGTATATGAAGAGATTTTGGTGGCCGCCAGTGACGGCACGCTGGCGGCGGATATCCGGCCGCTGGTGCGGTTTAACTGCTCGGTTATCCTGGAAGAAAACGGCCGCCGTGAGCGCGGCGGTTCCGGCGGCGGTGGCCGTCACGATTACAGCGAGCTGATGCACTCGGATGATAACGGCTTGCCGGTGTGTTTCGCCTTTGCCCGGGAAGCGGTGCGCCAGGCCCAGGTCAACCTGCAAGCGGTGGATGCCCCCGCCGGTGAAATGCCCGTGGTGCTTGGCCCGGGCTGGCCCGGCGTATTGCTGCATGAGGCTGTGGGCCATGGGCTGGAGGGCGACTTTAACCGCAAGGGCAGCAGCGCTTTCAGCGGTCGGATGGGTCAGCAGGTGGCCTCACCATTGGTGACCGTGATTGACGATGGTACCATGCCCAATCGCCGCGGCTCGTTGACCATTGATGACGAAGGCACGCCTACCCATCGCACCGTATTGATTGAAAACGGCATTCTCAAAGGCTACATGCAGGACAAGCTCAATGCTCGCCTGATGGGGCAAAAACCTACGGGCAACGGTCGGCGTGAATCCTATGCCCATCTGCCCATGCCGCGCATGACCAACACCTACATGCTGGCTGGCAGCTCATTGCCCGCAGACATTATCCGCTCGGTGGACAAGGGCATTTATGCCTCAAACTTTGGCGGCGGACAGGTGGATATCACCTCCGGCAAATTCGTATTCTCTGCGGCAGAGGCCTATCTCATCGAAAAAGGTGAAATCACCCAGGCGATTAAGGGCGCGACCCTGATAGGCAACGGGCCTGAAGCCATGGGACAGATTTCCATGGTAGGCAATGATTTGGCGTTGGATAAAGGCGTAGGCGTATGTGGTAAGGATGGCCAGAGCGTGCCCGTGGGCGTGGGATTACCCACACTCAAACTGGATCGGCTGACCGTGGGCGGCACTGCTTGACACGCCATGAAAATCGGCGCGGTGGCTGGTATGGCCATCGCGTAAATGTTATCCTTCAAACCAATTTTAGAGTTTTTACTCTAGGGGTGTGAATGAAGAAATTGCAATCCGCTTGTTTGCTCGTGGGATTATTGGCATTTTCCACGGTATTTGCTGAAGAATTAAGTTTCAGCAACGCCTGGGAGCGCTTGTTGGACGTGAGCGACAAACTGGCCGCTGATGATCAGCAACTGCAACGGGCACAGGCAGAGCGTGATGCCGCCAAAGGGCTGTACCTGCCGTCGTTGAGCATCAATGGCAACTATACCCACATGGAACACCCGGTGGAGCTGGACTTGCGCCAGCTCAACCCCATGGCATCGCTGGACTTGTCCGCATTACCCCCCCAGTATGCCGCCATTCTCGGCAGCATTCCCGGTAACCTGTTTGTTACCCGCTTTACCGAGCAAGACATCTTCAACGCCAGTTTGCAGGCCATGTGGCCCATCTATACCGGTGGCCAGATCACTGCGGCCCAGGGCATTCATAAAGCCAAAGTGGCAGAAGAGCAACAACGCCGGGAGCTGGGACGCCGGGAGCTGTTCATCACCCTGGTAGACCGCTACTACGCCGTCAGCGTGACCGGTGCCTTGGTGCAGACCCAGCAACAACTGGTGGATTCGCTCAAGCAGCATTACCAGCATGCCCTGCACATGGAACAGCAAGGGCAGATTGCCAAAGTTGAACGGCTCAATGCCCAAGTGGCGCTGGATGATGCCAACGTCACCCTTGGCAGCGCCAAGCGGCAGTACGAAATGGCGTGCATTGCCCTGTCCCGCATGCTGCATGAGCAAGCGGCCAGCACTCGCGCTTCCATGTTTGTGCTGGCAAGCGAGCCATCGCTGCCGCAACTGATGGAACTGACCCTGAAACAGCACCCTGCGCTGCAACTGCTCAGTGCCAAAGAGCAACAGGCCAAAGGGCTTATCGCCCTGGAAAACGGCAAATACAAACCTACCGTGTACCTTTACGGCAATTACACCCTGTATGAGGATGACACGTTACTGTCGCAGATCACCTCCGACTGGATGGTGGGCCTTGGGGTAAAAGTGCCGCTTATCACCCGTGATGGCCGCAGCGGCAAGGTGCAGGCCGCCAAAAGCGCCTTGTTGCAAGCGCGCTATACCAAGGCGCAAACCACCCAGGATTTGAGCTTGCTGGTGGATCAGAGTTACCGGCAGATGCTGCAGGCACAAGAAGAGATCCAGGCGCTGGAAAGCTCCCGGAAACTGGCTCAGGAAAATCTCAGGCTACGGGAGCTGGCGTTCAGTCAGGGGCTGTCCACCTCCCTGGAGCGGGTGGATGCGGAAATCAAGCTCAGCGCCGTGAAAACCAAGGCGCTGGCAGCCCATTACCGTTATTTACAGGCTTACGCACGGCTGATGGCCGTAACGGGCCAATTGAATGAATTTATCGGACACAGCAAGCAGGAGAGTGGTCATGCGGGTTAATCCATTACTGGCAACCGTAACACTGGTGGCAGTGGCAGCAGCATTGATTTATGGACTGATCCTGGCCTATAGCCCCAAACCTTATGTGCTGCAGGGACAGGTCGAGGCGCGGGAATACAACGTCTCATCCAAGGTGCCCGGCAGGGTGGAGCAGGTATTGGTACGCAAAGGCGATGAGGTTGCCGCCGGGGATCTGCTGTTTGCCATCAGCAGCCCGGAATTGAATGCCAAGCTGACCCAGGCTACCGGCGCGCTGGATGCGGCCAAAGCCTTGCAGCAGGAAGCCGACAACGGCGCCCGTAAACAGCAAATTACCGCCGCCAAGGAGCAGTGGCAAAAGGCCAAGGCTGCCAGTGAACTGGCAAAAACCACCTACGCGCGGGTGGAAAACCTGTTTGACGGCGGGGTGCTGGCCCGGCAAAAACGCGACGAAGCCTTTACCCAGTGGCAGGCTGCCAAATATACCGAGCAGGCTGCCAAGGCCATGTACGACATGGCCCGTGAAGGTGCCCGTCATGAACAAAAAGCCGCCGCTGCCGGCAATGCCAAACGGGCAGAAGGGGCGCTGGATGAAGTCAAAGCCGTGTTGGCCGACAGCCAGATGCTGGCGCCTAAAGCCGGGGAAATCACCGATGTATTGCTGCAAAGCGGTGAACTGGCTCCTACCGGCTTTCCGGTGGTGACACTGGTGGACATGCAAGACAGCTGGGCGGTGTTTCAGGTGCGCGAAGATCAATTGGCCCACTTCCATAAAGGGGATAAAAAGCGCCTGCACATTCCGGCACTGGGCAAGGATTATGACTATCAGGTCAGTTACATCAGCGTGCTGGGGGATTTTGCCACCTGGCGTGCCACCGAAAGCGGCCATGATTTTGACATGCGCACCTTTGAAGTGGAATTGCGACCATTGCAAGCCATCCCTCAATTACGGGTTGGCATGTCAGTCGTGCTTGCCGGAGAAAAATGATGTGGCCCTTGCTGCAACGGGAATATCATGCCCTGCAGCGCGACTGCTGGCAGTTGGCATTGGTAAGTTACGTGCCGCTGTTGGCGGCGCTGTTTCTCTGGTGGCTGTTTTCCGCCGCATTGCCACAGCAGCTGGCGGTGGCGGTGGTGGATGAAGATCACTCCAGTATCAGCCGCGAGCTTGGCCGGGCCATCGCTGCCAACTCGGCCACCCGGCCGGTTTCCTATCATGACCTGTCCCAGGCGGTGGCCGCCATGCGCAGCGGCGAAGTGTTTGCCTTGGTGCGCATTCCCTACGGCCTGAAGCGAGACTTGCTTACCGGCCATCAGCCCACGCTGGACTTGCGTTACAACGGCCAGTTTTTGCTGGTCGGCAAACTGTTGTCCGGGCAGTTGCAGTTGACCCTGGCCGACAGGTTAAAGGCGCTGTCGCGCCAACGGCAGCTGGCCGCCGGGGTGCCGCCGGCCCAGGTGGATGTGCAATTGACGCCCATTGCCACCCAAAGCACCGCCTTGTTTAACCGCAACATGAACTATGTGGCCTTTTTGGTGCCGCCCATCCTGATATCCCTGTGGCAGTTGGTGGTAATGCTCAGCTATGCCAATGCCTTGAGCCGTGAACTGCGGGAGCAAACGCTGGCAGATTGCTACCGTGTGGGCATCATTCGGGTACTGGCGGCCAAATTCCTGTTTTACACCCCGTTAATGCTGCTCCATGGCATGTTGTTGCAGGTTTTTTTGTATGGATACCTAGGGCTGCCCATTGCCGGCAATATCCTTTGGTTGCTACCGGCGCAGCTGATTATGGTGCTGGCGGTATGGCTGTGGGTACAGGCGATGTTTTTCGTCATGGCAGACAGCGCCCGCATCATCAGCATGTGCACCGGCCTGTTTGCCCCGGCTTTCGCCTTTATGGGCATCACCTTTCCCACATCCGACATGCCGCTGCTGGCCCAATGGTGGCGGGCGCTCATTCCTTCCAGCCATTATATCGAAAGCCATGTGGCGCTGGTGAGCCATGGTCAGGGACTGCTGGCATTACTGCAGCACAGCAGCAGTTATCTGGGCTTTTTGCTGTTACTGTTGCCCGCCTGGTATTTTGCCAGACGTTACGGGCAGGCATTGCAACCTGAAACTGCAGCCAAGGAGGCATCATGAGCTGGTGGCGCTGGATAGGGCTGGATTTGCTCTCGGTGGTCAGAGACAGGGCCATTGTGCTGACACTGTTCGGCGGCCTGAGCTTTTACGCCGTACTGTACCCGTCGCCGTATCTGCACCAGGTGCCCACCGAGCAGGCACTGGTGGTGGTGGATTTGGATAACTCGTCCCTGTCACGGCAGCTTGTCCGCCATGCGGATGCCAATCCGGGGATTGCCGTGCGTGGCCATGCCGCCTCTTTGGCTGAGGCGCAGCAGTGGCTGGAGCAGGAACGGGCAACCAGCATTTTGCTCATCCCGGAAGATTTCCGCCACAAACTGCTCAGGGGACAACAGGTGACGCTGGGCTACGCCGGTGATGCCAGTTATTTTCTTATCTACTCTTCCGTGGTACAGGGATTGACCCAGACCGGCATGGCACTGGCGCATCAGGTGCAATTTGGCAGCTTGCTGGCTCATGGCGCAAACCCCGCTGCGGTGCAGCAACGGCTGGACCCCATCCGGCTGAACACGGTGCCGGTATTCAACCAGGGGTTGGGGTATCCCGCCTATATCATTCCCGGACTGTTTTTGTTAATCCTGCACCAGACTTTGCTTATCGGCACCGGAATTCTCGGTGCCGCCCAATGGGGCAAACAGGGCTACTGGCATCAGTTCAGTGCACTGTCCATCGTGTTGTGCCGCATGGGCAGTTTCACCCTGCTGTACTGTTTTTTCAGCGCCCTGTATATCGGTTGGTGTTATTACCTGTATGGCGTGGGGTTACTGGCATCCCTTGGGCAGGTGCTGCTGCTGATGCTGCCGTTTTTATTGGCCACGGCTTGTTGCGGCGTGGCCTTCAGCACCCTGTTTGACCGGCGGGATCTGCCTACCCAGGTGTTGTTAATCTCCTCCATGCCCATCTTGTTTGTCAGCGGTTTTGTCTGGCCGCTGCCCCTGATCCCGGCGCCATTGGTATGGCTGTCGCAACTGGTGCCTGCCGTGCCCGGCATGATGGGCATGCTGCAACTGAACCAGATGGGCGCTGACTGGAGCCAGCTGCTGCCCCGCTGGTTGCAATTGTGGGGATTGTTACTCTTTTACTTGCCGCTGGCTTGGTGGGGCGTCAAACGCCGTTTGCGGCAGATGGACATGGAAAACGCATAACGCGGTTTGGCTGTGGTGTGAGAAAAGCGTTTCCTCAGGGCTGGTCATCTGCTGAGTGTGCTTTATGTGCCCAAAACAGGGCGACACACCCCACAAGGCGGATGTTCACATGCACGAAATGTTGCGTTAACGCGGCGCTCAGTGTCGCCAGTGAGTCCTGCCGGTTGCTGAAAATCCCTTTTTGGTTGTAAAAGGCCATCAATTTGCTGGCCGCCCGGTTAAGCGGGGGATTGCCGGGCGCTGCATCAACCGCTGCTGCGCCCAAAATGGTGCTGCCAAACAGCACGGCACCGTCATTCATGCAGGTTTTGAGGTGGGCAAACACAACGCTTTTGTCTGCCATGCTGCCGGGGAGACAGTGCAATAAGTAATTGATGCTCACCGAGTCAAAGCGCTCACAGGGCAGATGCAGCGGCGCCAGCACATTGCGGCAATACACCTCTGCTTGATGGGCTTTGATGGCGTTGGCGGCCACGGTTAGACTGTTCTGGTTAAGGTCCATCAGCGCAATGCGCGGCTGATTGTGGGGCAAGTGTTTTTTCAGGTAGTAGCCGCTGCCCACCCCCACATCCAGATGGTTGGGGCTAACCCGGTTGCGAAATTGCTGGCTTATGAGGCGGGTAGGGCATTTCCACAACAAATGGTTGGAAAATCCCAACACCCACAGGTCATACAGGGACAGTACCCGTTTTGAGTAAATGCGCTGGCCCGCGTCGGCAGTCTGGTTCATGACTCACTAATGCTGCAAAGGAAATCTTTGCGGAATCTACCGTAAAGTCATTGGCTGACAAAGCCTACCAGTCCCGGGGGCAGGGAGGCTTGCAACACTTGGCAACACGTGCGACAAGCGTGTTGGGATAATCTTCCTGATGGGGAAATGGTGGCACAAAAACGCCGGCCATGGCCGGCGTTGCGTTATACGGTTTCCTGACGCAAGTACTGAAACAACTCTTTGGCCGCTTTGGAGTCCGGCCCTTTTGCAAGTTCCTTGTTGGCTTGGCGCACCAGTTGCCGGAGTTTTTGCCGCTCCAGATGGGGGTGTTCATCCAGCAGTGCCTGAATGGCTCCGTCACCTTCTGTAAGCAGTTTATCCCGCATTTTTTCAATAATCTGCACCTGGGCCGCCACGTGTCCGGAACGGCTCAGCACTTTTTTCAGCGCTTCCTTGATGGGCTCAAGCTCTTCATCGCGCATCAGGCGGCCAATGTACTGGATCTGGCGCCGATGGGCATCGGTGTTAACCTTAATCCGTTTTGCCAATGCCAGGGCATCCAGCAGGTTTTCACTCAAAGGCACCCTTTGCAGCTGGCTCTGGCTCAGGGAGAGCAATTGCTGGCCCAGCGCCTGGGCTGCCGTGCTTTCGCGCTTGAGGGCCGACTTGCTGACGTAATTTTCGTCATCGTCATAGGGCTGTTTCATCTTTTCGGAGTCGTCGACGATTTTCATGGTATTTACACATCTGTGGCTACTGACGCCAATTGTAACATTGTCCTCAGGGCGCGTCTTGTGGTGCTTTTTTACCTTGTAAGTTTTGCTTTTGCGCTGCGAATGTTGGCGGCGTTTGTTATGCTAGGCGCCATGTCTTCAAAGAAGAGTATTGTTGTGTCTGCAAATTTTATTGATGGTGAACTGTCGTCCCTGAAGGATGCCGTGGCCATGGCGCTGGAATTTGCCAAAGGGCTGGGCAGTAGTGCGGCTGAAGTGGCAATCAGCAAGCAGCAAGGGTTGAGTGTGTCTTCACGGTTACAGGAAGTGGAAACCGTGGAGTTCAACAAGGATGGTGCACTGGGCATTACCGTGTACCGGGATGGCTGCAAAGGCAATTCCTCCACCTCCGACTTATCGCCAGAAGCCATTCGCGAGGCGGTCAAGGCGGCAGACAGTATTGCCCGCTATACCAGTGAAGATCCCGCCGCCGGTTTGGCGGAAAAATCCCTGATGGCGACCGAATTTCCCAATCTTGAGTTGTACCATCCCCGTGAGTGCAGTCCACAAGAGCTGGCGCAACTGGCCATTGCTGCCGAAGCGGCCGCCTTGGGGCGGGACAAAAGGATCAGCAATTCCGATGGCGCTTCTGCCAACGCTCATAACAGCGTGCGGGTGTATGGCAACAGTCACGGCTTTTTGCAGGGGTATTGCAGCAGCCGTTACAGCCTGAGCTGCGTGGTGATTGGCAGTGATGACAACGGCGACATGCAGCGTGATTACGATTACACCGTGGCGCGGCGGTTTGACGATATGCAGGCCGCCGATGTGGTGGGGGTCAGCGCTGCCGATAAAACCCTTGCCCGGCTGGGGGGGCGCCGCTTGCCCACAGGCACTTTGCCAGTGTTGTTTGCCGCCGATGTGGCCACCGGACTGATAGGGCATTTGGTAAGTGCCATCAGTGGGTCATCCCTTTATCGCAAGTCCAGTTTCTTGCTGGACTCCTTGGGGCAGCCCATTTTCCCCGAGTGGTTGTCCATTCATGAGCAGCCCCAATTGGTGGGGGGCTTTGCCAGTGCCAACTACGACAGCGAAGGGGTGGCCACCCGTGAGCGTTTCATTGTGCAGCAGGGCATATTGCAAAGCTATTTGCTGACCAGTTATTCGGCGCGCAAGCTGGGGCTGGAAAATACCGGCCATGCGGGCGGCATTTACAACTGGACCGTGGCCGACAGCGGCAAAGATTTCCAGCAACTCATCCGAAGCATGGATAAAGGGCTGATTGTCACTGAAGTGATGGGGCAGGGGGTTAACCTGGTGACCGGGGATTATTCTCGCGGCGCCGCAGGCTTTTATGTGGAAAATGGCGAAATCCGTTATCCGGTAGAGGAGATCACCATTGCCGGTAATTTGCGGGACATGTTCCGTAATATCCAGGCCATTGCCAGCGATAGGGAGATGCGCTCACCCATCCGCACCGGCGGCATTTTACTCGACAGCATGAAAATTGCCGGCAGTTAATTGTCCGTGGCAGCATATTGACCGGGACGATTCATGCAGCAAAGGCGCCATTGGCGCCTTTGCTTTTTAGTAAGGATTGAGCTGTTGTGCCCGTGGCAACAATTGCTGGGAGTAGTGTTCTTGTATCAGGCTGAACGGCTTACTGTCGCTACGGTAAATCACTGCTTCATGTTCCAGCACAAATGGCGGCATGGCGCCTTGTTCCGGCCATCGGGGGGTATTGCCAAGACTGAGGCGATAAAAATCCGCTTGTCTGGCTATGCTGACTAATGCGGTATGCTGTTCTGCCAGTGCTTGCTGCATTTTTGCTGTCAGCATGTCGGGTCGGTACCAGTAATCAAATACGGCAATCACCTTGCCCTGATGGATAAAACGCTGTTTAAGGTAACGTAACGGGGTTTGTTCCGGTATCTGCAGTTTTTGATAAATATCGGCAGGTGGCGTTTGGGGGCGGGTGCTTTCCTGCACTATCTGTAAATCGTCCGCGCCATTTAACTGTTGTTGGCACCAGTAATGCAGCGTTGCCGCGGAGTTTTTGCTGTGCACCAGCCGTTGGTTGAGTTGGGTAAGCATTTCGCCAGCGGTCATCAGCGGTGGAATGTTCACCGGTACCGCAGCCGCAGGCAGGCTCCAGCCCAGGGTGATGGGGGAAAAGAGCAAAATGCTTGCGCGTAATAATCCTTTTATGCCGACAGCCATCAATTGTAAACCTTCAATAAATTGCATTTTTTGAGTTTGTTGCGTGCATGTGTGCAGGTAAAAACCCAGCGATCTCTTACGGATCGTTTCGATTGCTTACCAATTTAAAACATGGCGCTGGATAAATACAGTCCGGCGTGGGAGCTAACCGCAATATTGTGGCGCTGGTGGATAATGGTCAGCCCATGGCATCCCCATGGAAAGATGCATGAACGTAGCCGTGGTTAGGCCGATGGATGTCAGGTAATGCTGGATTTTTGCCGGCATCAAGATAATATTGGCGGGTTTTTGAACATTTATTGTAATGACCAGTCAAAAACACGGGTCAACAACAGGAGGCAATATGGCCAAACCCAAGCAGACCTTGCAGGCTCACGAAACCGGCCGCGGGGAGATCCAGGACAACGCTCTCAAGGCATTGGTAACCAGTCCGCTGTTTCGCGGCAGGACGGAAAAAGCCAAAAAAGGCAAAGGGGCGTTCCAGCGCAAACAACGCAACCAGAAGGGGCAAGCTTACAAGGGCTATGCCCCTTCTCCTTTTTATCGCCTTTTTTGTCGCCTGCCGCTTGCCCCGTTGCCGTTATAACGTGTGTATCGCCGTGGTTTTTCCACAAAAAAGCGCGCCTTTCGGCACGCCTTGCTGATGGGCTTTACGCTGTCACTCCCGATTATTCACCCAGGGTTTCATCCGGCATGTCAACCAGCTCCGCCCACAGGTCGTGCTCGTCTGAATGGGTGATGACCGCCCGCACCAGATTGCCCGGTTCCAGCTCGGTTTCACCGTTGATGAACACCATGCCGTCAATTTCCGGTGCATCGGCATAGCTGCGGCCAATGGCGCCTTCATCGTCCACATCATCAATCAGGATATCCAGCTCCCGTCCCACCAGTCTGGCCAGACGCTCGGCGCTAATCGCTGCCTGCACGTCCATAAAGCGGGCGTAGCGTTCCTCTTTCACGTCTTCGCTGATAAGCGCCTCACCCAAATCGTTGGCCACCGCCCCTTCCACTTCGGAATACTTGAAGCAGCCCACCCGGTCGAGCCGGGCTTCCTTGAGGAAATCCAGCAGCATCTGGAAATCCTCTTCGGTTTCACCGGGAAAACCCACGATGAAGGTGGAGCGGATCACCAGATCCGGGCAAATTTCACGCCAGCGGCGAATGGCATCGAGCTGCCGCTCTACCCGGCCGGGACGTTTCATCAGTTTCAGGATGCGCGGGCTGGCATGCTGCAGCGGCAGATCCAGATAAGGCAGGATCAAGCCTTGCGCCATCAGCGGAATGAGCTCATCCACCCAAGGGTAAGGGTACACGTAATGCAGGCGGATCCAGGCGCCCATGTGGCCTAACTGTTTGGCCAGTTCGGTAATGTTCTGTTTTACCGGCATGCCGTTCCAAAAGCCGGTACGGCCGCTTTTGTCCTTGCCATAGGCGGAGGTGTCCTGGCTTACCACCAGAATCTCTTGCACGCCGCTTTCCACCAGACGCTTGGCTTCATCCAGCACGCTGCCGATGTCACGGCTGTCAAGATCGCCCCGCAAGGATGGAATGATGCAAAAGGTGCAGCGGTTATCGCACCCTTCGGAGATTTTCAGATAGGCGTAGTGTTTTGGGGTCAGCTTGACGCCGGTTTGGGGGATCAGCGATGTAAACGGATTGTGTTCCGGTTTGGGCACATAGGTATGCACATGATTGAGCACCGCTTCATAGCTGTGGGGACCGGTGATTTCCAGTACGTCCGGATGCACTTCGCGGATCTGGTTTTCTTTGGCGCCCAGGCAGCCGGTCACCAGCACCTTGCCGTTTTCTTCCAGCGCTTCGCGGATGGCATCCAGTGATTCTTCCACCGCCGCATCAATAAAACCGCAGGTGTTGACGATCACCAAATCCGCGTCATCGTAGGTGTTGGTGACTTCATAGCCGTCAATGCGCAGTTGGGTCAGAATGCGCTCTGAGTCCACCAGGTTTTTCGGGCAGCCAAGGCTGACAAAACCGATGCGGTTGCCGCTGCTGGCAGCATCGCTATCAATGCTTGCCTGTGCCAGCGCTTTGGCGGGCGTTTCCAGCGTGGTGGTCTGTTTGGGGTCAAAAGTTTCTACAGGGTTTTTCAAGATGGGCGTTCCGCAATGCTGTTGATTGGTGTCCGGCAGGGCGCCGGATAAAATTGGCGGCGATTATACCGCAGCCAGCCAAAAGGTACAGATGGCTGGTTAAAAAACGCCCTGAAGCCTGGCAGGATAAACCGCGGCTGAATAAACCATGGATAGTGCTTGCCAAGCGGGCGCGGGTTGCCTAGCGTAGGATGCGTTAACACAGCGAAAGGAATGCTCACATGAACAAAAAACTGATATTGCCAGCGGCATTGGCGTTACTGCTGCCCTCGTTGACAGTGGCTGGTGCTGCCAGTGCACAGGAGCGGCCGTTACTGGAAACCGTGGGTGTCAGTCAAATTGATGCAGAGCCGGATCTGGCCCAGGTAACCGTAGAGGTGGTGATTACGGCAGATGCCGCCACGGAGGCCAAACAACAGGTCGACAAGGCGGTAACCGCATTTATCGGGCGCTTACAGCAGGCGGGGGTGGACAAGGATGACATCAACAGCGCCAATTTGAATTTGCAGCCCCGTTACGTTTATCCCAAGGACAGCGAGCCCCAGTTATCCGGGTATCGTGCCAGCCGCACGGTCACCTTGCAGGTAGCACTTGGGCAGCTCAATCCGCTACTGGACAATGCACTGGAAGAGGGCATTAACAGCGTGCGGCAGATAAGCCTTAAATCCAGCCGTGAAGCGGAGCTGCGCCTGCAGGCCCGCACCGATGCCATTAAGGATGCAAGGCAAAAGGCCAAGGCGCTGGCAGCAGGGTTTGAGACCGAACTCGATGGCATCTGGTCCATCCGCTATTTTGATTCATCGCCCATGCCGGCGGTCAATGTAAGCCGCAAGCTGATGATGGCCAGTGCCGATGATCAGAGTTACCAGTACGGCAAGGTGACATTCAGCGATCGGGTGGAAGTGAGTTATAAACTGGCCGATTAACCTTCCTGAGGATGCGCCGGGGCTGGCAGTATGCGTTGGTAAAAGGCCAAGTCCCGCCACTGTCCGAACTTGAACGCCACCTGCAACAGGGTGCCGCAATGGCTGAACCCCAGTTTTTGATGCAAGGCGATGCTGGCCGCATTGCCGGCATCAATGGCGCCAATCATCACATGCAGTTGCTGCTGCTCAGCCATGGGCAGCAAATGTTGCAATAACCGGGTGGCAATGCCCTGCCCGTGATACTGGGGCGCCACGTATACCGAATGCTCTACCGTATGGCGGTTGGCCGGATAAGGGCGAAACGGCCCATAACTGGCAAATCCCAACAGTTGCCCTGCATCCACCGCACCTATCACCGGCCAGTTGCCTTGGGCCTTGGCGGCAAACCACTGGGCAATGTGTGCCCTGTCCCGGGGCTGGTATTCATACAAGGCGGTGGTATGGGTGATGGCGTAATTGAAAATTTGCTGCACGGCATCACCATGTTGCTCGTGGCTACAGTGGATAATCTGCATGTGGCTTCCCGTTACTCCGGCGCTGTTGGTGCGTCATTATGCCACAGGCCATAACCGGCCGTGAGGGATGTTGTTGGGGGGTGTCGCGGGTATCATGGCAAGCCTGCCATGGTTGCCACCCTCTGAGCCGGTGCCGGTATATTCTGCTGTTATCCGGTCACAGCCCCATTAATACTTAGAGGGTGCTCACAGTTTTGGTATAGTGCCGTTATCGGTTTTTAAAGGGAATTTGTCTATGATTGCCGCTTTTGATGTTGATGCCCAGCGCACCTTTACCCCGTTATGTCCCAATGAGCTGCCAGTGACGGGCGGTGATGAAATTGCCGACGAGCTCAACGCCCAGGCGCAGCTGGCCAGTTTTCGCATTGCCTCCAAGGATGCCCATTGCCCCACGGCCAAGTGGGTGGTGCCCAGTCATGATGAGATGCTCAAACCATTGCCTTATGCGGATGCGGATCTTACCTGGGTGCGCCATGCCGAGCCGGGTACCGAAGGGTTTGAACTGATCCCCGGCCTGCCGGCACCGGCAGCATATGATTTTCTGGTGTACAAGGGCGTGGAAACCGGCATGCATCCTTATGGCGCCTGTTACCATGATCTTGCCGGGCGCATCTCCACCGGCGTGATTGAGTGGTTACAGTGCCGCGGGGTGGACACGGTGCTGGTGGGCGGACTGGCGCTGGATTTTTGTGTGAAAACCACCGCGTTGCAGTTGGCTGCGGCAGGGTTCAAGGTGTATGTCAATCTGGCTGCCTGTCGCGCCATTAGCGAGCAGGGCGCCGCCAGCGCCCGAGAAGAGATGACCCAAGCGGGAATTATGTTACTGAAAGACAGTCAGGCGTTGGCTGCCGCATTGAACGGGAGCCATTGATATGTTCGGAGAACCGGCCATCCAGAGTTTGCTGGATACGGACTTTTACAAGCTGACCATGCAGCAGGCCTATCTGCATCAGCAGCCCGCCACCCAGTCTCGCTGGACCTTCCGTTGCCGCAGCAATGAAGATCTCAGCGTATACGTAAAACCGTTGCAGGAAGCCTTTGAGCAGCTGACCGAATGCAGCGCTTCAGAGCAGCAACTGGCCCATCTGGGCAACTATCCGTTTTTGAAGGCGGATTACCTGGAGTTTTTGCGCTTATACCGCTTTAACCCCAAGTTTTTGAAAGTGAACGCGGTTGACGGGCAACTGGTGATAGAAGCCCACGGCCCGTTGATGCACGTGTCGCCCATGGAAATTCCGGTGCTGGCACTGGTGTCGGAAATCCGCAACCGCAGCCGTTACCCACAGGTGGACTGCGAGGCGATAGCCAAAGCCACCAGCCAGAAGATTGCCATGCTGGAGCGGCTGGGGGACTCGGTGGATCTCAGCGATTTCCTGTTTACGGATTTTGGCACTCGGCGCCGTTTCAGCTTTCGCGCCCAAAAGCAGATCCTCACCCAGCTCAAGCAGCAGTTGCCCGATAACTTTGTGGGCACCTCCAACCCCCATTTGGCGCTGGAGCTGGACTTGCGCTGTCAGGGCACCATGGCCCATGAATGGCTGCAAAGCCATCAGGCCATGAATTACCGGCTGGTGGACAGCCAGAAAATGGCGCTGGAAAACTGGGTAAAAGAATACCGGGGCGATTTGGGCGTGGCGCTGACAGACGTGATTGGGGTGGATGCCTTCTGCCGCGATCTGGACCGTTATCTGGCCAAGCTCTATGACGGCTTTCGCCATGACAGCGGCGACCCCATCATCTGGGGTGAAAAAATCATCAAGCGCCTGGAAGCACTGGATGTGGATCCCCAATACAAACGGCTGGTGTTTTCCGATGCGCTGGACTTTGAGCGCGCGGTGAAAATTTACCGCCACTTCCGCGGCCGCATCAACACCTCGTTTGGCATCGGCACCTGGCTGATGGGCGACATGTTTGTGAACGAGCCCATCAATATCGTGATGAAACTGACCCAGTTGAATGGGCAGCCGGTGGCCAAAATCTCCGACACCCCGGGAAAAACCATGTGCGATGATGAAAATTTCCTGCGCTACCTGATGCAGGTGTTCAAAGTGGACGAGCATGCCCAGGCCAAAGTGTTGGCGCAGTTTTTTCAGCAGGACAAACTGATAGACGACCGGGACCCTGTTTATACCCAGCACCCGTAGCCGCGCCGCCAAGCGGTGATCCCGCCTGCAAGCGCCCGCATTGGGTTATGAGCCATCCCTTAACGTGCGCATATCGTGTACCAAGGCAGAGACCTCTGCCTTTTTTTGCCAAAGGCCACCCGCATGTCGCGGGTGGTTTTTCCTTGTACCAACACGCCGCATCACGTCACGCACCATGCCAAATGGCCAAACCTTGACTCGTTTCAATCAGTTCTTCTAGATATAGCGCCATAATGCGTGGCAAAATCCGCGCATTACCATGGCAAGCAAAACTTATGCAAGCAAACACATAACGCCATATTTCTCCAAGGATATGCCGAGCCTGCTTACGCCTTCATTGTTCGGCAAACAACGGACACCACACTGCAATGAATGAACTCGAACAACAATTTTTGCATCAACTCGAAAGCAAGTTGTGGAACGCGGCTGACAAACTGCGCGCCACGCTCGATGCGGCCCAATACAAGCACGCGGTGTTGGGGCTTATCTTCGTTAAATACGTGTCTGACGCCTTCAGCATGCGCCAAGAAGAGATTAAAGCGGAGTTCGCCAACCCTGAGCACGAATACTACCTTGACCCAGATGGCCTCTCAGCCGATGAACTGGCGGCTGAAATTGCCGAAGAGCTTGAGCAACGCGATTACTACACCGAGCAAAACGTGTTCTGGTTGCCGCCAGAGTCACGTTGGCAGTTCCTGCAAGATAACGCCCCACTGGCGATTGGTTCTGTCGAACTCACCATCGCCGGTAAACCCAAGAAAATCACCTCAGTGGGCCATTTGATTGATACCGCGTTAGAGGGCGTTGAGCGCGATAACCCCAAGCTCAAAGGCGTGCTCAACAAACCCTATTCAGCCCTGCGTATCGACCAAGCCAAGCTGGTGGAGCTGATTAACCTGATTGCCACCATTCCGTTCAATCACCAAACCCTTAACAGCAAAGATATTCTCGGCCATGTGTACGAGTATTTCCTTAGCCAGTTTGCGTTGGCAGAAGGGAAAAAGGGCGGCCAGTTCTATACAATGTCATATTCACCGTGTTCTAACAAAGTCCATCTTCAAGAATCTAGAGAAATTGTTACTTTTTCATAGGTCTTAACTCTTCAAGTTCCTCCGGTACTTCCAAGATTACATTTTCATCGGCTGTTATTAAGCCACCATTTTTATAGCCGTAGATTGGCTCATTAAAACTTGAATTTAGTATGTTCTGTCGCTGCTTCTCGATTTCTTTAAGGGAAAGTGCCATATCCTTGGGACAAGGTGACCGTCCCCACCAGTTCAAAAGCAGTTCTATTTTATGCTTTGGTGGTAAGTCTTGCAGAATGCTATTCATGAGTGTGCAGCATGCAACTTGGTTGGTAAATCCTTGGTAATCTCCCATTGAGCTTGGAATGATGTGATCAATAGATGCATCACGCTCAAGAAGCGGCTTTCTACAGTAAAAGCAAAAGCCACCTTGCCGGTGAATCAAAGTGCTTAGCTTCATGTTGTTATCCTAGTGTATTGAAATCGTAATATCAGATTAATTCAAAATGAGCGATATATCCCGTGGTGATATAGACTGCATTTGGTGAAAGTTCTGTCTTTTGGGCAGAGCAATTATGAAAGATCCGCGCTTAGTCGCTTTTGGTGAAAAAGTTCGTCAAACGAGAAAAGAGAAAGGTTTATCTCAGGAAGCGTTGGCTGATCTTGCAGGGATCGACCGTAGTTATATGGGACACATTGAACGAGGTGATCAGAACATTACCCTCACCAAGATCTATCAGATATCTGATGCTTTGAGGGTGTCAGTTTCCGATTTGATTTCTGATTAAGTGTGATGCCCCCTCATTGCGAGAAGGGCATTTAATTAGTCTGCTAAAAAAACACCACTTGGCGATTTCGTAATACATCACCGTCATATTTATCTTTCAGAGGGTTAATGGCTTTTTGAACAGCTTCAGCAAGATCATTGACTTCGTTGTAGAGTATCCTTAATGCCTCTACTTTTTCTTCTGCATTGAATATCTTTCTTGACTCATCAGGGACTATTAGCGCGTTTCTTTCGTCATCAAGATATGAAATGATTAGCAAGTATGAACGCAAGTTATCGAGGAGTGTTAGCGGTAGGTATTGGCTGCAAGACAATCTTTCGTTCATAGAATAGGCAATCGCAGCAATGTCATAACTAGTCAGTTTTTTTGCTTTTGATTTCTTATAATCTGGCATGTCGGCAATTATATTTTTCATTAACCGAGTTACTTTTTTAAGGTTGCCGCCGTACTGAGTGTCTCTGTCATTTACCTTCTTGATGTGCAGAAAAGGCTTGTTCTCAATTAAAGCATGATTGTCTTTGTCGTAAATATTTACTGCTCTGAAGTGCTCAAGCTTTGATCTTTGGTAGTCATGCGTATCGTGCCAACTACTTGGAACGATATCCACTTTTCGTCTAAGGCTACCACCACTAAGGGCAATCGATTTGGCTCCACTAGTGTTTACTTCAGCGGCATGATAGCGAGACTTGAGTTTCGCTTCCGCCTGAAGTCTCAGCTCTCTTACAATATCAACCATTGGCCGAGTATCGCTTGAATCTGAGTAGTAGGTACCGGGCAAAGCTGGCGCTTGGACAGTAATTACGTCCGATTTCAGTATCAACATATCTACGTCAGAATGACCTTCGATATGAATATCCAATGCAACAGAGCCTTGCATTTTAGCTTCGGCATTGATCCCCGATGTTTTAAGCATATCAATCAATGTTGATGCTACTCGCTCACCCTCATCTTTCGAAACTTTTGTAGACTCTTGGCTGACTGCCGCCATTGAACCAATCACATATTTTATTGCAGCATTTTCATGTAGCTTTTCATGCGCTTCTGTCGGTCTTAGATCGCCGTAGTACGAATACATACCTTTTTCTAGGCGATCTCTTTCGGCTGTCCCTTGGCGACGGTTTTTTAGGTTTGCTAGTCTGTTTTCAAAGTTGATCATTATTGTTCTTTCCTTAAAGTCATTCTCCCGAAAGTCCTTCTCCCGTTACTATTGAAGTAAGCGGCTTCACCTTGGTTTAAATCTTTGTTAAAAACTAATTCGCAATAGCCTTTGTGAGAATTCAATTCATGAAATTGATCGGTATCAGGGTTATTCGTATAGCTATAGTGAAGAATCCAACCCCCTTTTGTTCCTGGCTTTTTTCCTAGAGTAGCGGTATAGCTTTCGCTTGAACTCTTTGCCGTTTTTAAGGTTATAGAGATTTTTTCCCAAGTTTGTTCGATATCTATTTCGGCTTCCCAGTTGTACTTTGTGGAGCCGTCTTCATTTAGCGTTTCACCTTTCGCTAACCATATTCCACTGATATCTGGGATGCTGAAGAACGGAATTTTCCAGCCAAACCGATCAAAACAGTAGTGAAGGACAAAGTAGATTATGGCTGGCGTTATTATGGCAGTTGCGAATGCTTGTATGTTTGTCGCTTCGTATAACCAAACCAATAACGAAGAAACAGCACCTGTTAAAATTACAGATGCAACACCGAGCCATCTTCCAATAGCGGCTCTGCTGTGCCCAAATATTGCGTAGTCGTGCATTGTTCGCTCCTATGAATTCATTAATCAATTTGCGATAACGGAAGCCATCCCATCCAATCGTTCTTTAGTCTTTTCCCACCTTGGCATTACCTGGCCCATTAGCCGGTAAAACCGCTCGCTATGATTATGCTCTGCGTATGGCAAAGCTCATGCAAAATCACGTAGTCAATACACTCATGAGGTGCTTTAACCAGGTGAGGGTTCAGGGTGATTCGACCATTGGGTGAACAGCTGCCCCATTGGGTTTGCATGGTCAGTATGCGAAGCGGTGGCCGTTCTTCTACCCAAAGGGCTTGCTCCAGCATGGCATCGAGACGCTTGGCGAAGGTTTCCTTTGCCCGCACTTTGTACCAATCTGTAAGTAACTCTTTAACCTTGTCAGCGGATTTTGTTCTTACCGAAACTTCCAACTTGCCACGTAGTAGTTTCACGCCTTGAGCCTGCTCCGGCGCTTCAATCACTTTCAGCAGGTACTGTTTCCCTAGGTAGTAATGGCTTTCACCACTGATGTACTGCCGAGGGATGGTGAATTCAAGCTGTTTGCGGAAATCTCGAAGCTGCTCGTATATCCAACGTCCGCGCTTTTTAACAGTGTAGTGGTCAAGTCATTTTGGCCACATCGTTGTAGCTAATCCAGTAACGTTTCTCCGATTCATTTGGCGTTAAACCACCGTTGTACGAATGCGGTCTCAGTCGGCTGTAATAGCCATGAATATAATCACCTATCTTCTGCTTTGCTGCCGTGAAGCTCCCGTAACCTGTCGTTGGGATCCATTCAGTTTTAAGGCTTCTGAAGAAGCGTTTCATAGGGCTATTGTCCCAACAATTTCCTCTGCGACTCATGCTTTGCGTTAAGCGATAGCGCCA
>NZ_JBKOUD010000007.1:0-167776 GCF_046765975.1 Shewanella mytili | reverse complement strand
ACTTACAGGAAAGCTACTCAGGAACATGTTGCTATTCCTAACTTACTCGACAGGCAGTTCGCTGTTACTGCACCAAATCAGGTCTGGTGCGGCGATGTCAGCTTTATCTGGACGGGCAACCGCTGGGCTTATCTAGCTGTGGTAATCGACCTATTTGCCCGCAAACCAGTAGGCTGGGCAATGAGTTATTCGCCTGACAGCAACCTGACCTGTCAGGCACTTACAATGGCATTTGAATATCGTGGACAGCCAAAGAACGTGATGTTCCATAGCGACCAAGGATGTCACTACACAAGCCGTAAATTCCGTCAGTTAATCTGGCGCTATCGCTTAACGCAAAGCATGAGTCGCAGAGGAAATTGTTGGGACAATAGTCCTATGGAACGCTTCTTCAGAAGCCTTAAAACTGAATGGATCCCAACTACAGGTTACGGGAGCTTCACGGAAGCAAAGCAGAAGATAGGTGATTATATTCATGGCTATTACAGCCGACTGAGACCGCATTCGTACAACGGTGGTTTAACGCCAAATGAATCGGAGAAACGTTACTGGAATAGCTACAACGATGTGGCCAAAATGACTTGACCACTACACTATCGGCAAAAGTTAACTGTTGGCTCATGGGCGGTAATGGCTGTGATTTACTATGTAGCTATGATCTCACATCAGGGACTTATTCGCATCTTCCCTAAGCATTGTAAGGGTTTCCAGATTTTCTGTGCCGTTGTAATGTGGGAGTAAGCCAGGAACTTGCGCTTAGGGAGGAGCGTCCACCACGACATTAAGCCCATCTCGAGTATTCGAGATGGGCGCTTGTGTTAGCGACGTACTTTATGGATCAAATGGTAGAGCAGTGGTAACACAAAGAGTGTCAGCAAGGTTGATGAGATAATGCCACCAATCACCACTGTGGCGATCGGCCGCTGTATTTCGGCGCCAGTGCCAGTATTAAGTGCCATTGGTACAAACCCCAAACTTGCCACCAGTGCGGTCATTAGTACTGGGCGCAGGCGGATGGTCGCGCCTTCAATAACGGCTTGATAGAGATCTTTTTTCTCCTGCCAGAGTTGTCTGATAAAGGCGACCATCACCAAGCCATTCAGTACCGCGACACCGGACAGCGCAATAAAGCCTACGCCCGCCGAAATCGACAGCGGCATGTCGCGCAGCCACAGTGCCAACACGCCGCCACACAGGGCTAACGGAATGCCCGTGAAGATGATTAACGCGTCTTTTATCGAGCCAAACGCCATCACCAGTAACATGATGATCAGCAGTAGAGTAATCGGCACCACAATACTCAAGCGTTGGCTTGCGGATTCCAACTGCTCAAAAGTGCCGCCAAACTCAAGCCAATCACCGTCTTTGAGGTTTACTTGCTGGCGGATTTTTTGCTCCAATTCGCTGACAAAACTGCCGAGATCGCGGCCACGAACGTTGCTAGTTACTACCACGCGGCGCTTGCCATTCTCACGGCTGATTTGTGCTGGAGCAGGCTTAACTTCTAGCTCGGCAACCTCTTGCAGCGGCACAAAACCATCGGCGGTTGGTACGGGTAACATTTTCAGTTGGTTGACATCGGTTCTCAGTGACTCAGCTAGGCGCACCACCAATTTAAAGCGGCGGTCACCTTGATATATTTGACCTACCTGTTCACCACCGATGCCGGTGGCGATGAGTGATTGCACCTCGTCGAGACTGAGCCCATAACGCGACATTGCCTGTCGATTTGGCGTAATCGATAACATTGGCAGCCCATCAACTTGCTCGACACGAGTGTCCGATGCACCTTCGATCGTGCGCGCCACTGCGGCGATTTCATTAGCGCTGTTTAGCAATTCCGTTAAATCATCGCCAAACACCTTAATGGCGACATCCGCCCGTACGCCGGAGATTAACTCGTTAAAGCGCATCTGAATTGGCTGTGTGAACTCATAATTATTGCCCGGCAGTCGGTTGATGGCCTGTTCTATTTCAGCGACCAAATCCTGTTTCGACTTGTCAGGATTTGGCCACTGTTGCCGCGGTTTCAGCATGACAAAGTTATCCGCCACATTGGGGGGCATTGGGTCGGTAGCCACTTCTGGCGTGCCAATTTTGGCGTAAACCATGGCGACTTCAGGGAAGGTGAGAATGGTTTGCTCCAGCAGTTGCTGCATCTGCAGCGATTGCTCGATGCCCGTGCCAGTGATCCGCATGCTATGCAGCGCAATATCGCCCTCATCCAACTGCGGAATAAACTCGGTGCCCATGGTCGAGGCGAGCCAAGCACACAGCAACACCAGACCACTAGCCGCGGTTAACACCAATGACTTAAAGCGCAGCGTCAGTTGTAACAGTGGGCGATAGGCAGCTTTGCAAGCGCGAATAATCACGCTCTCCTGTTCACTGATCCTGCCGCCCATAAACACCGCGATAGCTGCCGGCACCGCTGTGAGTGATAACAGCATGGCGGCCATAAGTGCAATCACGACTGTTGTCGACATCGGATGGAACATTTTGCCTTCAACGCCAGTGAGCGCAAAAATGGGCAGGTAAACCATAGTGATAATACCGACACCAAACAAACTCGGACGAATCACTTCGGTGGTGGCTTGAGTCACTTCGTGCAGGCGTTGTGTTAATGGCAGTGGTTTTTGGCTATGACGCTGCGCTTCAGCTAAGCGACGAATGCAGTTCTCGACGATGATCACGGTGCCATCGACTATCAGTCCAAAATCGAGTGCGCCAAGACTCATTAGGTTGGCCGAAACACCGCGCTGCACCATGCCGGTGATGGTCATCATCATGGTGACCGGAATCACCGCTGCGGTGATCAGTGCGGCACGAATATTACCCAGCAGTACAAATAACACCGCGATTACTAACAGTGCACCTTCGACAAGATTCTTCTGCACTGTATTTATGGCTTTATCTACCAACGTAGTGCGATCGTAAACCGTTTGCAGTTCTGCCCATTGCGGTAACGAAGGCGCGATTTTGGCCAGTTTGTCGGCGGTAGCCGCGGCAACGCTGCGCGAATTTTCGCCCATCAGCATCATCACTGTGCCCATGACCGTCTCTTCGCCATTGAGGGTCGCAGCGCCAGTGCGTAGCTCTTTGCCGATTGCAACGTCTGCCACATCGGCAATGGTGATAGGAACAGTCCCGTTATTGCTCACCACCACACTTTCGATATCGGCGAACGACTGCAATAAACCAGCTGAACGTACCAGCAGTTGCACACCATTTTGCTCAATGTAACCCGCACCGATACTGTTATTGTTATTTTTAAGTGCAGCAGTGACATCTTGCATCGTCACACCTAGCTCCAGCATTTTGAGCGGATCGGGTGTGACATGGAATTGCTTATCAAAGCCGCCAATGGTGTTGATTTCCACCACACCTTTGACTTGTGCCAACTGCGGTTTAATCAGCCAATCTTGCAACTCACGCAGATCCATCGCGCTGACGGCCGAGCCATCAGGTAGCGTCATGCCCGCTTTGGCGCGTAGGGTGTAAACAAAAATCTCACCTAAACCCGTCGCAATCGGCCCTAGCTGCGGTTCTACTCCGTCGGGCAGCGAGGCTTGCAGGCTGGCTAAACGCTCGTCAAGCAGGTTTCTGGCAAAATAGATGTCCGTGCCTTCATCAAAAACTACGGTCACTTGTGACAAGCCGTAGCGTGAAATAGAACGGGTATACTGCAGATGTGGCAATCCATATAACGCCGTTTCCACAGGAAAGGTGATGCGTTGCTCGGTCTCTAATGGAGAGTAACCTGGCGCCTCGGTATTAATCTGTACTTGCACGTTGGTGATATCGGGCACCGCATCAATCGGCAGTTTTTGATAACTCCATAGGCCAATACCAATCAATATGATGGTTAACGCCAGCAATAAATATCTGCGCTCCACAGCGAAGCGCACAATGTGATCGATCATATCGCGCTCCTATTGGTTAATGGCTATGGGCGGCGCCGGATTTTTCGATATCGGCTTTTATCAGATAGCTGTTATCCACCACGTAGCGGTCACCCGCCAGCAGGCCTGCGATAATCTCGGTATACTGATCGTCCGCTCGACCCAGCTCAACTGGCATCGCTTGATAACGATTCTGCTGCTGAATAAACACGACGGGTTGCCCATCAAGAGTCTGAATAGCGCGGTTTTCGACCCGCACTGGCACTGTTACGCGCTCGGCATCGGCGAGGCCTGTCACCAGATCGCCAGGTGATAACTGGCTAGTAGTATTGCTGATTTCAACAATCGCCAGGGTAAAAGGTTGGTTGTTTGAAGAGGGAATAATCTGTTGCACTAAGCCTTCGACACGTTGTTGCTGACGTTCGATATGGATTGGCATACCGCGTTTGATCTCCATTCGCTGCGATGGAAAGACTTTCAATTCAGCCCACAGAGTGGTGGTATCAACAATCTCATAAATCGCATTTTGATTGGTTGCCTCACCAATGTTCGCCATGCGCTGTAAAATAACGCCGCTGATTGGCGCCTTTACGGCATAACGCTGCAAGCTCTCGTTGGCCTCTACCTGCGCTAGGGGTTGCCCCACCGCTACCTGTTGACCGATATCGGCATTGAGCGCGGTAATCACGCCGGGAAATCGAGCGCTGACCGAGGCTTTGTTACGTGGAGGCACCACTAACCGTCCCAAGAGTGTGACATGTTGCTCGATGATGCCCGCCGTCGCGATTGCCGAGGTAATTCCAGCTTTCTCGGCATAGTTGGCATCAATCTCCGTACTGTTTTCGTAGCGTTGCCACGGCCACTGATAATGCTTGTTGTCCAAGGTCATCTGTATTGTCAGCGCAAAAGAATGGGGCTCACTGATCGGTGTGCGTGAACGCCATTGGTCTCGCTGCTGCTCAAACTGAATCGACACTGGCGCGCGTCCGACCCGCATTAACTCGGCGCTCAAGCTTGTGGGTGTTGCTAGCTGTTGTTGCTGGCTTACCTTGACCCACAAGTACGCGCCTTGCGATTGTTCTTCAAGATGTAAGCTCACGGTTACGGGGCCTTGCTGGAAAACTGCAGACTCGCTGCTAGGCGTAGCATGCTCCTCATCGGCCAACAGTGGAGTTGATAGCAACAGTAATACAAGACTGAGTGATAGCTTAAAAATTCTCATGAAATATCGGGTTCCTAATAGGCTTGCGAGGAGACAGAGAGTGGCGCACCAGTCCATTGTTCGAGCAATGTCTGGTTGATGAGCGCTGCTTCAAGGAGATCGAGCTGTTGACGTTTTGCCTGCAATAACGCTTCTCTGGCGGCAATGTAGTCTTGATAGCCGTAGCTGCCTCGCTGATATGCGCTAAGCGATAGCTGCATTGCTTGCGTTAGATTGGGCAAAATAGTGGACTGTAATTGCTCAATCGCCGCAAGATTGTCGTGGAGATATTGGCTGGCTTCATAAATATATTGTTTATATTCAAGCAACTTCATCTGACGTTGCAGTTCAACTGTGTGCTTACTGGCAATGGCAATTTGCGTTCGTGCCTGATTGCGCGCAGCGGAGTAGAGTGGAATCGAAACATTGGCGACCAGTGAAGTGTCTTGCTGCTCTTGCTGGCGACTCACACCAACACTCCAACCAATGTCAGGACGCGCCTGACTGCGGACGAGGCTGAGTTCGGCGTCTTTGGTTGCCACTGATTGCGACAGCGTTGCCATGTAGGGAGAGATTAAAAATTGTCGATAGAGGGCGCTAAAATTGGGGGCGCCTGTGAGTGGTGTCAGTGTGCCAGATAACTGGCTAATCGCGTCCGCGTCTGCACGCCAAAAGGCGGCAAGTTGCTGTTTCATGACCGCCAACATCGTTAGCTCGTTACTCAATGCTAATTGCGCTTGGCTGACGGCCGCTTGCGCCTGCAGTTGTTCAGCGTTATTGGCGGCGCCATTGCTCACTCGTTTGGTCACAATCGCCAGCGCGTGTTGAGCTAGTTCAACCGATTCACGGTTGAGTGTGACGCGCTGCTGCTGAGCTAACGTGTGAATATACTGCTGAGTGACCGTGCTCATTACCTCAAGTGTTTGAGTTAATTGCGCTGCTTCTGTCGCGGCTAAGTTTGCTGCCGCGAGTTGCTTGCGCAGCGCTCGTTTGTCACCTAACTCGATCACCGATGAGAGTGACAGCGTGGTTTGCGCACCTTGGACACCCGCTGCCGCACCTGTACCGAATAGGTTTTCGACACCGACATCGACGCGGTATTCGGGAGATTGCGCAGCAATGGTTTGCTCGCTTTGCTGTGCTTTAATGAGCCAAGAAAATTTTTGTAGCTCGGGATATTGCTGTAATGTCAGCGCTAGTGCTTGTTTAAGTGTTGATACCTCTGCTGCAGCAAAGCTGAACATCGGCATAAATGCACAAGCGGCAACAAGCACGCGCCAATTACGGCGTTGCTGTTTACCTATAGAAAACATTTGCTAATTCCTTATCAATTAATAAAAAAATCAATGAAAAGGATTAGGCTTTAGGCGGGCGTTCGATTCCTGAATTAACGGCTGAGTCAGCCACTGAGGCTAACATGGGGTGTTTGGTGGGAGTGAACTGCGCAGCTGGAAACAGATGCGGCGTTAGAATCACTAAATGGGGGAGATGGCCGTGACATAAACAGCAATGATCGCAATCGCTGCTGGTCTCGTCATTGTCTTGACAGATAGTTTGGTCCGAGGTGCAAGCAACATGATGCGCCACCGTTTCTGCATCGCTGATAGTGGTGTCGGCAAAGACGTCAAAAGTAGCTAACAGCAGCTGTGACAAAATCATCAAGGCGGCAATAACCACTTTGATGTTGCTATGGGAGCACGACGATGTTCTCAATAGCTAATGTCCACGGTGTGAAGATATGGGCGTACGATAACAAAATCGGAATGATAATTACAACCTATAAAGTGTAATAGCCCCCAATTAAAACGGACACTCATTAGTTAAGCGATAGGCTTAGGGAAACTGCGAACAAGTCCTGCAATTTAGGTATCGCCTGATTTTTGAACGCTAACTGTTCAATTTTCGCCAATATACTGCCGTTTCAGGCCGAATTTCGACCTAATTCCGGGCTATTCCCGGATTTCAGGCAGATCTTGGCTGTCGTCGTAACATCTGGTCTACTTTAAACAGGTTCGCCAAGGTGAATAGCATGGCTAACTGTGAGTCATTTTTCGTTAGCCCTTTATAGCGTGCTTTGATAAAGCCGAACTGACATTTGATGATCCGGAACGGGTGTTCTGCCTTCGCCCGAATACTGGCTTTTAAATACTGAGAGTGTAAAAAAATCTGTGTAAGTGGCATTCTTCTCATGAACTTTAAAGGAATGACGAATGCCAATATCAGACCAGCTTATCGATCAGTTATTAGCTGACTACCAATCCCCTGAAGACTTGCTTGGTGAGCAAGGTATCTTGAAGCAGTTGACCAAAAAGCTTGCCGAACGTGCGCTTGAAGCCGAGATGGAGCAGCATCTTGGTTATGCCAAACATGATGCCGCCGGTAAAAACAGCGGCAACTCCCGTAACGGTAAAAGCCGAAAATCAGTTCGCAGTATTCACGGCGACATTGAGCTTGAAACACCGCGTGACCGCAATGGCAGCTTTGAGCCTAAGCTCATCCAGAAAGGCGAGAAACAGCTCGGTGGCTTTGATGAGCGTATTGTCTCGCTGTATGCCAGAGGTATGTCTACCCGAGATATCCAGGCCCACTTTGAAGAAACCTATGGCATTGACGTCTCGCCGACCTTTATTTCTCAGGTCACTAATGCCGTACTGGACGAGGTTAAAGCCTGGCAGCAGCGGCCGTTAGCCCCGGTATACCCGATAGTGTATCTGGACTGTTTAGTGGTGCGCAGCCGCGATTCCGGCAGCATCCAAAACAAATCCGTTTATCTGGCCCTTGGCGTGAACACCGATGGTGAGAAGGAGCTACTGGGCTTATGGATAGCACAGACCGAAGGTGCTAAGTTCTGGCTGTCAGTGATGAACGAGCTGAAAAACCGCGGTGTGGAAGATATCTTGATTGCCTGTGTCGATGGCCTCAAAGGTTTCCCGGATGCCATCGAGGCGGTTTATCCTAAAACGCAGGTACAACTGTGCATCGTGCATCAAATCCGCAATAGCCTGCGCTTCGTTAGCTGGAAAGAGCGTAAAGCCGTCGCGGCAGACCTTAAAACCATTTATGGTGCGGCCACGTTGCAACAGGCTGAGCAGGCATTAGCGCAATTTGCCGAAACGTGGGATAACCAGCATCCTAGCATCAGCAAATCGTGGCGCGACAATTGGACAAGGCTTAACGTGTTCTTCGACTACCCGCCGGAGATACGCAAAGTCATTTATACCACCAACGCCATCGAATCACTCAATGCCAGCCTGCGTCAGATCACCAAGACTAGAAGGTCATTCCCAAGTGATGATGCGGTGCTGAAGTTGCTGTATCTGGCTTTACACCAGATTGCTAAAAAGTGGACAATGCCACTGCGAGATTGGAAGCCTGCTATGACGCAGTTTATGATCATGTACGGTGACCGTGTATCGTTGTGATAAACAGCCATTTACACAGAAAATTTTATAGTCTCGCTCATCTTCTAAGGCTTTGAGTGCATTTTTGAGGGCAGGATTTTGGTTTAACGCTGATTTTCCACAACCGATACCCTTTGCCACTTCAATACGATTAAGCTGACCTCTGAATACGATTTGTTTAAAGTCATCGTCCGTTTGTGTGGCTTTCCAGACCTCAAATGCATCAAGGTTTTGTTGCGCTTTCTGTTGCCCACTTGCCATCAATCATCTACCTCACCCAATAGCTTGCGAAGCCCTGTGACAAAGCCTCTTGGGAATACTTCGCTGTTGTATTCCATGTCTTTTACCTGACCTGCCTGAGTATATTGCCAGTCGTTCTTTTCCATGCATTCGTCAGAAATGGCATACGCTAAGGCTTTTTTCTCTGATTCGGTGAGTACACCTGATAGGGATGGCAGTACTTCCACGCTTGGCTCTGCGGTGGTGTCAAACTGGCGCACAGGGCGTTTGTCGATGGTAATATTGGCGTGTTGCTTGAGCAAATTAACCTCTTTGCGGTAACGGTTACGCTCGGCAATGATTTGACCAAACAAGGCGCGTACCGCAGGGTCTGGGATGCGCTCTAACAGTTTATTATCCGCAGGGATGGATTTAGACCGTGAGGTGTTCGATAGCGGTTTTTTGATACTGGTATTGTACTTTGCCGCCCATGCTTCGATGAGTGTTCGGTAGTGCTTGTTACGGGTTGCACGCAAAGCCTCATACGCCAATCCGCCATTTTCGGCAGAAACTCGCCCAATTTGCGTAATGGAGAAGTCGCGCTGACCTGATTCCGCATAGGCTTTCAGCGTGTCGTTGAGTTTATCGAGGTTTTGCTGCGTGCGAGGTACTTTGCCATCTTTTAAGTCAGCCAGAATGACACCAATATCAAGTTCCATTAGTCCTCCAATAAGTTCGGTAGTGCTATGCCATCTAGATTAATGGCTTTATCAGTCAGTGCATGAATACCCTGAGTGAACAGCTTGTTATCAGTCAGGTATTCACCCGCTTCGATGTAGCTCGCCACTTTGCGGAAGCCTTCGAGCTTGTCGTCAGGGTCAGCGATTTTTGCCATATGACGCAGCATGGCATTGGCAGCGATGAGTTGTTGTTTGTCGTCCATTTCCATGAAAATTGGTTCAAAGCCTTTTTTCATCAGCACACGGCTAAGTTGCATTGAACGCTTTTGAATCACAGGGGTTTTGCGCAGTTCGTCCTGCAAATCAGGGTAGAATTCGGCATCGTCACAAAGCAGTGATAGATGCAGCAACTCTGAGTCGGTTTCAATAAACTTCAGGGCATGACTCACATCTTGCTCAGAGCCAACTGCAATCAGTTTATCTTTGGTGTCATCGTCATTTCTGGCTTCTTCGACACGCATGATTTTGTTGATAACCTCAAAGCACGCAATCCAATCTTTTGCGTATTCATCGGCTTCGACTTGCTGTTTTTCCCAGCGTCGCTGTAGGACTTGTAGTTCATCATGCTTGATAAACGCTTTGCCTTGCTCTTCACAGAAGAACTGCTCGTCTTTCAACGCTTCCAGTTCACCCTCGATTTCCATAGATAGGTTAGCGGCTTGATGCGCTTTGTAACTCAGTTGATTGAACTGGGCATTGAGTGGCTTAAGATAATAAGCTTCAGTAATAAACCAGCGGCAGCGAGGACAGTTTTCAGGACCATGTGGCACGCTACCATAAATACGATTTGCGACGACTTTTGAATCTTGAATCAGCTCACCACCGTTCCAACAACCGCCAAGAGTGCTGACTTCATCCGATTTGACGGTGTTACCACCAACCAAACACAGACCACACGAACGTTCTTCCCAACCAATCGGATTACGATTGACCAGTGCCGCCTGAATGCTGTCCTCACTGTGATACACCATCTTGCATTGGATTTGCTCCATCGAGGCGTCTTTGAGGAAGTTGCGCACCGATTGTTTGGATTTCGCGTCTAGCTCTTCATGCGCCTCGTCCATTTTTTCTGCCATCACAGACGGTGTAATCTTGTTGTAGTAGATGGTCATCAACAGGCGCGTATGTCCCGCCAGTAATTTAGAAATCACAGGTAATGGCAATCGCGTGTCCATCGTATACGCCGTGATGAGTGAGACACGCAAACTGTGCAGAGGAAAGAGTGTGGCAGTCTTATTGCCTTCCTTGGTTTCCTCTGGATAATCCACAACTAGTTTTAAGCGCTCGCCGTTATCAAGTGTATTTCCTTGATCTGCCAGTTGGTTTTCTAGCGTCAATAGGAGTTGATACCAGAAAGTTGGAATTCCACTAAACACTATTGGCTTATGCTTATCTTCGCCTTTTTCTGATGCATCACGAAACAGAAACGCAATCTCGCCCATGCTTTCTAGCTGCGTATTCGATTTCTTATCATGAGTGTGCTTGTTCAGCAGTGTGGTGCAATCGGTGGGCTTTGCAATCGGGTTGTATTTTTCTTGCCAATTACGCAGTTTTTCTAGCCAATATAGCACTTCCTCGTTTTGCCAAGGGATGATGTAACCACGCTCTAGTTCGTTTTTGTTCTGGTCAGCGGTCTTGTTGGTGTTTATATACAAGCCTGTAGAATACAGTCCTGTCATGGTGTCGTGAATGCGGCGGAAGATACCTTTACCGAACGGGCGTTTTTCACTACCAAGTGCAAAATCATGCTTGGTATTCACTACCCATTGACCTTGGTCATAACGCCATGTATCCGCTTCACCACTGTCGAGCATCCGCACCTGATAGGTACGTAGAGGCAGATGGAGCTTCATGAAAATAACCATCGCTTTGACGGGCGACCAAAGTTGGTGAACGGTTATTTTCTTGTTCCCATCACCTTTAATATAGCGAGTCACTTCTTTGCTGCGCCACACGCAATCAGGGTCGGATTTATCAATCAGCTCAGGCTCCACTTCAAACCAATCACCATTACTGCGACCTACATTTGTTTGACCTGTCTGCTGCTGCGCCCATGTCCAGTGCTTGAAGTGGCGATAGTGATAGGCAGGCAGCAGGGTTTCACCCTCTTTAAGATTTTGCTCAATGACGGTCAGTTCAACTTTGTCAGGCAGTGGACAAAGGATTTGGCGCAAATCCTGAATGTAGCGATACGGCAAAGGGTTACGCACAGTTTCGGTAGCGGAGTTTTGTCTTTTGATTTTGTTGATCGGATTTTGAAACAGCGGCACTAGATAGCCATTGTCATCTTCTTCCGAGAATATTTTTTCAATAACAAAATCGATGAAATTACATGGATAATTCACGCCCTTTTGGAGCGTAGCAGGGTCGTTTAGTGTAGTTTCAAGCAGTGCTGTCAACTCCTCACCAGAGCATTGATGCCCTTGGTAGCCCTTAAAAAACAAATCTATATTGCCAATGGCATAGGGTGCATATTCAGCAACATAGGACTCAAAGAAGGTGCTTAACGCCTTCCGCTTGTGCTGAACGCCAGATTTTTGTGTCGCCATCCACTCTGCTGCCAGTTCCTGCCATTGCTGCCATTCCGCACCGTACGTGGTAATCATCCAAGAGAAGGTTAAATCCGATGAACGTCCGTCCTGTTTTTTGCCTTTAACTCGCGCCATTATTTACCTCTCAATTTGGGATGTTTACCAGTGAAATAACCCTGCGGGTCGATGTCATCAAAACCATATTCTGCGAGTGTTTTCCAATCCAATGCTTTGACTTTGGAGTTAGGGTTTGCCAGTTGCAGTGTGGCTTGGGTCAGTTCATCAGAGATTTCCTGCTGACCTTTGCCTGTGTAGGGGATTTGTGAATCTAAAGACTTATGGTGCATACAGCGTCGAATCACCAACGGGTTCAATCCAGAGCGTTCTAATCGTCTACCGTAATTATGACGATGCCCGTGAGGGTCTTTACCTTCAGCCTTGCTTGGTTCTAAACCTATGCGCCTCAAGCCGTTGGCGTAGTTATCATGGAAAGCGTTGATGGTGTAAGGGTTGCCTAACGCGCTGTGATGAAACGAAATAAACGCATAAGGATGGTGACAGTCGATGCTGACGCGGTACTTTTGATAGTTTTTCCAAAGTGACATAAACACTTTGCCATAGTCGGTGGGAAACCACTGAACCTGTATGTAGTTGTCTTTATGGTCAGCCACACGGTTCTTCCAACCAAGATGCGCGGTGCCTTTCATACGCTGGCGAGGGATACGCGCATACTTTTCTTTTAAGTACGTCTCTCTATTTTGATTTTTAGAACGAACTTCAGGGTCATTTGGCGCTTTGCCATCGACTTCATTGTAAATTCGAACAATTGCACTATCTGGGTTATAGGGGTCTTCAAACACATCTGTCACCCAAAGTGTTAAAGCTTCACTTTCGCGTAACCCACCACCGTGCATGAGCAGGAGTATTAATTTGTCCCTGAGTGCCACGCGTGGATCGCTCGCTCCACCGATGCCATTCATATAAAAATCTTCCCAATGCTTTTCAGGAAAGGCGATAGCATCATCTTCGGTTTTGGTGAGTGGTGTGCGCCCCTTAATAGTTCGTGCCTTACGGATGGTTTTATTGACGGTCTTATCTTCAATATGACCAAGGAAGTCATTTTGGTTTTTTCGATACCATGCGGCGTAGTTCAATCGCTGCTCATGAGGGGTGGCATCACGCAAGGGGTTCATTGACACAGTGCTTTGCTTGTCTGCCAACCAGTCGGTAAATGCCGTCAGTCGGTGAATATGTTTATTCACGTTACTGGTTGAGCTTGGCACCCAATACAAACCAGAGGGGTCAAGTCCATCCTCACCAATCGTTCCTGTGTACAACCGCTTAGAAAAGGTCTGGAAAAGCAACTTCGGATGGTCAAACATCCCTCTATTGGCTTCCATGTAATCCAGCAACAAGGACACTGCTTGAAGAAATCCATTCATGACGGAGTTACTCACACCGTCCGCCTCTAGCTTGAGTAGGTAGTCCGTGACCGTCCTTAACTCTCCTTGCTCAGTTAGCAAGATAGGCAGTTGGCTTTTAATTCCTGTGTTGTCTTCGACAATCGTCGCTCTGACTTTTACTGATGACAAACCAACCTTCCGTGTACACATTAAACATACAATACACTATATTCCTATATAGCGCCTCGGTCAATAAAAAGGCAGATTTCTCTACCTTAATACACAATATACACCTTTTAAGTTACTATATATAACGTAAGGGGCTTTTTTTATGGGCGTGCCGCACTTGTACTGAAGCTGGATTTATTGAATAGTAACGGGGATTTTTTTGTCGGCAGCCAGTTTATATTCACCCGTGGCACAGCTGCTTTCTACCTGTTTAAACATCTCTTCCGGTTTTTTATCGGCAGAAGGGCGGCATAAACAGGCTGCCATGTGGTAATCCAGTGCCACGCCATGATGTTGTTGATATTCAGCTGAAAATGCCTGCAGCTGGCTTGTGACTCGGTCAATCACCGTGTGGGTACCGGTTTCATCCACATTGAAAAGGCCAATGGCAAAGCACTGCTGATTGATTCTGGCGAGTATATCGGTGGCCCTTAGCAAAGAAGACTGCACCCTGCCGGCAAAAAAATCCAATAGATGGGGATGGTTGACCATGCCGGGCACTAATGGAAATAAATACACCAGCGCCAGACTTTGCTGTTCCCGTAAATGCCGATACCATTCCCGGTGAAATACTTCCATGAAATATGTTTGGTTGTAGACGCCGGTTTCCGGATCCCGAAAACCGGAGTTGCTGAATGAATAGATCATGGATAATGGCTCATTAAGGGCTATTGGCAAAGTATAGTGAAGCTGGCACATTTGGGAGCAGCCTTGGGAGAATTAACAGAATGAAACGTGGTTTTTTGTTATCAACGGTCATGATTTCCGTATTGGGCATGACGGCCTGCAGCTATCAAGCGGGAAGCGGCAGTAACGTGCCAGATGCCGGCATGCAGGCTCAAGCGCAAAATCCTGAGCAACAGTATCAGGCCATTGCCGAGGGTTATTTCAAGGATTATCTGCAGCTTGAGCCGTTATACGCCACGTTTGTGGGGGTTAACCGGTATAATGCTGAATTTGATACCAACTTGACGGATGAGTACCGTCAGGCCCGCCATCGCCTTAACCAGCACTATCTGGCTGAGGTTCAAGCGTTGGATCGCCAGGCGTTATCGCCGCAATTGCAGCTGAGTTACGACATGTTTGTTTATGACCGGCAAATGGCGCTTGCGGGCGACAGGTTTCCGGATTATTTAATGCCGATAACGCAGTTTTACAGCACGGTGATTACCATGGTGCAGCTGGGCAGTGCTGAAAGTGCCCAACCCTTTAATACCCTCGAAGATTACGCCAATTGGCAGCAGCGGGTCAGCGGATTCGTGCAATGGTTAACCCTGGCCAAACAGCGTATGGATGAAGGGATTGCGGCCCATGTGGTACTGCCCAAAGTGCTGGTGGAGCGCATTATTCCCCAATTGGATGCGCAGTTGGTGGCCGAACCGCAAGAGAGTATTTTCTTTGCCCCGGTAAAACAGTTCCCGGCCTCCTTTTCCAAGGCGGAGCAGGCCAGCATTACGGCTGCTTATCGGCGCATGATAAGTGAGGAGTTATTACCGGCATTTCGCTCCTTGCGGGATTATTTCCACGATGTGTATCTGCCGGCCGCCCGTAACAGCACGGGTTTTTGGGATTTGCCCGACGGCCAAGCCTGGTATCAGCATCTGGCCAACTACCACACCACCACCACCATGCCGGTGGCGGAAATCCATCAGATGGGGTTACAGGAAGTCGCTAGGATTTTGGGCGAAATGGACCGGGTGCGCCGTCAGGTGGGATTCCAGGGTGATTTAAAGGCTTTTTTTGCTGCCCTGTCATCAGAACCCCAGTACTTTTTCAAGACGCCAGATGCATTAATCGAGGCCTATGGCGACGTAAAACAGCGGATCAATGCCGTATTGCCCCGGTATTTCCATGTCATGCCCAAAGCTGATTATGTGGTGAAACCGGTAGAAGCTTTCCGGCAGCAATCCGCGGCTGGCGCCTCCTATGAGGCGCCGGCTGTGGACGGCTCCCGTCCGGGGATTTTTTACGTGAACACGTTCAATCTCAAGGCCCAGCCCAAATGGGGCATGACCACTTTGTCGCTGCATGAAGCCTCACCGGGTCATCATTTCCAGATTTCCATCAAGCAGGAGCTGCAAGGGATCCCGGAGTTTCAGCGCTTTGGCAGCTATACCGCGTTTGAAGAGGGATGGGCGCTGTATGCCGAATACTTGGGTATCGAAATGGGATTGTTCCAGGACCCTTACCAGTATTTTGGCAAACTGTCTGATGAGATGCTGCGGGCCATGCGGCTGGTGGTCGATACCGGCATGCATGCCAAAGGCTGGAGCCGCGAACGGGCCATTCAGTATATGAAAGACAATTCGCCACTGGCTGAGAGCGATATTATCGCCGAGGTGGAACGTTACATGGCCATTCCTGGGCAGGCGCTGTCTTACAAAGTGGGGCAACTCAAGATACTGGAGCTGCGACACAAGGCTGAGCAGGCGCTGGACGATGGTTTTGACTT
Source organism: Shewanella mytili (assembly GCF_046765975.1). Lineage (NCBI taxonomy): Bacteria > Pseudomonadati > Pseudomonadota > Gammaproteobacteria > Alteromonadales > Shewanellaceae > Shewanella > Shewanella mytili. Next base: position 151,699 of record NZ_JBKOUD010000007.1, on the reverse strand, counting down.
GAAGGCTTTCCATGATGAGGTGTTGACCTCGGGTTCCTTGCCCATGGCGGTGCTTGAGGCAAAAATCAACCGCTGGATTGCCAGCCAGCAAAAGCCTAATGTATTGTAAAAGTTAATATTTGCCGTTTGGCATAGCGCGGCCATGCATGTGCATGGCCGTTTTTATGGAGGCATGTTGTGTCATCACATGAGTCCCTTTGCGGTGAGCGCATTCACTTACGCTGGATAACATCGCAGGATTGGCCGGTGTTTCTTCAGATAAATCAAGATGTACAGGTAAATCGTTATATCCGGGAAGTTGAGCCACAGAGCGTTATTGCCGCAAGATTCGCCCTATGTACTCAAGGCCCTGGCTTGGCTGAAGGCGAGTGGCAGGCGCTGGTGATAGAATCTTTGCACGGGGATTTTATCGGGCTTATCGGTCTGTGTCTTACTGATGATGTGCTGCAACAATGGGAATTGGGCTATCTGCTGATGGGCCATCAGCAAGGCAAGGGCTATGCCACCGAAGCCATGAGGCTGATACTGCCATGGCTTATGGCCACCCAGCAAGTGCATAAAGTGGTGGCGCGTTGCGTGCTGCCCAATGTTGCCTCGGCCCGTGTGCTGCAAAAATGCGGCTTTCAGCAGGAAGGGGTGTTACGGCAGCATTGTCAGCTCCGTGGCGAGTGGCAGGATGAATGTTATTTCGGTCTGCTGGCCGAAGATTACCGAATTGCTGTCCAATCGTGGTGACGGCCTGCACCGGCGGTTGCTATAATCTCCCCAGTTTTTCTGATTAGGCAACCTTAAGTGTCACACGTATCTGAATTTTCCCTGAGGCCGGATGAAGCCTTCATTGAACTTTACAAACTGCTCAAGGCCGAAGGCTTGAGCGGCGATGGCGCTGAAGCCAAGCATGTTATTGCTGAAGGTTTGGTCAGTGTTAATGGTGAAGTTGAAACCCGTAAACGTAAAAAACTGCTGGCAGGCGATCTGGTGTCCTATCAAGGGCAACAGGTCAAAGTGGTTGCGGCTGTTTAAGAGAGGATATCAATGCAATTCCCTGATGATGATAATGGCCAGATGCTGCAGGCCATGCAGGACGCCGGAATGGATCTGTCCCAAGCGCTGGTGGTGGATTTTTTCCTGGTGTTTGCTGAGCAACGCGATGCGGAATCGGCCCTGGAAGATTTAACCGCTGCCGCTGAACATGAAGTTGAACTGAACTTCAATGAAGATATCGACAAGTGGGAAATCACGGCGTCAGTCAAAATGGTGCCGGGTTACGATGCCATTGTGGCCAAGGAAACGGCCCTTAATGATTTTGCCATGCAGTTTGATGGCATGACAGACGGTTGGGGCGTGATGCAACATCAAGACGGTGATGAATTTGCCGGAGATGATGAGCATGAGTGTGACGAACACTGCCACTATTAATCTCGTCTGATGCCTGTTATGAGAAGCCACCCCTTGGGTGGCTTTTGACATCACACCCGGCCTTTTTGTGTTTATCGCTTGCGCAAAACCGCCTGCACTTTTTTACTTGCCTGAAACCTTAACGACTGAAAATGGAAATTGAATTCACTTTACAACTAGCACTCATTTTATTCACGGTGGCACTGGTGGCCGGCTTCATTGACGCCATTGCCGGTGGCGGCGGCCTGATCACCATTCCCACCTTGATGTGGGTGGGGTTGTCGCCAGCGGCCGCATTGGCCACCAATAAATTGCAGGCCTGTGGCGGCAGCTTTTTTGCCAGCGTGTATTTTGTGCGCAAGGGAATGGTCAAGCTCGGTCAAATGAAGTTGTCCATCGTGTGCGCCCTGTGCGGCGCGGCGGTGGGCACCATCCTGGTGCAGATGGTAGATGCCGGGGTGCTGAAGCTGTTATTGCCGTTTTTGATCCTTGCCATTGGCTGCTATTTCTTGTTTGCGAAAAACCTGACGGAAGGTGACCGTGCCAGAGTGCTGCAGCCTACAGCCTTTGCCTTTACGGTAGCGCTGGGGGTGGGGATTTATGACGGCTTTTTTGGCCCAGGCACCGGCAGCTTTTTTGCCCTGGGCTGTGTGACGCTGGCGGGGTTTGGTTTGGCAAAGGCCACAGCTCATGCCAAAGTGCTTAATTTTGCCACCAATATCTCATCGCTGTTATTTTTCGCATTAGGTGGCAAAGTCGTTTGGTTATTGGGGCTGGTGATGTTGGCGGGGCAAGCGGTAGGCGCCACGCTGGGCTCCCGGCTGGTGGTCACCAAAGGGACCAAAATCATCCGTCCCCTGGTGGTGACCATGTCACTGGCCATGAGCCTTAAATTGTTGGCCGAACAATATCATTGGGACTTCTTTTAATCACCGCGCAATGACAGGGACGGCTGATGAAATTTCTGCATACTTCTGATTGGCATCTGGGGCGGCAACTGCATAACGAGCCGTTGCTGGACGAGCAGGCGCACATGCTGGCGCAAATTCGCGACTTGGCCGTTACACATCAGGTGGATGCCTTGGTGGTGGCGGGGGATATTTATGATCGTGCCATTCCCGCCGCGGCAACGGTGGCGCTGCTGAATAATTTCCTGGATGATTTCATCGGCCAATTGCATATTCCGGTATTGCTGATTGCCGGCAATCACGATAGCCATGAACGGCTGGGATTTGGCGCCTCGCAAATGGCGCAGAGCGGCCTTTACATCAGCGGCCCGCTGCAGCCTCAGATTCAAGGGCTGCGCATCAAGGACTGCTGGTTTTATCCCATCCCTTATGCAGAGCCTGCAATGGTGCGGCATCTGTTGCAGGATGACAGCATCAGCAGTCATCAACAGGCCATGGAGAAGCTGCTGCAGCAAGTGAGCGCCCATGACAGCCAAGGATTGCCCAAAGTGGTGGTGGCACATTGCTTTCTGGACGGTGGCAGTGAGTCGGAATCCGAGCGGCCGCTGAGCATAGGTGGGGCAGACAGGATTGACCCCGGCTTGTTTGAGCCATTCGATTACACCGCCTTGGGGCATCTCCATGGCCCCCAATATCGGGGCAGTGAGCATGTCCGCTATTCCGGCTCACCCCTCAAATACTCTTTCAGTGAAGTTCGGCAAAAAAAATCGGTCACCCTGGTGGAACTGCACCCGGGCCAAAGCGCCAAAGTGAGCCTGTTACCCATCACACCCAAGCATGATGTCCGGATTATCGAAGGGTTTTTGGAAGCATTGCTGCAACAGGCGGATAATGACCCCGCCACCGATGACTACCTGATGGTGCGTCTTAGCGATACTCAGGCATTACTGGATCCCATGGGGCGTCTTCGCAGCCGTTATCCCAATGTGTTGCATCTGGAACGTACCGGATTGATGGCCCGTCAGCGCCAGGACAATTCAGGCCGTGAGCGCATTAAAAAAGGGGAGTTGGAGATGTTCGGCGACTTTTTCAGTCAGGTGGCCGGGGAGCCCATGAATCAAGCCCAGCAGCAGGCCATCACCACGCTGATAGAAACATTGCACAAAGGAGAGCTGCAATGAAACCCCTGACGCTGACGCTGGCCGCTTTTGGCCCTTTTGCCGATACCCAGCAGATTGACTTTACCGCCTTGGGCGATAATCCGTTGTTTTTGATAAATGGCCCTACGGGTGCGGGGAAAACCAGCATTCTCGACGCCATCTGCTTTGCCCTTTACGGTAAAACCACCGGTAACGAGCGCGAAGGCAGTCAGATGCGTTGTGATTATGCTGATGACGAGCTGCTCACTCAGGTGCAGTTTACCTTTGAGCTGGGACAGCGGCGCTACCGCATTCGCCGGGTACCGGAGCAGATGCGGGCCAAAAGTCGGGGCGAGGGCTTTACGCCACAAAAAAGCGAGGCCCAATTGTGGCGCATCCATGCCGATGGCCGCGAAGAGCTGCTGGTGGCCAATAAGGTCACTGACGCTACCGCCATGGTGCAAGACCTTACCGGACTGGATGTGGATCAGTTTAGGCAGGTGATGGTGTTACCCCAGGGTAAATTTCGGGAATTGTTACTGGCCGACTCCAAAGAGCGGGAGAAAATTTTCAGCCAGCTGTTTCAAACCCACATTTACAGCCGTATTGAAGAGCGCTTGAAACAGCAGGCACTGGAGATTAAAGCCAATGCCCGGGACATGCAGCAGCGCCAACAGGGCATTTTGGAAACCGCTGGGGTGGAAACTCCCGAAGCCCTTGAGCAAGGCATCATCGCCCTCAGTGCGCCATATGAAGCGGCCACCAAGGCAAAACAACAGGCGCAACATGGCAAAGAACAGGCATTGACCGCACTGGAAGCGGCTAAAGCGCTGGCCTTGGAGTTTGATGCCTGTGAGCGGTTGCAACAGCAAAAAGCGGCTTTAAGTCACCAAGCGCCCCAACAGCAGTTGCTGCAGCAGCAACTATCGCAAGCCCGGAGGGCGGAAAAACTCAACCCAGCGGTTATGCAGCTGCAACAACGCCAACAGGAGTTAACCCAGGCCCAGCAGGCATTGCACAAGGCAGAGCTGCAACATGATCAGGCCAAGGTACATCTGCAACAGGCATCGGCAGCGCAGGCGCAGTTACCCCAAATGGAGCAGCAACAGCAGCAAGGGCAGCTGCAGTTGCAACAATTGCAGCAGTTGCAACCTTTACTGGCGGAGCTGGAACGGCAGCAACAACAACTGCACAAGCAGCAACAGCAGCTTGGCACCGCACAGCAACAAGCGCAGCACCAGCGCCAGGCATTGACCGAACAGCAACAGCAACGGCTGGCACTGCAAGCCACCATCCGCCAGTTAGCAACACATGCCGCCAGCGTGAGCGGGCTACAGCAACAGCAATTTGCGCTCAGCCGCCAGCAGGAGCAATGGCAGCAACGGGATGCGCTGACAGCGCAACAGCAACAGCTGCAACAGGCCCTTGAGCGTGCCCAAAGCGCGGGCTTGCAGGCTAAACAGCAAAAACAGCAGGCAGAAACGCACTATAAGGAGTTGCAACTGCGTTGGCATCAGGGCCAGGCTGCCATTCTGGCCCGAGAGCTGCAACCACAGCAGCCGTGTCCGGTATGTGGCAGCTGTCAGCATCCTGATCCAGCCAAAAGCGAAGTATCCCTTCCGAGCAGTGAACAGCTGGAGCAGGCGCAGCAGCAACTGGAACAGGCACGTAGCGCTTATGATGATCTGCGCAGCGAATACAAAAGCCTGCGGGACAGATTGCAGCCGCTGCAACAGCAACTGCATGAGCAGCAACAACTGCTGGCCGAGTGCCCGTGGCAAAGCCTGGCCGAGTTGCAGGCTGCGCAGCAGCGTAATCAACAGGCACTGGAAGCGGCGCTCCATGCCACCACGGAACATGAAGCGCAGCAGCAGCGCCTGGCCCAATCAGAGCTGGCGTTGCAACAGCTGCAGCAGCAACTGGACGCATGCCAGCTGCAAACCTCCACTCTGTCGGCCGCACTGGGTACCACCCAAGGCATTCTCAGCGAGCAGCAGCGGCAATTGCCCCCGGCATTGCAAGCACTGGCACCGGCGGCAGCCGTAAAGCAAGTGCAGCAGCAACAAACCCAGCAGCAACAGGTGCTGGCCGAACTTACCGCCAAAATGGCCCAGGTGCAGCAGCATTATCAGCAAGCCGGCACCGCGGCGACGCAAGCAGACAGCGAATTGCAATACTGCCAGCAGCAACTGACCCAAGCCATTGAGCGCCAGCAACAGGCCAAAAGCCAATTGCAAGCGCAACTGCAGGCAGCGGAGTTTGCCAGCCTTGAAGCGTTGGCGCAGGCAACCCGCGATGGCCATGCCATGACGACCATGGAGCAGCAACTGCGGGACTGGGATAAACAGTGGGATCAGCTGACCGGTCAGTTGGATGCCTTGCAGCAAAAACTGCAGGCGCAGGTAAAACCCGAGCTTGGCCAGCTGCAAGCCGCCCTTGATGGCAAACAGCAACAATGGCAGCAGGCAGAGGCCCAGTGGCAGCAGCTGCATACGCAAATGGCCAATCTCAAGCAGGCTGCCGCCAAGCTGGCACAAGAAGCCAAGGCCTTGCAGGCACTGGATGGACAATACGCCGTGGTGGGCACATTGGCGGATGTGGCCAATGGCAACAACCAAAGCAAATTGAGCCTGCAACGCTTTGTGTTGAGCGTATTGCTTGATGACGTGTTGCTGCAAGCCAGTGACCGTTTGTCGCTGATGAGTAAAGGCCGTTACCGGTTATTGCGTAAAGAGGAGCGTGCCAAGGGTAACAAGGCTTCCGGACTGGAGCTGGAAGTGGAAGATGCCTATAGCTCCAGGGTGCGGCCGGTGGCCACCTTGAGCGGCGGCGAAAGTTTCATGGCGGCCTTGGCGTTGGCGCTGGGGTTATCCAATGTGGTGCAGGCTTATGCCGGTGGGATCCGGCTCGATACCCTGTTTATTGACGAAGGGTTTGGCAGTCTGGATCAGGACTCCCTGGAACTGGCAATCCGCACATTAACCGATTTGCAGGCCGGTGGCCGCACGATTGGGGTCATCTCCCATGTGTCGGAAATGAAAGAGCAGATGAGCGCCCGCATCGACATCCACAAACAGCAACGCGGCAGTACCATTCAGGTGGTCATTCCATAAGATGCACGCCTGAATCCGCTAATTTTGTACCGAATGTGACAGGTTTGGCATGTAATGCTTGTGTCCGGGCTTTTTTTTGATATAACGTTGACGTTTCCCTAATTTTTCAGGGGTTTTATCGGCAGTTGTACGGGAGAAGACGGGTGCAAACAGAGAAAATGTCATGGTTGAGCGTGAATCCTATGATGCGTTTGCAAGCGCTGCCGACCATTCACAAATCCTTATTGTGTGCCAGCGTGCTGCTGATTGGCGCCGCTGTTTTGTGGCCCAGCAGCCAGCAGTTCAGTCCGCAACGGGTTCCTTTGCAACTGGATGTGGACAGTATCCTAAGCCAGCCTGTCACCACGGTGATGGCACCTGCCATCATGGCGCCTTCCTTTGTACAGACCATTGCCCCCGGCGACACCCTTAGCGCGCTGTTTTCCCGTGCCGGGGTGGATCAGCAAACCATGTACAAAGTGCTGGAAGCGGATTTGGATGTGCTGGCGCTTGACACCCTCATGCCCGGTAACCGCATCAGTTTCTGGCTGGATGATCAGGGAAACCTGAGCAAACTGGAGTTGCATTTCAACGCCGCCCGGCAGGTGGTCTTCAGCCGCTATCCGGAAGGGGGCTATGAAGTCAAGGAAATCAACCTGCCCGGCGATTGGCAGGATCGCATCATCAGTGGCAGCATTCATGGCTCTTTTTACCGTTCTGCCGAAAAAGTGGGCTTAAGTGCTGCCGAAATCCAGCGCATTGAAATGTTGTTGAAAGACAAACTGAATTTTGCCCGAGATTTGCGCGCCGGTGACAGTTTTTCCGTGTTGTTGAACGATCAGTTCGTGGCGGGTGAGTCCACCGGCGTCAGCCGTATCTTGGGCGTCAGCCTCAATATGGGCCGTCATCACGTTACCGCGTTCCAGAACAGCGATGGCAACTTCTATGATGAAAACGGCCAGAGTCTGGTTCGGGCCTTCCAGCGTTTGCCATTATTGAAAAAATACCGTATCAGCTCGGCCTTTAACCGTCATCGTCATCACCCGGTGACCGGGCGCACCTCACCCCATAACGGTACGGATTTCGCCACCCCCGTCGGCACCAAAGTGGTCACAACCGGTGACGGCGTGGTTACCCGGGTGACCAATCACCCTTATGCCGGCAAGTACGTCGTGATTGAACATGACAGCAAATATACCACCCGTTACCTGCACCTCTCCAAAGCGCTAGTGCATAAAGGGCAGCGTGTCAGCCGCGGGCAGGTGATTGCCTTGTCAGGGGCCACCGGCAGAATTACCGGCCCGCACCTGCATTACGAGTTTCATATCAACGGGCATCCGGTAAATCCCATGACCGCCAAAATCCCCATGGCAGGTCACTTGTCAGCGCAAGACAAACGCACCTTTGAAAAACTGGTGGCCATGCGCAAACGGGTCATGAACCTGGGGTAAGTGCACACCGGGGATACAAGGGCTGCCATTGGCGGCCCTTGTTACTTTCAGCCCCGGGATTTGTCAGGCACAACAAGGATTTGTTAGTCTGAGGTGATTGTGGACACATCACCGGAGGTTGCATGCGCCTGGCACTCTTACTGCTACTGTTATTGATACCCTGGCAGGGAATGGCGGCGGAGGCGCCTTCATCCTATGCCAAGCAAAGCCTTTACGATAAACCGCTGATGGAGCGTTACGTGCTCGATGAGCTCAAATCCCTGCGACAGGATCAGCAGTCATTGGAACAGCGCGTCATTCGTCAGATCACCGACCGGGAGCTGGCCGTGGCGGACAAATCCATGAATTACGCCAATGTCACCGTGACCTACTTCTTTTACCTGATTGCGGCTGCCGCTTCGCTCATTGCACTGGTTGGCTGGCAGTCATTGCGGGACATTCGGGTGAATACCCAGCGCATGGCTAACCAGAAGCTGGATGATATTGCTGAACGCTATGAGAAGAAGTTTCAGGAGATGGAACGGGAGTTGAAACGAAAATCCCGCATTATCAGTGAAAACAACAAAGAAATTGAGCGTATTAACGAAATTCATAACCTGTGGATCCGGGCGCAGCATTCACCGACACCGGAACAGAAAATCGATATTTACAATGAAATCCTCAAAATCCGCCCGGGGGATTTGGAAGCCCTGACCTATATGGCGGATGCCGCCATGGAAATGGATGAATACCACTGGGCACTGAGCATTTGCAATCGGGTACTGGAAGTGGACCCGCAAAATGCCAATGCACTGTATCAGCGGGCCTGTGCTTATAGCCGTCTGGGGGCAGAGGATCAGGCGATTTCCGATCTTACCCTGGCCATTGAACATAGCGCTTCATTATCGGAAGCCGCCAAGGACGAGAAGGATTTTGCCACGTTACACGGGGATAGCCGATTTGACAAAATCATTGCGGATGAAGCTAAATAGGCGGGCAGTTGCTGTTGCAATGTTTTCAGGAATGCAGGAATAACACAGGAGCGTGACCGTGTATAAGGTATTTGAGTTCACCTTGGGAAATCATCAGGTAAAAATCATGAATCACTGGCGTCAGGGTGCCAAGTTGTATATTGACGGGGAATGTCGCGATCAGGACTCAACGTTTTATGCCAATGGTAAACGGGCACTGCTTGGGGCCAATCTTGGCGAGCTTGGCCGGTTGGAAATCCATCCGCTCTCAACATTCATGTCGGTGGAAATGGATGGGTTTCTTGTGGACGGTCATGGAAAAACCCGGCAGGTGTACAGTTCACACAAGCGTTTAAGTTTAAAGGAAAAAAGATTACAAAGCGCAACGGTTGCCCGGTAATGGGGATATAAGGCTACGTTGCCTGCGGCCTGAGGGTCTCTTTATAAGGGTCACTGCCGGCATCGGCCAACAGCAGGTAGACCCGTAATTCAAATTCCAGTTGGTGATAATCCGGCGCCATGTGACAGCACAATTGGTAAAAGGCTTTGTTGTGCTGTTTTTCTTTCAGATGGGCCAGTTCATGGATCACCAGCATGCGTAAAAATGCTTCTGGTACTCGTTTCAGGCGGGAGGAAATCTGGATTTCATTTTTGCTTTTGAGGCGGTTACCCTGACGCCTTGGCACATAGCTGTGCAGCCCCAGCGCTTGATGGCTCAGGGTTATCTTGTCATCAAAACACACTTTGGCTAACGGGAGCGATTGGCGCAGATAGCGGCTTTTGAGCGCCATGGTGAAATCATACAACGCCCGGTCGGAGCGGATTTGGTGGGTCTTTGGATGGCGGCTTAGCAGCCAGGCGGATAACCGGCCCTGTTGCTGCAGCGCCGCAACCTGGGCGCGTACAGCATCACTGTAATGGGCCAGATAATCAATGCCCATCAGTCTTTGGCAAAACGTTTCTGGGTTAAATAGGCATAAGCGGCTTCAAACGCCGGTTGCTGGAATTTGCGCAGCTCCAGCACGGCAAAATCCACCAACGGCGGGTTGCGTTTATTCTGGGCACGGATGGCTTGGGGCGTGATCATCACCACCGGCGTATTACCCAACTGTATGGCGCTTTCCAGCTTGAAGCTGCTGGCACTGCCGGCTTGTTTGCCTTTGTATTCCCGGGCAATGACGGCCACTTCATCCACGTGGTAGTCTTCCAGCAGTTTATGGAAGGCAAAGTGAAATTCGCGGATGGCTTCCTGGCCTTCATGATCACTCAGGGTAAACGAGTGTCGGCGGCACTCGGGCACGTTGTAACTGTCGCCCTTGTAACTCACCATGCAGATTACCGCTTCGCTACCTTTTAACTCAACACCACAAACTCGCATAAATATCCTTGCATCCAGTAACGGCCATTGCCGTTTCATTCTTCAGATTCTTGATTGTCCGGCATTGCTGCCGGCGCAGGTTTACGGCGGATGGGGGCATCTCCCGCATCAACCGCAGTGAGAAAACGTTTATCCCGGGAGGGCGCCTTGCCTGGTTTTTTCGACGCTTTTTTCACCTGGGTGGCAGCTTTGGCACGAGGCTTAGGTTGCGACCAGATTTTGGGCGGGCGCAGCCCTGTAAACTTGGGTGCCAGTCCTTCCACTACCGTGCGGGGCAGTGACTGGCCCAAAAACGCTTCAATCCGAAGATAGGCTTCCCAGTCTTTAGGCCCCACCAGAGAGATGGCATCGCCTTTGGCACCAGCGCGGCCGGTACGGCCAATGCGGTGCACGTATTCTTCGGCGAATTTGGGCATGTCAAAGTTGATCACCAGCGACACATTAAGTAAATCCAGCCCCCTTGAGGCCACATCGGTGGTCACCAGGATTTGCTGCTGCCCGCGGCTGAATTGGTCCATTATCTGGTTGCGTGCGCTTTGTTTCAGGTCGCCGCTCAGTGCCAGTGCACTGTAACCTTGTTGCGTAAGCTTGGTGGCCAGCCGTTCAGTATCATCCCGGGTAGCGGTGAAAATAATCACCTGTTTGTGGGTTTCCTGTTGCAGCAGAGCTTGCAACAGTGCTTCTTTATGATCCAGATGATCACATAGATATACCCGCTGGCAGATGTCCTGATGAAGCTCGTGGCTGGAGCCGATGGCCACATGTTCCGGTTTGTTCAGCAACTCGGCGGCCAGTTCATGAATGTGTTCATGATCCAGTGTGGCCGAAAACATCAGGGTTTGACGGCGGCGGTGATCCGCTGCCCGATGAATGATGCGCAACTGGGCGGCAAAACCTAAATCCAGCATGCGATCCGCTTCATCCAAAATCAGCAGCTCCAGCCCGTTAAGGTAGAGGTGGCGTTGCAATAGGTGATCGGCAATTCGCCCGGGGGTTGCCACAATGAAATGGGGATTGCGCGCCAGGGCTTTGGCCTGATCGTTAAAGTTCTCCCCCCCCAGAATGCTGACGGCCTTGTATTGGGTGTTGGCCACCAGTAACCGCAGCTGACTGTATACCTGATTGGCCAGCTCCCGGGTGGGCAGCAAAATCAGCACTCTTGGGTCCTGTTTGCTGAGGGCTCGGGTGGACATCAGCCTTTGCAATGCCGGCAGTAAAAACGCCAGGGTTTTACCGGAGCCGGTTTTGGATGACGCCATCAGATCCCGTCCGGCCAAGGCAACGGGAATCGCACTGGCCTGGATTTCGGTAGGCTGGGTTATCCCAAGATGGTTCAGGGATTGCAGCAGGCGTTTATCCAACGAAAAATCGGAAAATTGCAAAGGTTGTCTCCATAAAATTCAGCGGGGGCATATTATAGCGATTTTTATGGTGTTGGGCAGTTTTACTGTCGTGATAACCGAGATTTTTCTTGGTCAGCCCCTAGGGCAGTGCTTGAGTTTGTCTCGATTTGCCCCATAGTATGCGATAGGGCTTGAGTCTTTAATCACCACCTGATGAACAGGAGCCAGACACAGATGCAAGATGCGTTACCCTCTATCGGTATTGCCTTGGGCAGTGGTGCTGCCAAAGGCTGGGCACATATTGGTGTGCTCAAAGGCTTGGCGCAAATGGGCATAGCGCCGGATAGGATTGCCGGATGCTCGGTGGGGGCGCTGGTGGGGGCCGCCTATGCCAATAACCGCCTGGAAGAGCTTGAAGAGTGGGTGTGCAGTTTCTCCAGCTGGGACGTTCTGGGGCTGATGGATATCAGCTGGCGCCGTGGCGGGCTTATCAGCGGCGACAAGGTGTTTGATGCCATTCAAAACCGTATTGGCGAGTTGCTGATTGAAGATCTGAAAAAACCGTTTATTGCCGTGGCTACGGATTTGTACTCCGGTCAGGAGGTCTGGTTTCGGCAGGGGGATTTGCGCCAGGCGGTGCGTGCTTCCTGCTCCATGCCGGGCTTCATGTCGCCGGTGAGGCAAGGGCATCGCTGGCTGGTGGATGGTGCGGTGGTCAATCCCATTCCGGTTTCCGTGGCCAGGGCCATGGGCTGCCAGTTGGTGATTGGGGTGGATTTGCATGGTTACCGCCGGGAAAAAATCCAGGTGTTGCCGGTGGACCTTAACAGCCAGAAAGCTGCCAGCGAGACAGTGGATGCCGACACGGTTGTCAAAACTTCTGCGCATAATGAGTCAGGCTTCATGGATTTGCTGGCCAAAGGAAAGGATTATATCGCCGGCCTCACCAACAAGTTTTCCCTTGGCAACAAAACCGAGCCGGGCATGCTGGCGGTGATGTCCCAGTCCATGGACATTCTGGAGCAGCGGCACAAAAGGGCGCGCTTGATTGGCGACCCGCCGGATATCTGCCTGATGCCCAAGGTGTCGGAAATCGGCACCATGGAGTTTCATCGGGCCAAGGAGGCCATTGCCGCCGGCGAAGATGCGGTCAAGCAGGCCGAGCCCCTGATCAAAGCGGCATTGGGATTGTAGTTGCCACCGGGGGAACACGGCTTGGGTGCGCATGTTTTTCAGCACTGGCTTCAAGCATTCGTCATGGCAGTGACGGCTTCATTTTCCGTTCATCTTGGCGGTGCATTATCGCTAACGGCCCATGGGGTCAAGTAGCAATTAGTTACAATCAGCGGGTTACAGCAAGAATTTTTGCCAAGTGACCGGTGCACTCTCATAACATGATCCAGATCAATATCCCCAACCCCGTTTTGTAGCCTAATCTTACCACATATAGTATTTGGTTAAAAAACTACCACTATATATAGTGATAACAAAACGGAGTGAAGATTATGCCAGTAGTGATTAAGAGGGATGGGTGCCGTACTCAGTTCGATGAAAGCAGAATTCGGGATGCGGTGCTGGCAGCCTCGACGCACTGTGGTATTAACGACGTCGACTATGCAGCAACCGTGGCTGCAGTGGTTTCTGCCGCGGTAAAAGACAAGGCGGAAGTCGTCATCCAGGAGCTGCAGGACAGGGTTGAAAACCTGCTGATGGATGGTCCGTATAAAGCTGTCGCCAGAGCCTACATTGAATACCGTCATGACCGGGACATCTGCCGGGAAACCGGTAGCAAACTGAGTCTGGAAATTCGCGGTCTGGTGGAACAGACCAACACCTCTTTGCTGAATGAAAACGCCAATAAAGACGGCAAAGTCATTCCTACCCAGCGTGATCTGCTGGCGGGGATTGTGGCCAAGCATTATGCCAAACATCATATTTTGCCCAAGGAAGTGGTTGAAGCTCACGACCGGGGTGAAATCCATTACCATGATTTGGACTACGCGCCATTTTTCCCCATGTTCAACTGCATGCTGATTGACTTGGGCGGCATGCTCAATCACGGCTTCAAGATGGGCAACGCCGAAATTGAAACCCCTCGCTCCATTTCAACTGCAACGGCGGTTACCGCACAGATTATTGCCCAGGTGGCCAGCCATATTTACGGCGGCACCACCATTAACCGCATTGATGAAGTGCTGGCACCTTTTGTGACCCACAGCTATGACAAGCATATGGAAGTGGCGCAAAAGTGGGGCATTGCAAACGCGGCCGCCTATGCCGAAGAGCGCACGGAAAAAGAGTGCCACGATGCATTCCAGTCGCTGGAATATGAAGTCAACACCCTGCACACCGCCAATGGCCAGACGCCTTTTGTCACGTTGGGCTTCGGGCTTGGCACCAGTTGGCAGTCACGGCTCATTCAGCAGTCCATTTTGAAAATCCGCATGGAAGGTTTGGGTAAAAACCATAAAACCGCCGTATTCCCCAAACTGGTTTTTGCCATTCGCGACGGTGTCAACCACAAGCCGGGTGACTGCAATTACGATGTAAAACAGCTGGCACTGCGCTGCTCCACATTGCGCATGTATCCGGATATCCTCAATTACGATGAAGTGGTGCGGGTGACCGGCTCTTTCAAAACGCCGATGGGTTGCCGCAGTTTCCTGGGAGCCTACGAGCAAGACGGCCAGTTGCAGCACGAAGGGCGCAACAACCTTGGGGTGGTAAGCCTTAACCTGCCGCGTATTGCACTGGAAGCCCAGGGTGATGAAAAAGCGTTTTATCAGCTGCTGGATAAACGGTTGGATGTGGCCCGCAAGGCGCTCGATAGCCGTATTGACCGGTTGAAAAACGTCAAGGCCCGGGTGGCACCCATTCTTTATATGGAGGGGGCCTGTGGCGTACGCCTGAAGGCGGATGACAACGTGGCGGACATCTTCAAAAACGGCCGGGCGTCCATTTCGCTGGGTTACATCGGTATTCATGAGGCCATCAATGCCCTGTATGGCACCGCTACCCATGTTTATGACAGCGAAACCCTGCGCCAGAAAGCCGTGGATATGGTGGCTTATCTCAAGGCGGCCACCGTACGCTGGAAAGAGGAAACCGGTTACGGTTTCAGCCTGTACGCCACCCCCAGCGAAAACCTGTGTAACCGTTTTGCCAAACTGGATGCCAAAACCTTCGGGTTGGTGCCCGGTGTTACCGACAAAGGCTATTACACCAACAGTTTCCATCTGGACGTGGAAAAATCGGTGAACCCTTACGATAAAATCGATTTTGAACAGCCTTACCCTGAAATCTCCAATGGCGGCTTTATTTGCTACGGCGAATATCCCAACATGCAGCATAACGTGGAAGCGCTGGAAAACGTGTGGGACTACAGCTACAGCCGGGTGCCGTACTATGGCACCAACACTCCCATTGACGAGTGTTACGATTGCGGTTTTACCGGCGAATTCAGCTGTACCAGCAAAGGCTTTGTCTGCCCGAAATGCGGTAACCACGATCCGGCGCGGGTATCGGTTATCCGCCGGGTATGCGGGTATCTTGGCAGTCCGGATGCGCGGCCGTTTAACCAGGGCAAACAGGAAGAAGTCAAACGTCGGGTAAAACATCTGTAAGTACAAAGCAAAGGTGCGCCACCAAGGCGCACCTGAGGGTAGCCTTATGAATTATCATCGTTATTATCAGGTAGATGTGGTAAATGGCCCCGGTACCCGCTGTACATTATTTGTCTCCGGTTGCGAACACCAGTGCCGTGGTTGTTATAACCAGTCTACTTGGGATCCCCGTTCCGGCCATCCATTTGATGAGCAGCTGGAAAATCAAATCATTCAGGATTTGAACGATACCCGCATTCACCGCCGGGGGTTGTCATTATCCGGTGGCGATCCGCTGTTTCCGGCCAATGTTCCGGCCATCCTGCAGTTGTTAAAACGGGTGCGCGCCGAGTGTCAGGGCAAGGATATCTGGTTGTGGACCGGATATAAGCTCAGCGAGCTGAGTCCCGCCCAGCGTGCCGTTTTACCCTATATCGATGTACTGATTGACGGCAAGTTTGATCAGTCGCTGGCCGACCCGTCCTTGTTGTACCGGGGGTCAAGCAACCAGGTGGTGCACCATCTGCATGAGCATCCGCAGGGATAGGTCTCCCCGCAGGAAAACGGCGCTTTTATCCGTAAATCACTGTTGTCTCCGCGTCAACTTGCTATACTCCCCGGCCTGCCGGTTGTGCCAGGTAGGCGGTGATGACAGTGCTTTCATGTTGAGACTGAGGCTTCTGGGTATTCCGATCCGCCATAAAACCGCCTAAAATGACCCGCCTGAATCCATAAGTATGTGAGTCTCTGCCTTGAGAGACATTAACCGTCTCATAGAATGAGAGCAGTAGTTAAGGTTAATCCATGTCAATTAAATATATTGCCACCGCCAAGTTGCCCACTCCCTGGGGCATTTTTACCATGCACGGTTTTGAAGATACCGAAACCGGCAAGGAACATGTGGCATTGACTTTTGGTGAGCTGAATGCCGATGAGCCGATGCTGGGACGTATCCATTCTGAATGCCTGACCGGCGATGCCCTGTTCAGCCTGCGTTGTGATTGCGGCTTTCAGTTGCAAACCGCCATGCAAAACATTGCCGCCGAGGGACGGGGCTTTATTTTGTACCTGCGACAAGAAGGCCGCGGCATTGGCCTGTTGAACAAGATTCGTGCCTATGCCCTGCAAGATAAGGGGGCGAACACCGTGGAGGCCAACGAGCAACTGGGGTTCCCGGCAGACATGCGCAAATACGACATGATTGCCCCCATGCTGGAGAAAATCGGCGTGCACAAGGTGCGACTGATGACCAATAACCCCCGCAAAATGACCGCAATGAAAGATATTGGCATTGAAGTGGTCGAGCGGGTGCCATTGCAGGTGGGCAAAAACCGTTACAACGAATTTTATCTCAAAACCAAATCCCATGAGCTGGGGCACCTGATCCCGGACTCCTACTTTGAAGATCATCAGGACGAAAGTTAACGGGCGTGCCCGCCGCCACTGATGCCGGGGCTGAAGGCTGTGATAACCACAGCCTTTTGGGCTATCTGGCCAGGGGCGTTAAGCGGGGCATGTGTATGGACAGCAGGCGTGAGCCTTGCTGTTTTTTTATGGCTTGTGGATGACCGCCCAGCCCCTTTAAGGGCACGGTAACGTTGCCCGCATTTTGACGTCGCGCTGGTGGGCCTTTAAGCCTGCGCGGCAGCATTATTCAGCAATCGTTGAGTTGTTAACCGTGCATCTGCTGAATTTAATGGTATCATCCGGCGTTATTTTGTCCGGGCATCACGCCTGCCGGATATCAAGCATGCACCGATAAGGGTGGCGATTGTTAACTGCTGTGTTCCAACGGGGCGAGTTTTGCCGGTTGATGACGATGAGCGCAGTAAACGTGGTATGAAAATAAGCCTATATGTCAACATTTAATGTCAAAGAGCATCCCCATCGCCGTTATAATCCGTTAACCGGTGACTGGGTGCTGGTGTCACCGCACCGGGCGGCACGCCCATGGCTCGGACAGCGAGAAACCCCGGCGTTGGCGCAAGTGCCCACTTATGATGCCAACTGTTTTCTCTGCCCCGGAAATCAACGGGTGAATGGCGATAGCAACCCCCGTTACCAAGCCCCTTATGTGTTCACCAATGATTTTGCGGCATTGCAGCCGGATAGCCCGGCAGACAGCAAAAATGATGATGGTTTATTTGTTGCCGCCTCCGTGCAGGGCACCAGCCGCGTATTGTGTTATTCCCCGGATCACAGCCTGACCATGCCGGAGCTGTCTGTTGAGCAAATCCAGCAGGTGATTGGCGAATGGATAAACCAGTACCGGGAGTTGTCCCAGCACTATCAGTGGGTGCAGATATTCGAGAACAAAGGCGTTATTAACGGCTGCTCCAACCCCCATCCTCACGGGCAAATCTGGGCCAGCTCGGCCATTCCGACCTTGCCGGCCCGTACCGATGCCGCCTTGCGGCAATACCTGGCGCAGCATGGGCGTAACCTGTTAGTGCACTATGCCCAGCGGGAGCTGGATGATGGCGCCCGCACCGTGCTGGAAAACGAACACTGGCTGGTGGTGGTGCCTTATTGGGCCTGCTGGCCCTTTGAAACCCTGGTGCTGCCCAAGGCGCATGTCACCCGCATGGAAGCGTTGTCGCCCCAACAGCAGTTGGCTTTGGCAGACATCCTAAAACAGCTCACCATCCGTTACGACAACCTGTTTCAATGTGCTTTCCCGTATTCCATGGGATGGTATGGGGCGCCTTACACAGCCGATTACGCCGACGCCTCGGCGCGTTGTCACTGGCAACTGCATGGCCATTTTTATCCGCCGTTACTGCGCTCGGCCACCATTAAAAAATTCATGGTGGGTTACGAGATGATGGCCGAAGCCCAGCGTGACATGACGCCTGAGCAGGCCGCAGAACGGCTGCGTCAGCAGTCGCCCATTCACTACAAAGCGGCGAAAGGTGGCTTATGAGCTTGGCCATCCACGCGTTGCAACAATCTTTTGCGTCCTGCTTCGGCCAGCGGGCCACTTATCATGTCAGGGCCCCGGGCCGGGTGAATCTGATTGGCGAGCATACCGATTATAACGACGGTTTTGTGCTGCCTTGCGCCATTGATTTTTCCACCCACGTGCTGGGGCGCATTAATGGCAGTAACCGCATTCGGGTGGTGGCCGCCGATTATCACCAGCAGTGGGATGACATCCTGCTGGATGATGCCATTACGCACCATGGCGAATATTCCTGGGCCAATTATGTGCGCGGTGTGGTGCTGATGCTGCAATCCCAGGGGGCGGCGTTGGTGGGATGCGATTTGCTGATCAGCGGCAATATTCCCAAAGGGGCCGGGCTGAGCTCGTCAGCCTCACTGGAAGTTGCCTTGGGGCTGATGCTGTCCACCATAGCCGGATGCGCCTTAAGCCGCTTACAGCTTGCCAAAGCGGGGCAGCAAGCGGAAAACCGCTTTGTTGGGTGTAACAGCGGCATCATGGACCAGCTGATTTCCGCGCAGGGTCAGCCACATCACGCATTATTGATTGATTGTCGCAGCTTGAGCGCCACCCCGGTGGCTTTTCCCCGGGAGTGGGCTTTGGTGATTATTAACTCCAATGTACAACGTGGGCTGGTGGGGAGCGAATACAACGCCCGCCGGGCCCAATGTGAGGCTGGCGCGGCCCACTATGGCGTTGGGGCGTTACGGGATTTAACCCCGGAGGATATCGGTGACATTGCCGCCAGGCTTGATGATGTTACCGCTCGCAGGGTGCGTCATGTGGTAACGGAAAATTGCCGAACGCTGCAGGCCGCCAAGGCGCTGGCGCATGGTGACATGGCTACCATGAGCCAACTGATGGCGCAGTCTCATGCATCCATGCGGGATGATTTTGCCATTACGGTGCCCCCGGTTGATTATCTGGTCACCCTGGTGGACAGCATTGTGGGCTCCCAAGGGGGCGTCCGCATGACCGGTGGCGGTTTTGGCGGCTGCGTGGTGGCGTTGATGCCCGTGGCGCTGATTACCGAAGTCAAAAGTCAAATTGCCACCAATTACCCTAAACACAGCGGCCTGACGGCTGATGTGTTTGTTTGTCAGCCTGCGGCCGGTGCCGAGGTTGTTGCTCAACCTTAAAAACTCCAAGGAGAAAGCTGTATGTTGTTAGCCCCATTGGACTTTGCCATTCTGGCGGCCTATGTGGTCATCCTGTTAGGATTGGCCTGGTGGGTATCGCGGGACAAACCCGGGCACGATAAAAATACCAGCGATTATTTCCTGGCCGGAAACAGTCTGCCCTGGTGGGCAATCGGGGCCTCTTTGGTGGCGTCCAACATCTCGGCCGAGCAGGTCATCGGCATGTCCGGCTCCGGTTATGCCATTGGGTTGGCCATTGCATCCTATGAATGGATGGCTGCCATTACCTTGATTATCGTGGGCGCCTGGTTCTTGCCGATTTTCCTCAAGCGCAAGATTTACACCATGCCGCAGTTTTTGCTGCACCGCTATGATAACCGGGTACGGTTGACCATGGCGCTGTTCTGGATGGCGGTGTACGTGTTTGTTAACCTCACCGCCGTATTGTGGTTGGGGGCGCTGGCCATTAACACCCTGACGGGGCTCAATATCACGGCCAGTCTGGGCCTGTTGGCGTTATTGTCGCTTGCCTATTCCCTGTATGGTGGCCTTAAGGCGGTGGCGCTGACGGATATCATTCAGGTATTGCTGCTGGTGGCCGGGGGCTTGTTCCTGTCTTATGTATCGTTACAGATGGTCAGCGATGGCCAGGGGATTATTGCCGGGTTTGATATCCTGATGACGAAACTGCCGGAAAAATTCGACATGATCCTCACGCCGGACAACCCTCATTATGCCAGTTTGCCCGGGATTTCCGTGCTCGTCGGCGGTCTGTGGGTGATGAACCTGTCTTATTGGGGTTGCAACCAGTACATTATCCAGCGGGCCCTGGCAGCCAAGGATTTGAAAGAGGCCCGTCGCGGGATTGCCTTTGCCGCATTCTTGAAATTGCTGATGCCCGTACTGGTGGTGCTGCCGGGGATTGCAGCCGTGTTGCTGTTGCCGCCGCTGGAGCGGCCGGACCAAGCCTACCCGCTGCTGATGGGCATGATGCCGACCGGGCTTAAAGGGCTGATTTTTGCCGCATTGGTGGCCGCCATCCTCTCAAGCCTTGCCTCCATGACCAACAGTATTTCCACCATTTTCACCATGGATCTATATGCCCAGATGCGGCGGCATCAGACCCAGCATCATTATGTGAAAGTAGGGCGTATTGCCAGCGTGGTTGCCTTGCTGGTAGCGTTGATCACCGCCCAGCCGCTACTGGGCAAATCAGAACAGGCATTCCAGTTCATCCAGGAATTTACCGGCTTCTTTACCCCTGGCATCGTGGTGCTGTTCGTGCTGGGGATGTTCTGGAAAAAAGCCACGGCAAACGGCGCTTTGGCAGCCGCCATTGGCTCTGCCGTATTGTCTGCTGTGGCCAAATTCTGGTTACCGCAGGTGCCGTTTATGGACCGGGTCGGCTATGTGTTTGTCTGCTGTTTGCTGCTGGCGGTGATCATCTCCCTGCTGGAAGGCAAGGGCAAAGATCATGAACACAGCATCCCGCTGCATGACATCGACTTCAGCACCCATGGCGGCTATCGCATCTCGGCCTTGGTGATAACCCTTATCCTGATAGGATTTTATGCCACCTGGTGGTAGGGGATGAATTGCCATCGTTAAGGCTGCGGCACCGCTTTGTGTAAGTCGCGGCCTTGCGGCATGTGGGCGTTGGGTTAAGGTAAATGTGTTGCACGTTATAGCAAAAAGGGTTGTCTGCATCAGCAAACAACCCTTTGGCATTTTTAAGGCAACTATTTTTAAGGTGACGATTGTTAAGGTGATTATCCGTTAACGACACCTCTCGCTATAGGGCGATATCCGCCATATTGTTGGCCGGCATCACGTAACGGTTGTCCGGCTCCGGTATATTGGCCATGGTTTCCCGTACTTGGCGTCGCAACTGTAACATTTTGCAGGTGTATGCCAATTCCTGCTCTGTTGCCTCTTCATTGCCATCCAGGCGTGTGCCGTAGGACGGAATGATCTGCTGCAGTTTGCTGCGCCATGAGGCCGAGGCCACTTTTTCCGGAAATACCTTTTCCAGCAATTGCAGCATGATGGGCGCCGCTGTAGAGGCACCAGGTGACGCCCCCAGCAGGGCGGCAATGGTACCCAGTTCATCACTGACCACTTCTGTGCCAAGGCGCAATACGCCACCTTTTTGCGGATCACGCTTGATAATCTGCACCCGCTGTCCGGCGGTCCATAAGCGCCAGTCGGCTTTCGCTGCATCGGGATAATACTGTTTCAGGGCTTCATAACGGTCATCGTCAGACAACCGTACCTGGCTGATGAGATATTTCACCAGATCAAAATTATCCAGCCCGACCCGCATCATTGGCATCAAGTTGGAAGCATTGATGGATTTCATCAAATCCAGCAATGAACCGTTTTTCAAAAAGCGGGTGGAGAACGTGGCAAATGGACCAAAGAGCAGCACCTTTTTGCCTTCCAGAATGCGGGTGTCAAGATGGGGCACGGACATGGGCGGTGCGCCCACTTCAGCGCGGCCATAGACTTTAGCCGAGTGCAGCTTCACAACCGCTTCGTTTTCGGTTACCAGAAACTGGCCGCCTACCGGAAAACCGGCATATTCCCTTGCTTGCGGGATGCCGGATTTTTGCAATAAACGCAAGGCCGCACCACCGGCACCGATAAACACGAAGCGGGCGCGAATGGTGCGTTTATTACCATGATCCTTGGTGTCGGCCACTGTCACTGTCCAGCTGTTGTCACTGGCACGTTGCAAATCGCGCACTTCAGTATTGAGCTGCAAACTGAAATTGGGCTTTTGTTGCAGTGATGTCACCAACTGGCGGGTAATTTCGCCAAAGTTCACGTCCGTACCGTTATCGGTGCGGGTGGCGGCCACTTTTTGTTGGGGGTCGCGTCCCTCCATCACCAGTGGGGCCCATTGGCGGATTTGTTCGTGGTCTTCCGAGTATTCCATCCCGGAAAACAGCGTGTGCGACTGCAGTGCCCGGTAGCGTGTCCGCAGGAAATTCACGTTGGCATCGCCCCATACAAAGCTGATGTGGGGTTCGCTGTTAATGAATTTATGGGGTTCATGCAGCACATTCTGGCTGACCTGATACGCCCAAAACTGGCGTGATATCTGAAAGGCTTCGTTAATGTCTATCGCCTTTTGGATGTTGACACTGCCATCGGGTTGTTGGGGAGTGTAATTAAGTTCCATTAGCGCTGAGTGCCCGGTACCGGCATTATTCCAGCCATTGGAACTTTCCTGTGCAACGCCATCCAGGCGTTCAATCATGGTCAAAGACCAGTCGGGTTCCAGAGTCTGTAGAAATGTACCCAGGGTGGCACTCATTATGCCGCCGCCGATAAGCAGTACATCGACGGGGGTCTCCTCACGGGAATTTACCTCAGAGGTGGCTCCGGAACTTACCGAAGGGGTAAGCAGCATGACGGCAATCTATCTCATTCGTCCAAGAATAGGTGGCAGGATTCTTTATCTTTCAAGGTGTTCTGTCAAGTCGCTGAAAAATGGAATAAGTTCCTAAAACCACAGATAAAAAAACGGTTTAATGAGCAAAAAAACAACACATTCATGGGGGAATGCCATCAAAAAAAGGTCATAAACAGGCACTTTCCCATTGTCACTTTTGTGCCATAAAAGTGAACATTAACTAATGGAAATACACTGACTTATTAAGTGATTCAGATCACTTAATTGCAGTTTTTAAGCGTTGGATCATGCTTGTTAGCTGGTGCTTTCCTGCCATTGTCTGATAAAACATTCTTCTTGATTTGATTGATTATTTTTTGGTCTATTGGTATGACCGAATTATTTACAATTGGTTACAATTTTTTACAGCCAAAGTTGTAACGCTAACTTTCAGCCCCGGTAATTTCACTTAGGATGAGTAACAAGTGGTCGCTGTGTTCCACAAGGATGTTGGTATGATGCAATGGATAACCCGGTTATTAATGGTTGCGGCACTGTTGCTGGCGGTGTGGTTGTTTGTGCGCATGTCGGATGGTTTTACCGTGAAACGGCATCGGACAGATCAACAACTGATAACGTCGCTTACCGAGCAGCAGTCAGGGTTTATGCAACTTATGGCCATGTTTCGTCAGGATGGCCAACTTTTTTCCATTAACAGCCAATTCATGGATCCTGACAAGGCCATTGATAAGGTGCGCTGGCAGCAATATCGGCAGCACTTTACACAATTGTCGCTGGAGGGGGGCATTCGCACATGGGGCGCCCATGGGGTGATGTTTGTGAGCTCGGTCATCTCAACGCCCAATGGCATCAGTACCAAAGGGTATGTTTATCGTCCGCACAATCCCTTGCCACGATACACTCACCTGGATCGGGCTTTAAGCGGGCTTCCTTATAATACGGTGGGGTACCGGAAAATAGATGAAGATTGGTATCTGTTTTATCTTAAATATTATTAAGGGTAATGGGTGGTGGTGGATATATCTGCCAAATGGGTGATGCCAATATTATTAACAAGGTTTTTATTCTTCATTTATTCATACGGAATTTTTTATAAGTCAAACAGAATAAATAACTTAAGGTTATAGAGTATTCCGATTGTATTTTTAATCATGACACCCAATGTGACAGCATTATTAATCTAATGTAAACAAGTAAATGTTGTATAACCGGATAACGAAAATGTTGACCAAACATTTTTGTATTTTCCTTGTGGTGCTGGGTATGAATGTAAAATTGTCACGTAAATACTCACAACATTATTGTGGAATAATATCGACATTATATTTTAGTTTATAAAAATGAATATAAATCAATATATTGTATTTTTTGTCTCTCCTGTCTGTTTTTTTGTTTTAGATTGAAAACATCCAACAAGTTGGCATGATTTTCATGGGTTTATTTTATGTGTCAGTTATATTCTATGGGTTGTTTCAATAAGGTTTTTTAAAAGGATGCTGAGTAAAAATACAGAATTAACAAATTGTCAACATTATAATTATGTACATTTTTCATGGGTATATTTTATGGGCGTTATTGTTATTCAAACAGTAGCTTTTAAAGAGGGATAGTAGTAAGGTTGAGTGAGGCTTTAATGATTACCAAAGGTAACGGAATCATACTCCGTAAAATACGGATGTGTATTAGGAGGTTTTATTTATGAGCTATGCAACAGTTAACCCTTACACTGGCGAGTTGGTAAAAAAATTCCCAGATGCAACCGATGAACAAGTAGAGCAAGCCCTTGCTGATGCCCATGCCGCTTTTGTGGCATGGAAAGAAACATCGTTTGCCCAGCGCGCTGAAATACTGCAGCGTGCAGCCACCATTTTACGCGACAACAAGCGCAAATATGCCGAGATACTTACCCTGGAGATGGGCAAGGTGATTGGTGAAGCTGAAGGTGAAGTGGAACTGTCAGCACAAATTATTGAGTACTATGTAAAGAACGCCGAAAAACTGCTGGCGCCAGAAAAGTTGCCGGTGGCAGATCCTGCTGAAGGGCAAGCCACATTGGTGCATGAACCGTTAGGCACCATTTTGGCCATTGAACCCTGGAATTTCCCTTATTACCAGATTGCCCGTATTTTGGCGCCGCAACTGTCTGCCGGGAATACGGTTATTTTGAAACACGCATCCAACGTGCCTCAAGCCGCTGCCGCTTTTGAAGCCTTGATGCGTGATGCCGGCTTGCCACAAGGAGCTTTCCAGAATCTGTACGCTACCCGCTCCCAGATTGAAAAAATCATCAATGATCCTCGCGTGCATGGTGTAGCACTGACCGGCTCTGAAGGTGCTGGTGCGGTTGTTGCCGCCCAGGCAGGTAAAGCCATGAAGAAATCCACCCTGGAATTGGGGGGCGCAGATGCCTTTGTGGTGCTGGAAGATGCCGAAATGGCCAAAACCGTCAAGTGGGCCGTGTTTGGTCGTCACTGGAACGGCGGGCAGGTGTGTGTATCGTCCAAGCGCATGATTATTGTGGATAAGGTTTACGATCAGTTCTTGAGTCAGTACACCGAAGGGGTGGCAGGCTTGAAAGCAGGCGATCCCATGGATGCAACCACCACATTGGCACCGTTGTCATCCCAAGCGGCAGCGGATGAAGTGAAAGAGAAAATTCGCCAAGCCGTGGCTCACGGGGCAACTGCTACCGAAGTGGGCCCTAAAGTGCCAACACAGGGCGCCTTTGTTCAGCCAACCATCCTGACCAATGTGACACCGGATAACCCAGCATATTATTGGGAATTCTTTGGGCCGGTATCCATGATCCTGCGGGCCAAGGATGAAGACGATGCCGTGCGCATTGCCAATGATTCACCTTTTGGCTTGGGTGGCTCAGTGTTTACCGCCGATGTGAAACGGGGTGAGCAGGTGGCCCATCGCATTTCCACCGGTATGGTATTTGTTAACCATCCCACCATGGTGAAAGCGGATCTGCCTTTTGGCGGCATTCGTCATTCAGGCTATGGCCGTGAACTGTTGGGTCTGGGGCTGAAAGAGTTCGTGAACCACAAACTGGTGGATGTGGTTGATATTGACGCACCTTTCTAACCAATGCTTGCGGGTATGTTTGCCCGTAGATGCTGATGGCGGGAGAAAACGCAAGGCGTTGTCAGCATCTTGGTGTAATTGTTGATGTGAGTCCAATGTAAAAAGGGGAGCTTAATGCTCCCCTTTTTGATGCGGCGGCATCACGTTATTGGTGACGGTTAATGCTGCTCAGTCTCACAAAAGCGGTCATCTGCCGTGGCAATCTTTTTGGCCCGTTCAAACCAGCCGAATTTGGCGCCGGGGCGTTGATCAAACTCTCCCACATAAGGCTTGATATCCAGTACCGGTGTGCCGTCCAGCAAATCCAGATTGCGAATATGCAAGAGGTTATTTTCCACTCCCAGGAGTTCCACAACAGACAAACCGATGGGGTTCGGGCGGCGTGGTGAGCGGGTGGCAAACAAGCCGTGTTGAGCATCGTCAAGGTAGGGGGTGACTTTCATCTGAAAATTGCCGCTGCACTGGTGCAGGTGACACAGCAATACAATATGGGAAAATTCATGGATATCGGTGAGCCCTTCCACGAATTGCGGTAACAGCTCGATACGCCCTTCGGCATTATTGGCCCGGGAGGGTTGAACGGGGGTGCCTGCTTGCTGTTTGAAGGGGCTGTGAATGATCCCAATGGGAGAGTACTCAATTTTCATCCGAAAAATTCCTGTTGACGGAGTTATAAGTTTTCCATGCATCATCGGGGTAAAGTGGCCGATGAACAAGCGATGACATCACAACTACCCGACAAATCCAATCTAGCATAAGCCAAAAATAAAGTGCCGTCATCTGTAACCTGGCAAGACGTTACCTGTGCCACAGATTATCAAGGCGCAGGCCTCTGATGTTTGATTAGGGTTTGTTTGCACATCTGCTGGGTGAACTTACCGGGGTGTTTGCATTCCTATGGCAAATTCACGGCCAGTGCCGCCATGGGTAAGTTTTTGTCGTGGAGTGTTTGATGTTGGGGGTAAAATCCATAATGATGTCAGTGGCCACACTCATTTGCCGCCATGTGTGACCTGATAATGATAACCGTATGTGCCAGTGCATACGGATAACCGAATCATCAATTAAGTGGTGTAACAAGAGGACGGGATATATGAGCAAACGCTGCCATGAAGTGGATTATGAAATCATAGGCGAAAGCATGCAGTTGGTGGAAGTGGAGCTGGATCCCGGGGAGACGGTGATCGCTGAGGCTGGTGCCATGACCTACATGGAGCAAGGCATTGATTTTGAAGCCAGGATGGGTGATGGCTCGGAACCTGAGTCCGGTTTTTTCGGGAAGTTAATGGGCGCCGGCAAACGGATGTTGACGGGTGAAAGCATTTTTATGACCCATTTCACCAATCAGGGCAACCGTAAACAGCGGGTGTCTTTCTCTGCCCCGTACCCGGGGACCATACTCGCCATTGATATGGCCGATGTGGGCGGTGAACTCATCCTGCAAAAAGATAGCTTTCTGGCGGCGGCTTTGGGCACTCAGGTCAGCATGAAATTCAATAAACGTCTGGGCACCGGCTTTTTTGGCGGCGAAGGATTCATTCTGCAGAGCCTGAAAGGCGATGGCATGGCATTCATTCATGCCGGTGGCACGCTGATCCGCAAACAGCTGAACGGTGAAACCCTGAGAGTGGATACCGGTTGTCTGGTGGGCTTTACCAGTGGCATCGATTACGACATTCAACGTGCAGGTTCGCTCAAGTCCATGGTGTTCGGCGGGGAAGGGTTGTTTTTAGCCACTTTGTCCGGTCATGGAGATGTGTGGCTGCAGAGTTTGCCATTTTCTCGGATGGCGGATCGCATTTTGGCTCATGCACCGTCTGCCGGTGGCAGTGACAGGGGCGAAGGCTCGGTATTGGGCGGTATTGGCCGCATGATAGACGGCCGTTGAGAGATTTTTGGGGGCAACATACAAGCGTCACGTATGTTGCCCCACCGATCTATTCCGTCAGGATATCAATGATCCTACGGGTTTTTTCTTCAAGTTTGAATAGCTGTCCGTCCACATTCAGCGTAATGATGCCATCGTGATTGGCCGGTGCGGTCACCTCGCCGCGATGGTAGATATCCGTTTCCAGAATGTCGCCCTTGTTGTAGCGTTTTTGCCACCCTGGGGGTAACGGCTGTCCCTTGGCTGCTTTTTTTTGCAATCCGGGCGGTAGGCTTTTATGCCCGCTGGCATGAGCTTGATGCTCCTTGTCTTTGGCTTGCGCCACGCCACTGCAGAGCAAACTTGTGGCAGCCATTATCGCTAAAAGGGATAAAACGTTGGTTTTCATATGCGCTCCTGCAGGATTAACTGTTGATGGATTTTTCACACCCATGACGAATAGTCGATAGTTCCCATAATATCAAGGATGTTGAATATTATGGTTGCTTGACCACAAAGGTGAAGGCCAATGTCTTGGTATCCTGCTAAAAACCCCATAAACCGGCAGCATGACAACGCTTTTCAATAAAGCCAGTATTTTCGCTTGTTTTTTAAGTTTACCATTTGAAAATAAAAGAATTTAAAAGAAATACTTTTGCTGGCTTTACCCTGCGTAAAGGGCTCATTCTTTAGTCTAAAAACTTTTAGTGTTGCTTGTTATTAGCACAAATCATTCGTTACAGTCAGGTGAGTTCTGAAATTGTTCTGGGGTGGCGCTTATTGCCAAGCGCTGGGCGATGAGCCTGGCCATTGCAGCCGTCTTTGGTGAGTTTCAGAAGACAGACTCTTCCGATTACGATAACACCGCGCATGGAGGCATAGATGTCTGCCAATACAACAAGTAACCCGCAAAATTGCTTGCCGCTTTCCCAAAGCCACTATAGGGGAAATGGCGATATTTCACTGATTGATAAAACCATCGGCCAGTATCTTGATGATATTTGTGCCCGTTTTCCGGATAACACGGCGGTGGTCATGCACCATCAGCAGATTCGCTGGAGTTATGCCCGCTATCTGCAGGAAATCGATCGGCTTGCCACTGGTTTGCTGGCGTTGGGGATTGGCCCCGGCGACCGGGTGGGAATTTGGTCACCTAACAATATTGAATGGTGCCTGACGCAATTTGCCACAGCCCGTATCGGGGCCATCATGGTGTGTATCAATCCTGCCTATCGTCCGGAGGAGCTGGAATACGCACTGACCAACGTGGGATGCAAGGCATTGATCACCCACGATCAATTCAAATCCAGCCATTATCTTTCCATGCTGCAGGAGTTGGCGCCAGAGCTAGCCTTTGCCGAGCCTGGAAAATTGCAGGCCAAACGGTTGCCTGAGCTGCGCTGCGTGATCCGAACCGGCAGTGACAAAACCCCCGGCATGTTGAATTTCCCGGAGGTATGCGATTTGGGCGGTGCGACGGAATATGCCGATTTGCAAGGCATCGGGGCCCGTTTATCCCCTCATGATGCCATTAATATCCAGTTTACATCGGGCACTACCGGCAATCCCAAAGGCGCTACGCTCACGCATCACAATATTCTCAACAACGGCATGTTGGTGGCGGAGGCCATGCGCTTTGGCGCGGATGACCGTTTATGCATTCCGGTGCCCTTGTACCATTGTTTTGGCATGGTGCTGGGCAATCTGGTTTGTGTGGCAAAAGGCGGCACCGCGGTATTCCCGTCAGATGCCTTTGACCCGGCCATTACCTTGCAAGTGGTGGCACAAGAGCGCTGCACCGCATTGCATGGGGTGCCCACCATGTTTATTGCGGAACTGGAACTGGCGGACTTTGACCAGTATGACCTGAGTAGTCTGCGTACCGGCGTGATGGCTGGTGCTACCTGCCCTGAGGAGGTCATGAAACGGGTGCATGCCCTGATGCACATGACCGAAGTGGTGATTGCCTACGGGCAAACCGAATGCAGTCCCATCAACAATATTACCGAGATAGACTCGGCGTTTGAAAAACAGGTCACAACGGTCGGGCGCGCATTGCCCCATACCGAAGTCAAGATTGTGGATGAATTCGGAGAGATTTTACCTGTGGGCCAGCCCGGTGAGGTGTGCAGCCGTGGATATTGCGTCATGCAAGGTTACTGGAATGATGCGGCCAAAACCGAAGCCACCATAGATCCCCAAGGCTGGTTGCATTCGGGGGATTTGGGCGTGATGGATGATGAAGGGTATGTACAGATTGTTGGGCGCATTAAAGACATGATTATCCGGGGCGGAGAGAATATTTACCCTAGGGAAATCGAAGAAAAGCTGTATACCCACCATGACATTCAGGATGCGGCAGTGTTTGGGGTGCAAAGTGACAAATACGGTGAAGAGGTGTGCGCCTGGATTAAAGTGCGCCCTGGCAGCTCAGTGTCTGAAAGCGAGATACGCCACTTCCTTACTGAAAAAGTCGCGTATTTCAAGGTGCCGCGATATATCAAGTTTGTGGAGCAGTATCCCATGACCGTCACCGGCAAAATCCAGAAATTTCGGATGCGGGAATTGATGTATGAAGAACTTCATCGGGATATCAATGGGGTAGGGGCATAACTTATTTTTATCTTAATAAGTTGGCAGATATTTTTTATCGTGACTAGTATCAATAGCGTTATCTGGCCGTATATAGATGCGGTAATGGTTTTTTTCGGGTACTGCTATTACCCAGTCAGGAGATCTGAATGATGAAAAAAATGTTGCTGTTGCTGGTATTGTCGACGGGATGTGGTGCCGCTTGGGCTGGCGATAAGGTTTATGACTGCGATTATAAATCCTTAAAAGGCAAACCCGGCGAAGTGGTGGTGATCCACAGTGCCAAAGAAGGCACAATCGAGTTCACCAACCTGAAGGGAAAAACCTCACAACACACCGGGGATTTGCGACGTGAAGGTGATTTTCTGTCATTTGATTATGAAACCGGTGCCCTGTTTAAAATTGACAACACGATTTCCATCAACCCCCATACCAAAGAGTTTACCTGGAATTACGGCATTCGGGGAAAAGACCGGGTGACATATTATGGAACCTGTAAAAAGCGCTGAAGCCGTAGATAACCGCTGTTGTATACCCATGAAAAAGCCAGCATTAACACTGCTGGCTTTTTCATTATCCCAGGATAGGGTTATTCCGTTATCTGCACATCGGGGAAGTTCTTGCGTACACAACGGCCATAGTCACCGGCTTTAAAGGCGGTAAATGGCGTCTGGTAACTCACCAGTTTACAGGCATAGGCCGCGCCGTCAGGGGTGTCGGCAGACCAGCCCCAATCTTTTTCCCAATAAATGTTGGTGGCACCGGCCCCCGCAGCATCAAACTGCTTCATGCCTTTACAGCCCAGGATCTCAGTGGCGGGCACACGGACTTCCAGATATTGGGCAAAATTGCTGTAGTAATCGATACGGTTGAGGGATTGTGCCACTTCCACCGTACCGCCACATTCCACGCCGCCATTGATGATCTGGGTGGTAACGCCAAACCCGGGGGTAAGATTATTGGCCAGGTCACTATTGTTGGGTTGCCAGGTGCCGTCAATCACATGCAGCATGGAAGGTTTTGGCGGTTGGGGGTAAACAAAGAAAAATACCGCAGAGGCCAGGTTTAACCAGGTATCGGCCACCAACTCGGGTTTATCCAGCAAGGTACGGACAGTGCCAAACATGGCATCTGAGAACGGACCGTAATTGTAGTTGTAACTGAGCTGCTTGGCGCCCCGGCCAAAGTAAGACTTGAATTCGCCGTTGGCAAACGTTCCGCAAGGCCAGGTTTGCCCCTGCCATACATCAGGATTGCATTCGCCGTTATAACCGCCGCGCATCTGCTCGTTCCATCCCATCTCCCGCACATGTACCAATCCCTGACGCCATTGGGGAACGTCCCAATGGGCAGTATGGCCACCGGTTTCCTGAGTAAAGTGGGCAAACATGGTGGCTAAGGACTTACGGCAGATGGCCTCGGCATCACGGCCATCATCATAATTGCCGCAAAATGCCGGGAATTTGGCAACAGCCTGCAAGAAATGGCGATAGGTATATTCCGGCGCGCGTTTCGGGAACATATAATTCCAGTCTGCCTCGTTGATAATGCCTTCAACCCGTTTGACGTTGTCAGGATTGGTGTCCGCCAGCGGTGTGACCTGCTCAACCAGGGCATTATCCAATGTGCGAATGGCTTCTTTAACGGCGCTAAGTACCGGACCATCGGTCAACGAGGCTTCGGTGGCATCCAGCTGTGCTTGGCTGATGCGGTAACCATCCGTGGTAGATGGATTTTCCGGCTCTGGCTCAGGGGTCGGTTCAGGCGTCGGCGTGGGTTCAGGTGTGACGGGATCATCGTTAAGGTCCGCTTCTGATACCCACTCCCAGGCTTCAAACCAGGCAGTACCAGTGCCTGGCGCATAGGCCCAGGCGGCACCGGCACACCATGGAACGGTCACGCCGCTTTTACAGCGATACAGTTTGTTTTCATGCAATACAATGTCGCCGCCCTGATAACGGGTGCCTTCTGCGTAATTGGCATAGTCACCTTCTGGTGCCGGTGTCGGCGCAGGTGGTGTGACAGGTTCTTCCGGTTGTGGCTCCGGCTCCGGTGGCGGGGTGGCACCATCTCCTTCCGCTATGAGTTCCCACGGGGTTTCCCAGGGATTGGCAACCTTGGCGCCGGGAGATTGATCCGGATTGGCCCACCACTTGGCCTCATAGATATTACCATTGAAGGATACCTGAGAACCGCCGGGATAATTTTTGTGGTTATCGTAAAGTTCGGCTGAAATAGCCTGCGATGAAACAGCGATGCAAATGGCAGAAATTACAGTTTTTAATTTCATAATTTTTTCCATGTGAGAGTGGCTTTTTGTTTATTATTTTTCTTCGAGTTTATATCTGCTTTTTATTCAATGGCAATCATTGTTTTGTGAATTTTATTTATAAAACAAAAAAGTATGACTTTATCAAGAGATAAAATAAAAAAATTATTAAAATACAAATAATTACACTGTTTAATTAATAACAAAAAACTAATTGAAAAATGCCAAATATATATTAAAAACTGATTTTAAAAATAGAGTATTTATTTTAATTTTTGTCAATTAAAGTCATTTTTTTGGCGTCAAAAATACAGCATTAAAATTTATCGCTGAGCATGCTGTAAAATGTTGGCAATAAATATCAGCGAAAAATGAATGGATATTTGAGGTTTTTTTTAAAGGAAAAATAAGATTCATGAGCACAGGTGGTGATTGAAAAAATCACTTGAAAGCGTGAAGGGAAACGGCCAAGTGGTGAGGCGCCCCTACTCATGAATTGATTCAGTACATCTGTGTTGGCAGCGCTAAATAATGGGCCAATCAATAAGCCAAGCAAAGGACGCCATATGAATGGCGTCCAAGTGACAGGGGCGTTGGCTAGTTTGCAAACGGCTGTGGTTTGGGCGTTGCAGCCGTTGATGGTGGCAGGATGGGCAGGGTAATTTGTGGTTGCTCCCCGGTGAGTGATTTTAAAAACGCCACCACTTGGGTGGTTTCTTCCGGCGTGAATTTTTGCCCAAGCTGGAGATCTGACATGGTATTTACCGACTCTTCCAGTGACCATACGCTGCCATCGTGGAAATAGGGATATGTCAGCTCAATATTACGCAGGGTGGGAACCTTAAACACCATTTTATCGGCTTCTTTACCGGTAACGCCTTTACGTCCTTCCGCCGGATTATTGGTGTGGAACGGTTTGATAAGGCCCATTTTCATGTACATGGTGCCACCGACAGCCGGTCCATTATGGCAAGCGACACAGCCACGGTTTTTAAAGATGTCGTAACCGGCTTTGGCATCGCTACTGATGGCTTGTTGATCACCGGCCAAGTATTTGTCGAACGGGCTGTTGGGTGTCACCAGGGTTTTTTCAAAGGCGGCAATGGCATCGGTAATATGGTCGATATCAATCTTGTCGCTGCCATATACTTTGCGGAAATGTTCCCGATATGCCGGCATGGAAGCCACGGTTTCAACGGCAAGCTCATGGGTAAAGCCCATCTCTTTGGGATTGGCAATGGGGCCTCCGGCCTGTTCTTGCAAGTCTTTTGCCCGGCCATCCCAGAATTGCGCCAGCATAAAATCCGCATTGAGCACGGTTGGCGCGTTAATCGGCCCCTGTTGCCAGCGATCGCCTATGGAGGTGGGCAGGGCATCCACACCGCCCATGGACAGGTTATGACAGGAGTTGCAGGAGATGAAGCCTGACTTGGACAGCCGAGGTTCGAAATAGAGCATTTTACCCAACGCCACTTTGTCAGGTTCAGTCATCTTTGCCGGGTGAATGATCTCGATGGGTTCAGCAGCGTTGGCCACACCACAGCCCAGTACGGCGGAGATGGCCAGTAATAATGCCGGATATTTCATTTAAGTCCCTCTACAGACCGAGAAAAGTAATCGTCATCATAGTGGGTTAGTGTGAGAGGTAAAAGCCATTCCTGCCATTGGGAACGGCCTTTTATGCTGATCAAGATCAAAAAAATTGCTTATGTTTGCAAGTAGTTGTCATTTGCCACTTACCGGAGGGAAAATCTGCTTCAAGGCAAGTGGCAAGGTGTGGAATATGGCAGGTTCAACGGGCACTGACCACGGTTTTCCCAATCGGTGTCAGGCTCAATAATGCCAGTTTCAAATGCTGGATCCCGAACGGGATGCCGATAACCGTGATGAAACATGCCAATGCATGGGTGATATGGCCGATTGCCAGCCAAATCCCGAAGAGCAGGAACCAAATGATATTGCCAATCATCCCCAGAGCACCGGTACCAACATCCTCCCGACCGAGCAGTTGCTCCCGGCTGACATGTTCCTGACCAAAGGGCCAAAATGCCAGTTCTCCAATCACAAAGCAGGCGCGGCCGAAAGGAATGCCGATGATGCTGATAAAGCACAATAATCCTGCCAGCCACCAGGCAAGCCCCATAACAAAGCCGCCGAGGATGAACCAAGCAATATTAAAAAGTAAACGCAAAACAGCCATATTGTGTTCCCGTGGTAGTGTTCAATACAAATCTTATCTGAGTTATGCGATAACTATGCCACTTTGTAACTAATTGATTTTAGATTAAATAAATTGATTTTTTAGAATGGCATTTCCCATAAATGGGCAAATTCACCAATTAATGGCCTGTTTGCTATTTGCCCCTTTTGGCATGGCATTTACAATGGCGCCTTAGGGCTTTTTCATGTGGTTACAGGGCGGTGAATCGTGCAGCTGGCGCATACTCCGGTAATGTCGTTTACGTTTTCAGGGTTTCATTTTTATCTGAAGCGGGATGACCTGTTACATCCTCAATTTAGTGGCAACAAAGCCCGTAAATTCCGTTATTTCCTGGAGCATGATTTCCCCGGTACCCAAATGCTGGTGGGGTATGGTTCAGCTCAGGCAAATTCGCTGTATTCCATGGCGGCGCTGGCGGCATTAAAAGGCTGGCAGTTACGCTTTTATGTGGATCATCTGCCGCAATGGCTACAGGCGGCACCGGCGGGAAATTATCAGGCGGCACTGGCTTTGGGGGCAGAGGTGATTGCGCTTCCTGCGCAGCTCAGGCAAGGACTCGGCATGGGAGAATATCTGCAGCAACAGATATTACCTTGTCTGCCGGGCGCACTTTTCATACCGGAAGGCGGACGTTGCCAGCAGGCCGAATATGGTGTGCGGCAACTGGCTCAGGAAATCGGCCAATGGGCAACGGGCTCTGGCATTAAAGGTTTGAAGGTGTTTTTACCATCGGGCACTGGTACTACCGCGTTGTATTTGGCCACATATTTTTACGAGCAACAGGCGGATATAGAAGTTCTTACATGTGCGGTGGTCGGCGGTGATGACTATTTGCAGCAGCAGTTTGCCATGTTATCCCAAACGGCAGAATGTTACCCCACGTTACTGACCCCAAAGAAAAAGTACCACTTTGGCAAATTGTATCCAGAGTTTTATCGTATATGGCAGCAACTTTGCCATACGGGCATTGCATTTGAATTGCTTTATGATCCCTTAGGTTGGCTGCTGTTACTGGATTATAAAAAGCGCCACCCACAACAACCCGTGCTGTATTTGCATCAGGGAGGGTTATTGGGCAACGCTTCCATGTTGCCAAGGTATCGGCGCAAGTTTGGTGAGTGATTACCCGTTACAACAATTTGTTTCTCTTAAGGATTTTATGGGTGCGTTGTGCCAGCACCTGCAGGTTTCTAATATCCCGCAGGGTAGGCATTTGCTGGGTTAACATGGACTCCCAGTAACTGGTTTCACTATCCAGCATTTCCAGCATTTTTTTGGAGCAGCCGCGACAATCCCCGGCACAGAGCGTCGTTTCCGGCAGATGAAATGGAATTTGCCGCCGGATCTCCTGGATAAGCAGTGCCATGGCATCGTGGCAGTCAGGTTTGTGCAATTGTAGGCTCGGTGGTTAACAGGAAGTCCAGTATAAAACGCGGTTATTTTTTATGTGAGCCAATTTTTGAAAAATGCGGAATGGTTGGTAATTGCCATTTGGTCAGGCAGTTATCCGAATTCGGATGACAGCCTGAGCCAAATGTAATGTTTGCCCGATTGCCGAACGTGTTTATCGGTCCAATCTGCGTGCTGCATTCGGTAGGTGAGAGGATTATTTACCGAAAGGGCGATAACGCGGTTTATTTGTTGGCGCTGACCAGCCATTTCATGAATGAGATGACTTCACTGCGCTTTGAGAAGGTTCTTTTATTCTTGCCTTTTCTGTCAGTAAAGGCGATAGAATTTTTATTGATGGAAATTGAATCTACAGGGAAGTTTACTGTGATTTCATGTCCGTCTACTTTGTATGACATAGGCCACACTCCTTTTTTACTTTAATCAGCCCTGAGGCTTATACTTTATAACTATAGAATATCCTTAGCTTTTTTAGCAAAAGAACTCATTTTTGCAGAATTACACTGTAATCAGGTTTACGGTAAATATCAAGGGTGCGCCAGTGGTCTGCAGTTGCACGCCATTCCCTTGCATTTTGCGCCATTTCTTGAACGCTGTTACTTCATCACAGGTTTATGACAACAGTATGATAGGGTTGGTTCCACAGCAATAATGTGGGGCAGTTAATAAAAAACAGTTAAAAAATATGCGGTTGCTCCCATAAACCACTTACAGTTTGCCATTGATGGCCCTATGGACATCACGCTGGCTGTTTGCGTTTGCGGTAACGGGTGTTGAGGAATACTGCCCGCCATTGGTGGTTGGCGGGCAGTATTAGGCATTAAGGATTTAACGGTGCCAGTGGCGAGGCTTTAGTGGTGTGTTGTCCCGGCTGCTGGCGTAACTGTTTTAATGCCTGTTGCAACGCCAGATACAAGGGACCGGTGTCAGCAGGTGTGCGGCCATAATGGGCAGCCTGTAACTGGCGAGCAATGGCGGCAAGCGGCGCTGATACCTGTGAAAGTTGCGCCAGCGTGGTATTGCTGCCAGTGATGGCGGACACTTCCTGTAACAGGGCGGTGAGCACCTGTGGTACATGATCCTGTTTGATGGCTGCCGTTAATGACACGCCGGTGGCTGCGGGTTCTGGTACCGGGATGGCATCAAGGTGGCCTACTGCGGCTTTTTTTGCACGTAGCCATAAAAACAGGGTGATTAGCCACAAGGCTGCCAATGCTAGGCTGACATAGGGCCAGAAACCGGCATCAATGTGGGGTTGCACAGCGGACGCGTTAATGGTGGGCAGCGGTGCATTACTGGCCGCTTCCACCGTGATGTGCCGGGCCGGCAGGGTGGCGTATTGCTGTTTTTCCAGATGGGGGTTCCACCAACCCACCTTGATTTCCGGCAAGGTATAACGCCCGGCCTTGGCGGGCACCATGGCAATGGTTTGGCTGAGCTTCGCAACGGTTTGTCCGTCCCGCAGATACGTTTTTCTAAGCGGTTTTTCCGGATAACTGCGAATGTCTGGCGGCAGGGAGAGGCTGAAATCCGGCAAGCTGGTTTCATCTGCATTGGCCGCCAGCAGGGTGATATTGCGGGTAATGGGCTGTCCGGCCGTGTAGTGGGGTTTATCCTGCCAGTCTTCTTGCAGGGTGACCAAATCGGCCACCAGCCAGTTGCCTACGTACTGGGACGGCACCGGTTTAATGGTCACAATGGTGCTGTCGCCCTGGGCCTGTACCGGACGGCTTTCCTGAAAGGAGAACATGCCGCTGCTTGGGGCATTCATCAGTACATCCCCAGAAAAATTGACGCCGCTTATCAGCAACTCGCCCGGGTTATCCGCCACGATGCTGTAGGTGCGTTCAATGACCCGGTAACGCCGGCCATTGACAATGGCACTGCTGTCCTTGTCATCGCCAATCTGTTTTATCTGGGCACCTTCAATATTGGGGGTGGACAATACCCCCCGCTGTAAATCCACCGCCAAGTAGAGCTTGACCTTGTAGGTCAGTAGCTGGCCCACATAGGCTTCATGACTGGAAATGCTGGTTTGCAGGAACAGGTTTTTCATCTGTTGCGGCACGCTTCCGGCCTTGAGCACCTGAAGCTGGATGGGGTTGGATTTGACGCCATTGATTTCAAGGGCGGGGATCTCCACGTCTCCTGCCTGTTTGGGGGAGATCAGAATTTGCCAGCGGGTTTCCTTGCGGGTATCAAAATTGATGATTTGGGTGCTGCGCCCCACACTGGTACGCCCCACAACGAAGTGTTGCAGCAGCGCCGAGGTGTCCAGTGCCTGGCTGGACAGGTCATCATCGGCCACGACGGTCAGTGCCACGTATTCCCCTTGCACCACGGGGTTTTTGTCCACCGATGACTGAAGTTCGGTCAACGCCAGTGCTTTTAGCGGCAAGATTGCCGCCAGCAGCAGCCATAACGAGAAACGAAGTTTTACCACTGTTGTTGTTCCTTGGGTATGTCGCCGCGTTGACGGCGTTTTTGATATTCAAGTTGCATCTTGTTGCGCAGCAGTATGGCCGGATCATCGGTAACCATTTTCAATGCCCGCTCCATGTCAGCAGGGAGCGGTGGTTGCGCTGTTGCACTGGAAGGGGATACGGCACCCTCTGCAGGCGGTGTTGATGCCTGGGCTTGTGCTTGGGCTTGTGCTCGGGCTTGAGCATTAAGAGCCTGCTGGCGGTTTTGCTTGTCTGTGCCAAAGGCATTCTCTTGCTGCACTACAGCCTGCATTTGTGGCGCTGGCGGGGGGGGCGCTGCATCCAATGTCCGGGATTGCCCGGATTGTGAGCCAGATGTGGCAGGCGTTGATGGGTTGTCCGGTGATGAAGATGATGCCTTCGCATCGCTTTGCCGTTTTTCAGCAGGGGCGTTGCTTGCAGGCTTACCGTCGGGCGTGGCATCAGTTGCCGCTTGCCCGTTGTCCTTAGCGCTTGATGTCTCGTCGTTTGGTTTGCCATTTTGCTTGTTTTGCCGGTCACCTTGAGGGGACTGACGGTTTTGCTGATCACCTTTTTGCTGCGGTGATGAGGGGGATTGCTGCGGTTGTGTTGCCCCATCATCCGTTGCATTCTGCTGTTGCTGTTGCTGTTGCTGTTGCTGTTGCTGTTGCTGTTGCTGTTGCTGTTGCTGTAGCAGTTTTTCCGCCAGTTGCTGATTGGCCTTGGCATCGCCGAGCTCGGGGTTTTGTTGCAATGCCGCCTGATAACGTTTGAGCGCCTCCTGATAGCGTCCAAGTTGCATCAGGGCATTGCCTTGATTGAAGGCGCCGTTGGCGGATGCATCTTTGGCAAAGGCCTTGAGGGCGCCCTCATAATCCCCGGCGCGGTAAAGGGCGCTGCCTTGCCAGGCCGGATTGGCAAACTTGTCGGCGGCCTTCGGGTAATCTTGTTGTTTGAATGCCTGCATGCCTTGCTGATCCGCATTGCGCCACAAGTCATCCCAACTGCTGGCTTGTGCCGGGGGCGTTAACAGTGTGCCACACAAGGGCAACACAAGCAGCCAGAGCGGCAAGCCATAACGGAAGGCGGCCAGTGCCGGCAATAGCAGTAACAGTGCCAGATAAGGGCCAAGATCCACCCAGGTGTCGCCGTGAAGCTCTGTGGCTTTGGCCGTATCATCCTGGCTTAGCCAGTGCTGCAACCGG
Source organism: Shewanella mytili (assembly GCF_046765975.1). Classification (NCBI taxonomy): domain Bacteria; kingdom Pseudomonadati; phylum Pseudomonadota; class Gammaproteobacteria; order Alteromonadales; family Shewanellaceae; genus Shewanella; species Shewanella mytili. The sequence goes on along the minus strand of NZ_JBKOUD010000007.1, from coordinate 111,842 downwards.
GTAAGGTCGCTACCATCGTTGGCAAACGCAAACATGCGGCCATGGCTGCTTTGGGCCAGCTCATGCAATTGCTGGTATGGCGTTTGCGGCAGCACCAACTGGTTACTGCTGTCACGCAACAGTTGCCCGTCTGGCAGGCGTACCGGTGCCCCTTGCGCCGAGCCCAATGCCAGAATGCCCAGCCGGTAAGCGCTGTCTTTTAAGGTGGCTTTGGCCGCGTTGAACTGCTCGTTGTTAACCCCATCCGTGATCAGTATGATGTCGCCGCTAAGATGCCCCCCTTGGGAGAGCAGGTCTTTGGCCTGACTGAGGGCCGCTGGCAGGTTGGACCCCAATACGGGCATGATTTCCGGGCTCAGGGTGGGCAAAAGGTTCAGCAAGGTGTTGTTATCCCGGGTCAGGGGACTTATCACAAACGCATCCCCCGCGTAAGCGACCAGACCGCTTTCACCGCTTTTCAGCGCCTTTAGCAGATCGGTCACCCGAAATCTTGCCTGGGTCAAACGGTTGGGGGCCAGGTCGGTGGCATACATGGACAGCGACATGTCCATGACAATCACCCGGCCCTCGGTGGAGGCAAATACCGGCAGCGGTTTTTTAAAGAGTGCCGGGCCACTGAGGGCCAGTACCGCAATGAGGCCGCTGGCGGCCAACAAAGGCAATGTTGGCTGACGTTGGGCCTCGCCTTGGCTCACAAGCGCCCCGGCCAGATGGGGGGCAATGTATTTATGCCACTGGGACGGGCTGTGGCGCTGTTTGCGCTTAAACCATAACAGCAGTGCCAGTGGCAGCAATGCCAATAGCCATTCCGGGCGGATGAAATGCAAACTCATGACGACCTCCCCTGAAGGATTGGGCGGGGAATGCCAACACTTAACAGCAGGGCGAGCATGAAGGCCAGCCCCAAGGGCCAGTAGAACAACTCCGCCTGCGGTCGATAGGTGAGGGGCTCCCGGCTTACCGGTTGCAGTTTGTCTATTTCATGATAAATCTGCTCCAGCTCCTCCGGATCCCGGGCGCGGAAATACTGGCCGTGGGTAGTGTCGGCAATGCGTTGCAACTGGGCTTCATCCAAATCTGCTGACGGGTTGACCCGTTCGATGCCAAACAGTGAACGGCGCTCCAGTACATCGGCGCCCACACCCACCGTATAAATGGTTATCTGGCGTTTGGCGGCAATGGCGGCAGCCTGATCCGGTTCAATATTACCGGCATTGTTGGAGCCATCGGTAAGCAGCACCAGTACCCGGTTGCTGTTTTCAAGGTTATCAAAGCGCTTTACTGCCAGGGCGATGGCATCACCAATGGCGGTTTGCTTGCCCACCAGGCCGATTTGCGCTTCGGTGAGATAGCGGGCCACCGAGCGGCGATCCTGGGTCAGCGGTGCTTGCAGGTAAGCTGCGTCGGCAAACAGGATAAGGCCGATGCGATCACCGGCGCGGCGCTCGATGAAATCACTGACCACTTTTTGGATGACGCTGAAGCGATCCACGGTTTTGCCCTCAAGCACCATGTCTTCAATCTGCATGCTGCCGGAGAGATCCACCGCCACCATCAAATCCCGCCCTTGGGTGGGCAGCTCAATGGCATCCCCCAACCACTGGGGGCGCGCCACTGCCAGCAACAGCAACACCCACAACAGCCACTGTGCTAATGGCCGTTGCTGATGGCGGCTGGCCTGGGTTGGAGTATAAGCGCGGATCCCGGGCAGTTGCAGTTGCCCGCCAGACACGGCGGTTTGCACCCGGCGGCGCAGCAACAGGGGTAAGGGCAATAACAGCAGCAACCAGGGCCAGGCAAGGGTTAACATGAGGCAGCCTCCCCCCTGTGGTGGGTGATGGGGGGCTGGCGGTAAAACGCGGGTGCCAGCCGTAACCATTGCTGGCAGAGTCCGGCCAGTTCGGCGTTATGAGGGCCAACGGTTTGCAGCCGGTAACGGTTGGCTAACAAGCGGCCGAATTTCCCCCGCTGCGGGAGTGGCAGCACCTTGTCCAAATACTGATACCAGTCCTCACCGGTAAGGCCGGCCACCTGTGCGCGGTTATCGTAACTGATGGCGCAGCGTTTGAGCAATGCACTGATATGCAACGGATACTCTGGTTGCTGTGGATCAAGTTGTGCCAGTAATGCAAGGGCAGCCTTGGCCGGTGCTTGCTGTTGCTGACGGGCACGGTAGCGGCGGAAACCATACACCCCAAGCATTGCCAGCATGCCCAGCAGCAAAATGGCTAGTGTCCATATTCCCGGTGCTGGCGGCCAGAATCCCACCTCGGGCGGCAGGTGAATATCTTTCAGGGTACTAAGCGCCGGGTTGGCAGTGGCGGTTGACATCATCGTAGCAAATTCAGTTGTTGATTAAGGTTTTGTCCGGCATCCAGTTGGCGTTGGGGAATATTCAGCGACTGCATCATCTGCTGAAACTGCACCAGACCCTGTTGCTGGCGTAACAGCCAAGCATCGTAACTGTGGCGATCCAGCAGCAAGGCTTGCCCTTGATCCCGTACCGGCAATGAAAAACGTTTGGGCAGTGGCAGGGTACCTTGGCGCAACGGGTCGGTGATCACAAAGGCTGACAGGGCGCTGTGACGGCTCAGCTCCGATAACGGCTGGCGGCACTCATCGGTAAAACCGCTGCCGTCAGTGATGATATGGATTTGGGAGCCCGGTTTTGCCAGTCGCGCCAATTGCCGACAACTGTGTGCCATCAGCCCTTCGTCACTGCCACTGGCTTGGGGCAGTGTCTGCAACTGGTGTTTATGTACCGCGCTCAGTGCCGAAATCAATGCCAGAATCCCTTGCTCCCGGGCGCGCGGTTTCAGCTCCCGGCGTTTGTGGTCGCTGACAATCAGCGCCCCCAGCCGGTCTCCCTGTTCAATGGCCTGCCAGCCCAGGGTGGCCGCCAGATGTGCCGCTTGCACCGCTTGCAATAACAAGGTGGAGCCAAAGTACAAGCTGTGTTTCAAATCCACCAGCAGCAGTACCGGCCGCTCGCGCTCTTCCATGAACAGTTTGGTATGGGCCTTGCCGGTACGGGCGGTTACCCGCCAGTCGATGGTGCGTACGTCATCCCCGTGCTGGTAATGGCGCACTTCGGCAAATTCCATGCCCCGGCCCTTGATTGAGCTGCGGCGGTTGCCAGCCATGGCGGCACGAGCCCGTATCTGACGATGGGGCAAGGCGCGGGCAAGGTTGCGACAGGCCAGCAGCTCGGCTTCACTGAGGTTCACCCCATCGGCAAATAACGGCAGGGCAGCGGGTGATGGCACCATCATTAGGGCACTGCCACCTGGCTGAGAATATGCGCAATCACTTGCTCGCGGCTGACACCTTCTGCCTGAGCCTGATAACTCAGCAACAAGCGGTGGCGCAATACATTGGGCAGGACTGCCTGAATGTCTTCCGGTGCCACAAAATCCCGCTCATGCAGCCAGGCGCGGGCGCGGGCACAGCGCTCCAGCGATTGGGTGGCACGGGGGCTTACGCCGTATTCCAGCCATTTTGCCAGCTCATCGCTGTAACGTTCAGCCTGGCGGGTTGCCATGATAAGCTCCACCATGTAGCGCTCCAGTGGTTCGGCCAGATAAATCTCCAACGCCTGGGCCCTTGCCTTGAAGATGTCATCTTGGGAAATCGGTGTCATCTGCTCCATGCTGCGGCTTTTGGCCTCGTGACGGGACAGCCGTAAGATTTCCAGCTCGGTGTCTGCCCCGGGATAATCCAGGTTAAGATGCATCAAAAAGCGGTCAAGCTGCGCTTCTGGCAGCGGGTAGGTGCCTTCGTTTTCCAGCGGGTTCTGGGTGGCCATGACCAAAAACAGCGGCGGCAGTTTGTAAGAGTGTTTGCCCACGGTAACCTGGCCTTCGGCCATGGCTTCCAGCAGTGCCGATTGCACTTTGGCCGGAGCCCGGTTGATTTCATCCGCCAAAATGAGGTTGTGAAAAATCGGCCCGGCTTCAAATTCAAAGGTGCCGGTCTGGGCACGGTAAATGTCGGTACCGGTGAGATCGGCAGGTAACAGGTCCGGCGTGAACTGAATACGATGAAAATCCCCCTGGATGCCGTCACACAACGCCTTTACCGCCCGGGTTTTTGCCAGCCCCGGCGGGCCTTCCACCAGTAAGTGACCATCGGCAATCAGTGCCAGCAGCAGGTTTTCGGTTAATGTGGGCTGACCAACAATGACGTGGTCAAGATAGGTTCTTAATGCGTGAAAACGACTTAACGGCATAGGATGTCTCTTGTCATGCTCGTGCAGCGCAGGCTGCGGCTATTGCTGTCATTGTGCAGAATATTACGGGTCGATTGAAGTACAAAATCCCCCGAATGAAAAGTTAATTTTTCTTTAGACTATGACGCTTGTCCTGTAATGGGATTGACCGGCGTGACGGAAAACGGCGGAAATTTCTGCAGCTAAAATCCAAACAAGTGTTTAAAACCTGAAAAGAAGAAGTTAGAATCGGATCACATTTTAATGGTCAGACCTGTTGGGTGTGTCTGGCGTGGGGAATGCACAATGCAATCTGTGGTCATGGACCCGAATATGATGAGGATAACAGATGAGTGACAGACAGCAGGTAACCAATGCCAAAGGTGAACGTATTGCCATTGTGGCAGGACTGCGCACACCATTTGCCCGGCAGGCGACGGCTTTTCACGGCATACCCGCAGTGGATTTGGGGAAAATGGTGGTGGCCGAGTTGCTGCAGCGCACCGAACTGCCCCCGGCAATGGTGCAACAACTGGTGTATGGCCAGGTGGTACAGATGCCGGCTGCTCCCAATATTGCCAGGGAAATTGTATTGGGTACCGGCATGCCGGTAACCACCGATGCCTACAGTGTCACCCGTGCTTGCGCCACCAGTTTTCAGAGTACCGTCAATGTGGCCGAAGCCATCATGACCGGTAATATTGATATTGGCATTGCCGGCGGCGCTGACACCTCATCCGTATTGCCCATCGGGGTGTCCAGAAAATTGGCCATTGCGCTGGTGGATTTGGGCAAGGCTCGCAGCCTGAAACAGAAATGGCAGGTGCTAAGCCGCATCCGCCCCAAGGACCTGTTGCCCGTGCCGCCGGCCGTGGCGGAATATTCCACCGGCATTTCCATGGGGCAGACCGCGGAGCAGATGGCCAAAAGTTATCATATCAGCCGTGCCGATCAGGATGCACTGGCCCATCGCTCCCATACTCTGGCCAGCCAGAGCTGGCGTGAGGGCAAGCTCAAAGAGGAGGTGATGGTGGCTCATGTGCCGCCCTATGATCGCTTCATCGCGCAGGATAACAATATCCGGGAAAACTCCTCTTTGGACACTTACGCCAAACTTAAACCGGTATTTGACCGCAAACATGGCACGGTGACCGCCGCCACCAGTACGCCGCTGACCGATGGCGCTTCGGCGGTGTTGCTGATGAGCGAAGGCAAGGCCAAAGCGCTGGGTTATCAGCCCATTGGCTACCTCAAAAGCTATGCTTTCAGCGCCATTGACGTGTGGCAGGACATGTTGATGGGGCCATCTTACGCCACGCCGCTGGCGTTGAAGCGGGCTGGCATGCAGCTGGAAGATCTGGATCTGATTGAGATGCACGAGGCCTTTGCCGCCCAGACGTTGGCCAATATGCAGATGTTTGCCTCGAAAAAATTTGCCGAGGAAAAACTGGGGCTGAGCCGTGCCATTGGCGAAATCCACATGGATAAATTCAATGTGCTGGGAGGCTCTCTGGCCTATGGTCATCCGTTTGCGGCCACCGGTACACGCCTCATCACACAGGTTTGTCATGAACTGAAACGTCGCGGTGGCGGTACGGCACTGACCACCGCTTGCGCTGCAGGTGGCCTTGGCGCTGCCATGATTCTGGAAGTGGAGTAACGCCATGGATATCACTGAAAAAAGTTTTAGCTTAAGCCGCCGGGATGACGGCATTGCCCTGCTGACCATGGATGTGCCCGGTGAAACCATGAACACCTTGCGGGCCGAGTTCGTACCGCAGATGACCGAACTGCTGACACAGATTCGCAACGACAACAGTATCAAAGGGCTGGTGCTGATTTCCGGCAAAGCGGACTCGTTTGTGGCCGGAGCGGACATTGCCATGCTTGATGCCTGCGACACCCAGGATAAAGCCTGTGAATTGTCGGCCGCCGGGCATCAGGTTTTTGGCGCATTGGAAAACTTGGAGATCCCGGTGGTGGCCGCCATTCATGGCGCCTGCCTTGGCGGCGGTTTGGAGTTGGCGCTGGCCTGCCATAAACGGGTGTGCAGCGATAATGCCAAAACCCTGCTGGGACTGCCGGAAGTCCAACTGGGATTGCTGCCGGGTAGCGGCGGCACCCAACGTTTGCCACGCCTGGTGGGCATTGCCAAAGCGCTGGACATGATGCTGACCGGCAAGCAGCTGCGTCCCAAGCAAGCACTGAAAATGGGGCTGGTGGATGATGTGGTGCCGCAAACCATTTTGCTGGAGGCCGCCATCAAGCTGGTGCACAGCGGTAAAAAACGCCCCAAACGCAAACTGAGCCTGATGGAAATGGCATTGGAGCGCACCCATTTCGGGCGCAACATCCTGTTTGATCAGGCGCTGAAACAGGTAGAGCGCAAAACCCAAGGCAATTATCCGGCGCCGCCGAAAATCATTGATTGCGTCCGCATTGGCGCCGATGAAGGCATGGCTGCCGGGCTTGCCACCGAGTCCCGTTATTTTGGCGAGCTGGTCATGACCAGCGAGTCTGCCGCGCTGCGGTCAATTTTCTTTGCCACCACCGACATGAAAAAGGAAACCGGCGCTGCCGGTGCAAAGCCACGGGCTCTGCAAAAAGCCGTGGTGCTGGGCGGCGGTTTGATGGGCGGCGGCATTGCAGCGGTCACCATCAGCAAGGCCAAACTGCCGGTACGGGTAAAGGATATCAGCGAAAAAGGCCTGTCCAATGCCCTGGCTTATGCCTATAAGCTACTGGATAAAAGTGTGCAGCGCCGGCACATGAGCGCTGCCCAGCGGGATAACGTCATGGCCCTGATGAGCACTACTACCGAATATAACGGCGTGCATGATGCCGATATCGTGGTGGAGGCGGTATTTGAAGATCTCAAGCTCAAGCATCAAATGGTGCAGGACATTGAGCGTGAATGCAGTGAGCATACGGTGTTTGCCTCCAACACCTCCTCCTTGCCCATCAGCCAGATTGCCGCAGTGGCTGCCCGCCCTGAAAACGTGATTGGTTTGCACTATTTCTCGCCGGTGGAAAAAATGCCGCTGGTGGAAGTGATTGCCCATGAGAAAACCTCACCCCAAACCATTGCCACCACCGTGGCCTTTGCCCGCAAACAGGGCAAAACCCCGATAGTGGTCAAAGACGGCGCCGGATTTTATGTCAATCGCATTTTGGCACTGTACATGAACGAAGCCGCCCAGCTGCTGCTGGAAGGGCAGGGCGTGGAGCCGCTGGACAAGGCGCTGGTGAAATTCGGTTTCCCGGTAGGCCCTATCACCTTGCTGGATGAGGTGGGCATTGATGTGGGCGCCAAGATTTCGCCCATTTTGCAACAGGAGCTTGGCGAGCGTTTTTGCGCGCCTGCCGCTTTTGACAAGCTGCTGCAGGATGACCGCAAAGGGCGCAAGAATGGCAAGGGGTTTTATCTGTACGGCAAAAAGAAAGCCAAGAAAAAACAGGTGGACACTTCCGTTTACAAAGTGCTTGGCATTACGCCGGGCGTGGCAGCTGAAAATGCCCAGTTGGCTCAGCGCTGCGTGGTGCAAATGCTCAATGAGGCGGTGCGTTGCCTGGATGAAGGCATTATCAGCAGCGCCCGTGATGGTGATATCGGCGCCATTTTCGGCATCGGTTTCCCACCATTTCTGGGGGGGCCGTTCCGTTATATCGATACCCTCGGGGCCGCCCAGCTGGTGAGCCTGTTGCAAGGTTACCAGCAGCGCTTTGGTGAGCGTTTTGCCCCCTGTGAACGCCTGATAACCATGGCGGCCAATCATCAGCGGTTCTACGACTGAGCATTACCTTGGCTGACAAACGCCCGCATTAGCGGGCGTTTTTACTACAATAGCCGAAAAATTCCCGGGACGGTTTGCAGTCTGTCCAAAAGCGGGGTAATGTTACTGTAATTTTATACAGTATGTTGTGCCTTCCTTTATGCACAACGTTTGATACATGGCTGGCGCATGATCCTTTATATTGCTGAAAAACCCAGTCTGGGGCGGGCGATTGCCGATGTACTGCCCAAACCCCAGCGCAAGCACGAAGGCTATATCGAGGCCGCCAACGGGGATTGCGTCTCTTGGTGTGTGGGGCACTTGCTGGAGCAGGCCGCGCCTGATGCCTACGATCCCCAGTATAAATCCTGGAAACTGGAACATCTGCCCATCATTCCGGCCAAATGGCAGTTGTTGCCCAAAAAAGGCAGTCGCAGTCAGCTTGCCGTGCTGAAAAAACTCATCAAGCAAGCCGACATGCTGGTGCATGCCGGTGACCCTGACCGTGAAGGGCAGTTGCTGGTGGATGAAGTGCTGTCGTATCTGGGCGCCAGCAGCGCAAAGCTCACTGCCGCCAAGCGTTTGTTGGTTAACGATCTGAATCCGCAGGCGGTCAGCCGTGCACTGGGGCAGATGCGCCGCAACCGGGAGTTTGTGCCCTTGTCTACCTCCGCTTTGGCCCGCAGCCGTGCCGACTGGCTTTATGGCATGAACCTGTCCCGGGCTTATACCCTGCAAGGGCGCAAGGTGGGTTATCAAGGGGTGTTGTCTGTGGGGCGGGTGCAAACGCCACTGTTGGGATTGGTGGTCCGCCGGGATGACGAGATTGCGGCCTTTCAACCCATTCCCTTTTTTGAAGTGCTGGCCAAGGTACAGGATGGTAGCGGCGCGGTTTTTCATGCCCGTTGGCAACCCAGTGATGCCTGCGCGCCGTGGATGGATGAGGCTGGCCGGGTGCTGGCAAAAGGGCTGGCAGAAAATGTCATTGGCCGCATTTCGGGGCAGAACGCCACGGTTGTCAGCGTGGAAGAGAAGCCCAAACGGCAGGCACCGCCATTGCCCTATAGTTTGTCGGCGCTGCAGATTGACTGCAACAAGCGCTTTGGCATGAGTGCCAAGGCAGTGCTGGATACGGCCCAATCCCTTTATGAACGCCACAAGCTGCTGACCTATCCCCGCTCCGACAGCCGTCATCTGCCCCGGGCACAGTTTGAGGATGCACCCGGGGTCATTGCCGCCATCAGCCAAGGCGCCGGTGAATTGCTGCAAGGGTGTGACCGCCCGGATGCCACCCTTAAATCCAAGGCTTGGGATGACAGCAAAGTGGATGCCCACCATGCCATCATCCCGACGGGCAAGATCCCGAATCTGGCGGGGTTAACGGCCACAGAACGTCAGGTATATCTGCAAGTGGCACGGCAATATCTGGCACAGTTTTATCCCCATTACCGTTATCTGGAAACCCGAGTCATGTTGCAGATTGCTGGTGGCCATTTTGTGGCAAAAAGCAAACGGGAGCAGCAACTGGGCTGGAAACAGCTTTTCCGGCGCGATGGCAACAATGACGAGGCGGAAGACAATGCCACGGGCCTGTTGCCGCCGTTAACCGCAGGGCAAACATTACAGTGTCTGGCGGGCGAACTGCTGGAAAAAATGACCCAGCCGCCGAAACACTTTACCGATGCCACCTTGCTGGCAGCCATGACCGGCATCAGCCGCTTTGTAAGTGATCCGCAGATCCGGCAGGTACTGAAAGAAACCGATGGCCTGGGCACCGAGGCAACCCGCGCCGGCATCATTGAGCTGCTGTTCAAACGGGGCTTTTTGCAGCGCCAGGGCAAAACCATTGTGGCAACCGATGCGGGCACGGGGCTTATCCGCAGTTTGCCGGTGGTGGCCACCACTCCGGACATGACCGCCCAATGGGAAAGTGCACTGGATGGCATCAGCCGCCGGGAAACCCAATATCAGCAGTTCATGCAGCCATTGTTGGCACAGCTGGCGCAATTGGTTGAGCAGGCCCAACATGTTTTACCCGTGGCCTTGAGCGGCGTAAAAGTGAGCCGCCGTGGCAATCGGCGCCCTCCCCGTAAAAGTCCCGCCAGGGGTGGCAAGAGAAAATCCCCCAAGGCCGCCCCGAAAGAATGAGTGATGTTTGGGCGGTTGTAGCTTAATGCCAAAGCGGATCATGCATGGTAACAGGTCATCTAAAGACAGGATGTTTTTCATCTAACTGATTGATATATACCTACAAACTGTCATGCTGGCGCATAAAAAAGGGTCTATCATCGTGACAGACCCAAAACAGGCTATTCCATTCAAACGGTTACGTAATCCCAACGGAACCGCTATGAAGTATAGTTCATAGCGATTAAGCAAAGCTGAACAACCGCCAATAAAACGGATGAATTTAACGCAGTTGTTCGCCCCGGTTAAGGGCAATCAGCCGCCCGAGAATGCGCTCGCCATCCATTCGAATGCCATTGTGTTCATATTCCGATGTCAGCCAGTATTTGAGATTGCCCACCCGGGCTGCGGTTTCAAGGCTGAATTCGCGCTCTACGTACATGTCTTCGCTATAAATGGCAGCGGCTACGGGTACCGTGTTGGCCGCAAGTGCTGGCAGGTTGTACAGCTGTGGCCAGTCGCTTTTGGTTGCCAGCAGCTCGGCGCATGCTTGCAATGGCCGCAAGTTGGCGATTTGCTGCATCATCCACGGGTACACCATTTCACCGGTGAGCAGCAGCGCCTCGGCATCTGGGGCAAACTCAGGGTATTCCTGGCGGATGCGCTCAGCGGCCCAAGCCGATGGCGCTTGCTGGCAATAAATGGCCTCATGCAGCAGAACATAGAGCGGATTGGTGTGGTAACTGAGCATCTGCATGAAATGCTCGGCAAACAGCGGGTTGAGCACCTTGCCTTCTGGGCCGGTTACCAGCGCCTGTTCGAGCAGGTAATATACCGCTTCCGGGCCTTGCGCCATGCCCAGGTTGATCCCGAGCAATTGCAGCATTTCCACTGTCAGCCTGTCACCGTTTGGCAGGGGTTCACAATGCTCTAGCAGATGCCTTGCCAGTTCACCCAGCAACTTTTTGGCATCCGGAAAACGTTGGTGAAACTGCCGGTTTTTGGCCAGTACCCGGCGATAGGTGGCCCGGTAAACCGCATCGGCATCATGCTCAAGGGGCGGAATGCCGCCGGTGATAAAGGCTTCTTTCAGGCCTTCAGGTGCAGTGCTGAGATAATGCAGGATGCAAAAGCCGCCAAAGCTTTGCCCCAGAACGCTCCATGGCGTTTGCGGGCTGAGTTGCCGGCGGATGGCTTCGGCATCGCGCACAATGTTGTCTGCCCTAAAATGACTCAGGTATTGGGCTTGCTGCCGGGCACTGAGGCCTGCCAGTGTGCGGTAGCTAACGGGGGTGGATAAGCCGGTACCGCGCTGATCCAGCAGTAATACCCGATATTCCTGCAAGGCGCGTTTTATCCAGCCGCTGCTGATGAGCGGACGCTGGGCACCAAACCCCGGGCCCCCCTGAAAATACAGCAAAAAGGGCAGGGTGTCGGCACCGGCTTGCAGTCCTCTGAGTTCCCGTGCGAACACGCTGATGCTTGCCCCTTGTGGCTGCTGGTAATCCAGTGGCAGGGTAAAGTGGTGTTGGTGGCACTGCATGCCTTCAAGGAGGGCAATGGTTGTCATTATGGCCTTCATGGTGGATATTTTTGCTGATTGTACACCTAAAAGCCCCATCCGGTGGTGGCGCGGCATTTTAGGCGGGCATTCAACTGCAGGAAACGTTACACTGGGCCAATCTGATGATCTGCAACGTGCGTAGGCATGCCTTGGCAACATTCAGCGCGGATTTTTGTACTGGCAATTGATGAGCGTGGATTTCCCATCAAGGTGTAGTAGAACCAGCCTGAGAGTAACAACATGAAATATCAAATTATTCCCGTAACACCCTTTCAACAGAATTGCAGTCTTATCTGGTGTGAGCAAACCCTGAAGGCAGCAGTGGTCGATCCCGGCGGCAATATTGACCGAATCCTCGATGCGGTGCGGGAGCATGGCCTGACACTGGAAAAAATCTTGCTGACCCATGGTCATATCGATCATGTGGGGGGGGCGGCCCAACTGGCAACCGAGCAGCAATTACCCATAATCGGCCCGCATGAGGCCGACAACATGTGGCTGGCGCAGTTGCCAGCCCAAAGCCAAAAATTCGGCTTTCCGGTGAGCGAGGCTTTTGTACCGGATCAATATCTGCAGGATGGTGATGAAGTCACCGTGGGCAACAGTGTCTTGAAGGTGTTCCATTGTCCTGGTCATACTCCGGGGCATGTGGTGTTCTGGTCTGCGGTTGACAAACTGGCCTGGGTCGGGGATGTATTGTTCCGCGGCTCCATTGGCCGGACGGATTTCCCCGGTTCCGATTATGCGGCACTGATTGACTCCATCAGCCATAAACTGTGGCCGTTGGGAGCAGAAACCCGCTTCATTCCCGGACATGGCCCCATGTCCACCTTTGCAGAAGAGCGCCAGAGCAATCCGTTTGTGGCCGATCAGTTACTGCAAGGTCATTGATAGGCAACGCCGTGCCATAAAAGTTGCCGTTGTTGTGGTGACGCATTAAAAAAGCCCCTGATGGGGCTTTTTTGGATGTAGGCGAGGGGGGTGCTCCCTTAACCGAAGGTGCCGCTTACATATTTGCGGGTCCGGTCATTTTTGGGATGCTGGAACACCTGCTTGGTTTCACCGAATTCAATCAGCTCGCCCAAGTACATGAAGGCGGTGAAATCGGAAATACGGGCCGCCTGCTGCATGTTGTGGGTCACAATGACGATGGTGTAATCCTTGCGCAGCTCAGTGATCAGATCTTCAATCCCCTGGGTGGCGATGGGATCCAGTGCGGATGTGGGTTCGTCCATCAGGATCACATCAGGCTTGAGGGCGATGGTACGGGCGATGCACAAACGCTGCTGCTGACCACCGGAAAGACCGGAGGCTTCAGTATGCAGTTTGTCTTTCACTTCATTCCACAGCTGTGCCTGTTGCAGAGCCTCTTTTACGCGAGAGTCCATGTCCTTTTTGGAGAGGCGTTCATACAGCTTGATGCCGAAGGCGATGTTCTCGTAAATGGTCATCGGGAACGGCGTTGGCTTTTGGAACACCATGCCGATTTTGGCACGCAGATCGTTAAGGTCGGTTTTTTTGTCCAGTACCGACAAATCTCCCAGGGAGATATTGCCTTCGGCATATTGATGAGGATAGAGCTCATAAATGCGGTTCAGGCAGCGCAGCAGGGTGGATTTACCACAACCTGACGGGCCAATCATGGCTGTTACACGGTGCTGATAAATCGGCATGTTCACATCAAACAACACCTGCTTGTCTTTGCCGTAGTAAAAATTCAGCGCCTTGATATCCATCCGCTGCACCAGTGGTTTTACTTGTTGGGGTTGTTGGTAATCTTTTATTTGTGCGACCAGACTCATCAGGACCTCCGCTTTTTCATTAAGGGCAGTGCCCGAGAAATAACATTCAAAAACAAAATTGCCATGGTGATCAGCAAGGCACCGGACCAGGCCAGTTGATTCCATGATTCATAAGGACTCATTGCATATTGGTAAATGGTCACCGGCAGGTTGGCCATGGGTTCGTTGGGGTTTAGGGTCATGAAACTGGAGTTCAGGGCGGTAAACAGCAACGGCGCCGTTTCACCGCTGATCCGCGCAACCGACAGCAGAACACCGGTAATAATGCCGGTACTTACCGCGCGATAGCTCAGTTTCACGGTCACTTTCCAGCGTGGCGTACCCAAACCGGCACCCGCTTCACGCAAGGTGATGGGCACTAGCTTCAGCATCTCTTCAGTGGTACTGATGATGACCGGCAGGGCAATGATGGCCAGCGCAATGGCGCCTGCCCAACCGGAGAAGTGGCCCATGAATACCACCACCAGTTCGTAAACGAACAGGCCAATCAAAATGGATGGGGCACTCATCAGCATCCCGTTAAGGAAGCGAATCGTGTCGGCGGTTTTGGAGTTTTGCCCGTATTCCGCCAGCCAGGTACCGGCCAGAATGCCGATGGGTGCGGCAATCACAATCCCCAGTGAGGTCATGATAAGGCTGCCCACAATGGCGTTGGCCAAGCCGCCTTCGCCGCCAGGGCCAGGGGTGACTTCAGTGAACAGGCTCCAGCTCATGCCGGCCATTCCTTTCTGGAACAGGGTGAACAGGATAATGACCAGGATGCCAAGGCCAATCAGCGTGGCCAGCAGGCACATCAACTTGAAGAACTGGTTTTTAAATTTGCGGATCATTGTGCTTTCCTCCGCAGCATTACCCGGGCTGTGCCCATCACGACAAAGGTGATCATAAACAGCACCAGCCCCAGACCAATCAGTGCGGCAATGTGCATGTCACCGGTAGCTTCGTTGAACTGCTCGGCAATGGTGGCAGAAATGGAGGTCGCCGGCATGAACAGGCTGGAGTCAATGCTTTGGGCGCCACCGATAACAAAGGTAATCGCCATGGTTTCACCCAGTGCCCGCCCCAGTGCCAGGATTAAGGCGCCGAAAATGGGGCCTTTGATGGCAGGTAGCAACACTTTGATGATGACTTCAAACTGCGTGGCACCAATACCGTAAGTGGCTTCACGCAGCACGGTAGGTACGGTGGACAGCGCCTCTTTGATTAACGAAGTCAGAATCGGCAGGATCATGAAGGCCAGAATGATCCCTGAGGTCAGCAGACCAACCCCCATGGGCGGGCCACTGAAGAAGGGGCCGATAAAGGGAATTTCTGACAAGTGCTCGCCGGCCCACACCTGAAAACCGTCTGAGAACCAGGGCGCGAACACAAACAAACCCCACATACCGTAAATGATACTGGGGACTGCCGCGAGTAACTCAATGGCAATGGACAGGGGGCGTGAAATCCACACAGGACAGAGTTCTGACAGGAAGATGGCAACCCCCAAACCAATGGGAAGCGCCAGGAAAACCGCAATAATGGAGGAGACAAGTGTTCCGTATAACGCGTTCGCAGCACCGAATTCTTCAGTTACAGGATTCCATTCACTACTAACAAAAAAATTAAAGCCAAATTTTTCCAGCGCTGGCCATGCACCAATACATAAGGACAGCAGGATGGCAAACATCAACACGGAAATCAGTCCCGCGCTGGACAGACAGGCCCGACGAAACAAATCATCACCCTGCCATGGAAGTGCTTTTAACGATATTGAAGTCATAAAGTCGTAACTTTTTCAGAAAAGGCTAAGCCCCCGCCGGATGGCGAGGGCCTGTTTCGGGCAAATTCTTAATAAACAGCCTTGCCACCAGCAGTTTTGATATCGCTGTGCCACATGGTTTCCACCATTTTCACAACGTTATCAGGCATTGGTACGTATTCCAGCTCAGTGGCCAGACCGTCACCGTTTGCATAGCTCCATTCGAAGAACTTCAGTACTTCTTTGGCAGTTGCTTCGTTAGCCTGAGATTTGTGCATCAGGATGAAGGTAGCAGCAGTCATTGGCCATGAAGCGGCACCTGGCTGGTCGTTCAGGATCAGTTTGAAGCCAGGAGCGTTAGCCCAGTCAGCGTTGGCAGCAGCAGCCTGGAAGGCTTCTGTAGTTGGCATTACGAACTTGCCATCTTTGTTCTGCATCTGGGTGTAAGACAGGTTGTTGGTTTTCGCGTAAGCGTATTCAACATAACCGATGGCACCCTTGGTGCGTTTTACGAAGTTGGCCACGCCAGCGTTGCCTTTACCGCCCAACTGGTGAGCAGCCTGAGGCCATGCCACTTCTTTACCTACGCCCACCTGAGATTTCCAGTCGCTGCTTACGCGGCTCAGGTAGTCAGTGAAGTTGTAGCTGGTACCTGAACCGTCTGAACGGTGCACGGTGTAGATAGGAGTGTGAGGCAGTTTTACACTGTTGTTCAGTTCTGCAATGGCTTTGTCATCCCAGCTTTTAACTTTACCAAGATAGATATCTGCCAGCAGTTCGCCAGTCAGTTTCAGCTCGCCGGCTTTTACACCAGGCAAGTTAACTACGGCTACGATTGAACCCATAACAGCAGGGAACTGAACCAGACCTTCTTTGTCCAGTTTGTCCTTGCTAAGAGGTGCATCAGAAGCACCGAAGTCTACAGTTTTGGCGATAATCTGTTTGATACCACCACCAGAACCGATGGCCTGGTAGTTCAACTTAACACCGGTTTCCTTGTTATATTGCTCTGCCCACTTGGCATAGACAGGGTATGGGAAGGTAGCGCCAGCGCCGTTGATGACAGTGTCTGCATATACAGAAGCTGATGCGGCGATAGTGCAACCAAGCAGGGCACCTTTAAGCAAGTTGTTCATATAGCAATCCTAAAAAGTGACTTTCCGTCGTTTTGGTTAATTGACGGTGGAATTTTTAACATTGCTAAATGACATCTATGTGACAGGGTGAAATATTTTGCGGTTTTTTGCCGAGCATGTATAAAAAATGTGCTACTTAACGGAAGCAAAAGTGTTTGAGAAAGGTTAATGGCAGGTTGTAAAAATACAAAAGCTCCCGCAGGAGCTTTTACAAAAAAGAGGATGAAATTATCGGTAAATTAAAATAAAAACCTATACTTTCATTGACTTGTCGCCACGTGCCAGCCCCACGATACCCGAGCGTGACACTTCAACCACTTTGGTCGTTTCCGCCAGTGACTGCACGAAAGCATCGAGTTTTTCGCTGGTGCCGGTCATCTGGATGGTATACAGGCTGGGTGTTACATCCACTATCTGGCCACGGAAGATATCGGCGGTACGCTTGACTTCATCCCGGGTGTCACCATTGGCTTTCACTTTGATCAGGGCCAATTCACGCTCCACATAGCTGGACTCGGTAATGTTGGAAACCTTGAGTACGTCTATCAGTTTGTGCAGCTGTTTTTCTATCTGCTCCAGAATGGATTCATCGGCAAATACGGTCACGGTCAGGCGCGACAGTGTGGCATCGTCGGTGGGGGCGACCGCAAGGGTCTCAATGTTATAACCCCGTTGAGAAAACAGGCCAACCACCCGAGATAATGCGCCGGGCTGGTTTTCCATCAATACAGAAATAATTCGGCGTTTCATCAGCATTTCTCCGTTTTGCTCAACCACATGTCACTCATAGCACCACCGCGGATTTGCATGGGGTAGACGTGTTCTGTTTCATCCACACTGATATCCACAAATACCAGTTTGTCGGTCATGGACAGGGCCTCAGCCAACTTGCTTTCCAGCTCGGCAGGATCACTGATGGTGATGCCCACATGACCATAAGCTTCGGCAATCTTGGCAAAATTGGGCACCGAGTCCATGTAGGACTGGGAGTGGCGTCCGGCATAAATGATGTCTTGCCATTGCTTTACCATCCCCAGGAAACGGTTGTTAAGGTTGATGATTTTCACCGGTACACCATATTGCAAGGCGGTAGACAGCTCCTGGATGTTCATCTGGATGGAACCGTCACCGGTCACGCAAACAACGGTTTCATCCGGCAGCGCCATTTTGACGCCCATGGCCGCCGGTAAGC
The DNA here is from genome assembly GCF_046765975.1 of Shewanella mytili. Lineage (NCBI taxonomy): Bacteria > Pseudomonadati > Pseudomonadota > Gammaproteobacteria > Alteromonadales > Shewanellaceae > Shewanella > Shewanella mytili. The sequence continues at coordinate 94,300 of NZ_JBKOUD010000007.1, read as the reverse complement.
CAAAGCCCATGGTGCCAAGGCCCCCGGAGTTTATCCAGCGGCGGGGCTTGTCAAAGGGGTAATACAGCGCGGCAAACATTTGGTGCTGGCCCACATCCGAGGCCACGTAGGCGTTCCCCTGGGTTAACTGGTACAGCACTTCCACCACGCGCTGGGGTTTGATGCGCTCATTGGATTGGGGATATTTCAGGCAATGGCGTTCACGCCAGCCATCAATTTGCTGCCACCATTGCTGCAGGGCTTCACCATCCTGCTGGGGCTCGTTGCGGCCATTGTGCAAAATGTGCAGCATCTCATCCAGCACATGATCCGCCGAGCCCACAATGGGGATGTCGGCATGTACCGTTTTGGAGATGGATGACGGGTCAATATCGATATGCAGCACCGTGGCTTCAGGGCAATATTTGGCAATATTGTTGGTGGTACGGTCATCAAAACGCACGCCAATGCCAAAGATGAGGTCACTGTTGTGCATGGCCATATTGGCTTCATAAACCCCGTGCATCCCTAACATGCCCAGATTTTGCGGATGGGTGCCGGGAAAGGCGCCTAACCCCATCAGGGTATTCACTACCGGCAGGCGCAGTTCTTCTGCCAACTGACGGATTTGCGGGGCACACTCAGACATGATGGCGCCGCCACCCACATACAACACCGGTTTTTTGGCTTCCAGCAGCGCCTGCAGCCCACGACGTATTTGCCCTTTATGGCCCGAAATGGTGGGGTTGTATGAGCGCAATTTTACCTGTTTGGGGTACTGATAAGCGTATTTAACGGCCGGGTTCAGGCAGTCTTTGGGCAAATCCACCACGACGGGGCCGGGGCGTCCGCTGGCCGCAATGTAAAAGGCCTTTTTGATGATGTTGGGAATTTCCTGGGGATCGGTCACCAAAAAGCTGTGTTTCACCACTGGCCGGGAAATGCCAATCATGTCGCATTCCTGGAAGGCATCATTGCCAATCAGGTTGCTGGGCACCTGGCCGGACAACACTACCAGCGGCACTGAGTCCATGTACGCCGTGGCAATGCCGGTAATGGCGTTGGTGGCGCCAGGGCCAGAGGTGACCAGCACAACACCCACCTTGCCGGTGGCGCGGGCATAACCGTCAGCCATATGCACGGCGGCTTGCTCATGGCGTACCAGAATGTGTTCGATATTGGATTGTTCGTGCAGTGCGTCGTAGATGTCGAGTACGGAGCCACCAGGGTAGCCAAAGATATGTTTAACGCCTTCATCGATCAGGGAACGCACGATCATGCTGGCGCCAGAAAGCATCTCCATTGTATTTTCCTCAAGATAAGAAGATACCGTTACGGTAAACAGTAGCTTTTACAGCGACGGTAATCGCTCTCACATTCGGCGACAAGGATAATTGCCGCCACCCTTGACCCTCACCATTGCGGTTACTCTCTGGTTAAGAGAGAGGGTCGTGTCCTGTGGACGAAAATCCATCATATTGAAATTGTGTGAATTTGCAAGTACATAACGGCTACAAATTCGCAACATGAAGAATTTTCAGGAATGAAAGCCAAAGACCGGGTAGCTCGCTCATGAGTCCAGCCCCCCCATGAGATGGATAAACGGGCAACTCAGGGAAATGCCGCCAACGGGAATGGCATGGACGACCGGCTAGGCGGCCACACCTTGTCGTGCCCACAACTGGCAAACCGCCGCCAGCAGAATGGCCGTTAGCATCAGCACGGCAAAGGGCAGGGCGCTCCCGTTATAGAAAAATGCCAGCAATGGCCCGGCACTGGCCCCGATGCCAAAGCGCAGGGTGCCAATGACCGCCGTGGCGGTGCCGGTTTCCTGCTGGAATTTCATCAATACGATGGCATCGGAGTTTACCGACATAATGCCCAGCGAGCCCATCAGGGGCGCCAGCGTGATCACGGTCCAGTAGTATTCGCACTGCAACCAGTTAACCAGCACCAGTGCCAGCGCCGACAAGGCACCGATAAAGGTGGCAATGACCAACATGCGCCGGGAGCCGTAACGCCCGACAATGCGGGAATTGATAATGTTGGCCAGCGCCAGCGCCCCGACGTTGGCGCTGAACAAAATGGCAAACAGGGAACGCTCCAGCTGGAACACTTCCATGTAAACAAACGGCGATGCGGTGAGATAGCAAAAAAATGCCAATGAACATAGCAACCCGCTACCCAGATAAGGCTTAACGCCTGGGCGCGACAACACCACGGCATAATTGCCTAAAAATGAGCGGTGGCTGTGGCTGGCATTGGGGCCATCGGATGGCAGTTTCAGCTTCCATGTTACCAATATCAATAGCAGTCCGGCGTAAGTGGCCAAGATGAAAAAAATCAGTGGCCAATGGCCGAATGTTAAAATCAGGCTGCCCAGACTCGGGGCCATCAAGGGCGCCAGCATCATGATGAGGCTCACATAAGACATGCCCTTGGCCGTATTGTCACCGTAAATCTCCTTGATATACCCAGGCACCACTACCGTGGCAGCGGCCCCGATAAAGGCCTGTACAAAGCGCAGCCCCATGAATACGTGAAGCGAGGGGGCCAGTGCCAGGCCAATACAACACAACAGAAAACCGCTCAGCCCCAAAATTACCAGCGGTCGCCGGCCAAGCCGGTCAGCCAGCGGGCCGAAAGTGAGCATGCCAACCGCATATCCTGCCAGATACACACTCAGGGATTGTTGCACTGTGGTGACATCTGAATGAAAGCTTGTTGCCATAATCGACATGGCCGGCAGGTACATGTCGATGGTGAGTGGGGTAATGGCCATAATGGCCGCCAGCATGGGCAACAGCAGCCATAGCGGCAAGGCGGCGCGCTGCGGTGAAGGGTAAGGGGTTGTAGCCACGGGCACCTCAGGGAAAATGCTAAACCCGCAACGAGCAGGTTTTGAAGGTCATGGTAAAGCCTTTAGCAGGTGCTGCCAACCATAAACCCCATCAGGCGGCGCATCTTGCCTGCTACTGCCGTTTTCTGGTGTCACCCTCCGTTCATATTTTTGCCGTTTATTTGTCATTCAAGGGTTTTAGCGTGAATGGCTTCGTTAGTTAACATGGATGACACAATGAAACGGCAATTTCATCGTGTTGGCCAACGAAGGCGATGCCCGTGATTATGACGGGTTTTCTGAAGAAACCCGCGCGGGCAAACTGTTGCTGGATGCCAATCACCCCGAACTGGCCGCTGCTGCGGATAACAGCCAATTGGGACGCTTGAAAGTCACCCGTTCCATGGGCGATGCGGATGGTGACGGTGATTATGAGCAACTTTATGCCTATGGGGCGCGCTCTTTTTCCATCCGGGATGCTGACGGGCGCTTGGTGTTTGACTCCGGTGCCGATTTTGAACGCATTACCGCCGCGTTGTTAGGGGATGCCTTTAACAACAATAATGATGAAAACAAAGGCGACAGCCGCAGCGATGACAAGGGCCCTGAGCCTGAAGCGCTGGCCATTGGGGACGTCAATGGCAAAACTTATGCCTTTATAGGGCTGGAGCGCACCGGCGGCATCATGGTGTACGACATCACCAACCCCTTTGCCGTCAGTTTTGTGGACTATGTGGTCAATCGGGATTTTGCCACCGATTTTTCAGTGGATACCGATAACGGCGAATATCAGGGCAATATGCAGCTGGCCGGAGATCTGGGGCCGGAAGGGATGAAATTCGTCACAGCGGATAAAAGCCCCTTTGGTACGCCCATGTTGGTGATTGGCAATGAGGTGAGCGGTACCACCGCCATCTATCGCTTGCGCTGATTTCCCCGCGGGCATGTTATATGGGGCCAGCATCTGCTGGCCTCATCTTTAAGTTGTAATGCCTTGTTATTTTCAGCAAATCTTTATTTGCACTCGCAAACATGACAGCTTCATGTCATAACTTAATGACCGATAGATCTCTTTTGTCAGCGTTGATGGAGCAACATGAACAGCAGGGTGATGGCCACAAATTTTTTACACAGTTCCCGTTTTGCCCAATGGTTTCCCGGCGCCCACGCGCTGGGGCAGTATCAGCGTGAATGGTTCAGGGACGACTTGCGCGCGGCATTGTCGGTAACGGCGGTGGCCCTGCCGGTTGCCATTGCCTATGCACAGCTGACCGGGGTCACCGCCATTGCCGGACTTTATGCCTGCATTCTTCCCATGCTGGTGTATGCCGTGTTCGGCACCTCAAGGCAGTTGATTGTGGGGCCTGATGCCGCCACTTGTGCGGTGATTGCTGCGGTGGTCACGCCATTGGCAGGGGGCGATCCGGTGCGCCACTGGCAGCTGGTGATGACCATGACCTTGCTGACCGGTTTTTGGTGCTTGTTGGCTTCCCGCTTCAGTTTTGGGGTGCTGGCGGAATTTTTATCCCAGCCCATTCTGATTGGATTGTTAAATGGGGTGGCCATTACCATTATTGTGGGACAGGCGGCGAATATTTTCGGTTTTACTTACACCGAGCGCTATTTGCTGGAGCGGTTATATCACAGCGTGGAGTACGTGCGCTTAATCCATTGGCCCACCTTGGGGGTGGCGCTGGTAACGCTGGGCATTTTTTTACTGAGTCATTGGCTGCGACCCCAATGGCCAGCGGCCATGATTGCCATTGCAGGAGCCACCTTGTTGTCGTGGGGGGGGAATGCCGTGCATTACGGGGTGGATGTGGTGGGGGAAACCCAAGGCGGTTTGCCACAATTTCAAACCCCGGTATTTGAGCTGGGGTTAATTCGTGAGCTGGTGATGCCGGCACTTAACCTGGCCATGGTGAGCTTTATCAGCATGATGCTGGCGGCCCGCAGTTTTGCCGCCAAAAACGGTTATGACATTGATGCAGATAAAGAATTCAAGGCGCTGGGTTTGGCCAATATCGCCGCTGCCATCTCCCAGGGTTTTGCCATCAGTGGCGCTGACTCCCGCACCGCCGTGAATGATGCCAGCGGCGGTAAAAGCCAGCTGGTGTCAGTGCTCAGCGCCTTGATGATCCTGCTGTTTGTGCTGTTTTTTACCGCGCCATTGCAGTACATTCCCGCCCCTGCCTTGGGGGTGGTACTGGTGATTGCCTCTTATTCTCTCATTGATTTCAATGCCATTTGGCGTTTGCTGAAACGGGATAACGGGGCTTTTACATTGGCCTTAATCACACTGTTGGCGGTACTGTTTATCGGTATCATTCCCGGTATCACCCTGGCGGTGTTGCTGGGGTTGCTGCAGTTTATCCGATTGGTGATGCGCCCAACCGATCAGTTGCTGGGCATTAGTCAAAAAGGCGTGCTGCGCAGTATTGACGCAACCGACAAGGCAAAAACCATTCCGGGGATTTTAATCTACCGTTTCAATTCGCCCCTGACCTATTTCAATGCCATGTATTTCAAGCGGCAACTGTTGCACCGGATTGCCGAGCAGCCCTCACCGGTAGAAAACGTGGTGGTGGATGCGGTGAGTTGTTTCAGCCATATGGATATGAGCGTGATGTCAATGCTGGGCGGATTGCAAAAACAGCTGCGCGCCAAAGGCGTGAGCCTTGTTCTGGCCGGGCGCAAGCGTCAGTTGCTGACGTGGTGTGAAATGGCGGGCATTAAAACCGGCCGGGACGGGGGATTGGTGATCCGCTCCGATCTCACCATGGCGGTGCGGATGCTGCCCCAGTACAAACAGGCACTGCAGGAGGGAATGGCACCTCAGCTGCGCAAAGCCGAAGATCCGGATCAGGCGCTGGCCCATGCCATGCTGTAGTCATTCTTCACAGAAGAGTTCGCTGGGCCATAATCCCAGCATGGCATAGTATCCCATGGGCCCCAACAGCAAACTGGTGATCACCCAGCGGTAACGCCGGTTAATGCTTAAACGCAGGCGGCTGGTAAATGCTCTCCAGGCAAACACCAGGTGGAGTGCTGCCAGTAGTCCCACTCCCAGTAAAATGGCAATGTCCATAATCGTTGTCCCTTTTGTGTTCCTGCACAGATGAAAATGTCCTGTTACTACCACATCGGGTTTTAATGGGGCTTTTTGCTGGCCGCCAAAAAAACGCTACATTTTTGCCATAATTTAGGGAAGTTGAATTTGATTTAGAACAACTTTGCCAATTTTTTGTGCTGACTTTAGTGTAAAGATTTTGTCAATTAATTCGTAATGCAATGTTTTAAATAATAATTTTCAGTTTTGCAAAAACGCACTAATCCTGGATTAATTTTGTAAAAATATGATACATGGCGAAAAATTATGCCACTGATGACAGCACAAGGGATGGTCAGCGGCATGAATAAGCCGTTGGCGGGTTATTCTGCGGTGGTCGGGGCAACGTGTTGTTGCCAGAACTGATAAAGCTTTTCAATCTCCTTGCTGCAAAGTAGCGCCATGGCGGCTTGCAGTTGGCTGTCAGTCCAGTGCCACCACTGCATGTGTTGCAGCATGTGGATGTGCTCCGGCTCAAAGCGAAAACGGATATGTTTTGCCGGATTGGCGCCCACGATTTCATAAGGGGCCACATCTTTGGTTACCACCGCCCGGCTGGCGATCACGGCGCCGTTGCCCACACGAACACCCGGCATAATCATCGCTTCCGTGCCTATCCACACATCATGGCCGATAACCGTATCTCCGGCCCGTTGAAAGCCGTCAGCCCCATTGGCAAAGGCCGGGGTATCCTGCTGATAAAAGAACGGGAAGGTACTTATCCAGTCAGTGCGATGCCCCTGGTTCCCGGCCATCATGAACACCGCGCCGGAACCGATAGCACAAAAATTGCCGATAATGAGTTTATCCACATCATCCCGCTGCGGGTGCAAATAACGGGCGCAATCATCAAAGCTGTGGCCATGGTAATAGCCGGAGTAATAACTGTGGCGTCCCACGATGATGTTTTTGTTGGTTACCTGTGCTTGCAAGGGTTTTCCGGCAAAAGGCGAGTCAAAATAATTGTCCATAACACTCTCTACAATGGCGCCAAGCTGGGCGGCTTTGGCGTTTGGTCGGTAGCATCAACAGCGGTGCGGGGGTAGCTTTATAGGAATCTGCCGTTGCCACCTTCATTTGGCGACAACGGCTCTTCATGTACGGTTGCGGGTGACTGGGGGCCCTTAACCGTATCGGATAAATTGCTTGGACGCTTCATTCCACAGCCAGTAATAGCGGTTGGTTTCCGTTACCGGTTTGCCGTCTTTCGGATTGGTTGTGGATAGGGTATGGGAGGTAACCAGTAAAATGCTGTCAGCCTTGTGATCGACGCCATTGCCTATATCGCTGTAGCCTTCAAGTGACGGCAGATGATAAATCTTGCCATCCCGTACATCCACCATCACGCCATCCAGGCAACTACTGCCGCATCCCCAGTTAACCACTACGTAATGTCCGGCAAAATTCACGGCGGTATCGGCATAGCTTTTGACAATGGCCGCCTGCTGTTTTTGGGGAATTTGGTTGCTTGCAAAATCCACCGGGTGTTTTTGCTGCATGGACTTTTCAGTGCTCATGTTATCAACCGGAAAATAGCTAAACGAGGTGTTGATAGTGCCGCTGATTTCCTGCATCTCCCCGGTGGTGTTCTCGGTCTTTAAATAGCGGTAACGCTTGTTGTTTCTGGTCAGCACCAGCTCGTTGTCATTGGCGGTGGCAATCTGAAATTTGTCTTCAAACACGCTGGCGCTGCCATTACCCAAACTGATGGCGGTCAGCACCAGCTCGTTGTTATGCACTTGCCATGTTTTATATAGCAATGTGTGGGAACCGATGGATGCCGCCGTGCCGTCGCTGTGTAGGGCGAAACCGCTTATCCAACCGTAATCTTGCAACACCCAGGCCCCTGTTAAGGGTGACTGCTCGGCTGACGTGGCAGGAGATGCCGTTTCACGGGCATCCTGGTGGTCAAAGGCTTGGGTGACCAGCACCACACCTGCCAGTAACAGTACGATGACAATGAGTTTTTTCATGGTTTTCTCCTAGTTGGCTGTAACCATCGGCATACTGAATGCGCGCTGCCCCGGTTCATCCTTGATGTGCGCTAACTTACTGATATGAAATTCCAGTATAGGGCATAAAAAATCCACCATAGCTGAGATATGGTCAGGATGGTTTATGCACACTGTACCCGAGCTGTACCTGCCGCCACTCTGATTATCTGCTAATCAATCAATAAGTAACGCTGTAACTCTGGTACAGGCAATCGGGAATTTCATAACGGCGCTGATGTTTGGCATGACGTTTCATGCACTGCAAGGTGTTGGTGAGCTTGAACAAGCGCTGATCCGCCATATTGCTGGCACAATTAAGGGCATAAACACTCGGCCATGAGCCACCGGCACCTGTCATCTGCCCCACCAGCATGCAGGTGGCATCCACATAGCTTAGCCATTTCCCTTGTTGCTCTTGTAACAAATCAGCCAAATACTGGCCATTGCGGGGTAACTGTTGCTGTAGCGTTGTGCGGATTTTTCCCACCAGTTCGCTTGCCTTGGCCTGCTTGTTTTCCAGTAGCTCTTTTTGGGTTAATCCGGTGTGCATGGCACTGCCTTCCGGCCACTGACTTTTATCTTGTGCCTGTACGGTGAGTGGCAATGCGAACATGAGCGCACTACACAAAAGCGGTTTCAGCATGGGTTGTCTCGTAAAAATGCCTTAAGGTCGCCCATGTTACTACAAAACGGAATGTGTTTTGGTAAAACAGTTGTTTTTAAATGGGAAATTGGCTTTGTGGTTCGGTTTTCCATGTGTGCCCTGTTGGGCGGGGTAGGCGGTAGTAGTGGAATATGTTTTGCCGGAATCACAATTAAGAATGTGTAATAGCGCAATTAAAACGGATACTCATTAGTTAAGCGATAGGCTTAGACCTATCTTTAAGGCGTGTCTATAGGGTGTATTGAAATTATTACTGGTGAACAATATCGGTAATCCTCCCATTTTTAACCGCAGTTAAAAATAGAAGTTAAACGACCATTAAAGGTGGTCGCCCATGGTTGGCTTTGTGTGGCCTTTCGTGATTGTAAAACCAAAGCCATTGAGTTGCATAATCTTGTACCTCTTCAATGGACTCAAACAAGTACTTGCTGACCCAACTGTATCGTTTTGTTGTGTCGCTCAATATATGCGTTCTGTTGAGGCTTGCCCGGTTGGATGTACTCAATCCGGATTTGATGTTGTTTAGCCCAGTTAACAAATTCCAAACTGATGAATTCAGGCCCGTTATCACAGCGAATGACAGATGGTGTTGGCCGTTGTTCTAACAACTGCTCCAGCGCTCTTATCACGCGTAATGCGGGCAATGACAAGCCTACTTCAATGGCGAGTCCTTCACGGCGAAAATCATCAATCACGTTAAACAAACGGTAGTTTCGGCCATCAGACAATTGGTCATGCATAAAATCCACAGACCACACTTGGTTAGCACGTACCGGTGCTTTCAACGGCTCTGGTGCGTGACGTTTTAGCCGTCGTCTGGGACGAATGCGTAAGTTCAGTGCCAACTCGCAATAGATGCGATAAACGCGTTTGTGGTTCCAGCCTTTGCCCTTCACATTGCGCAAATAATCAAAGCAGAGGCCAAAGCCCCAATCATTCTCGGCCTCGGTCAACTTGATAAGCCAATCGGCAATTTCAGCGTTTTCGTCACACAACTTCGGTGGATATCGATAACAGGTTTCGCTGACGGAAAACACTCGGCATGCAAAGCGAATGCTGATGTCGTGAAGCGCCACTGACTGCTGAGCAAGCGTTCGCCGCTCACAGGGCTTCACCACTTTTTTGCCATGGCTTCCTGGATGATTTCTGCCTTCAGGCGCTCTTCGGCGTACATCTTTTTCAAGCGCCGATTTTCCTCTTCAAGCGCCTTCATTCGAGCCATAAGGGAAGCGTCCATGCCACCGTATTTTGCGCGCCACTTATAAAAGGTCGCACTGCTCATGCCATGTTCGCGGCACAGCTCAGGAACCGGGGTGCCCACTTCTGCTTGCTTGAGAATGGCGATGATTTGACTGTCTGTATATCGCGATATTTTCATGTCGAATCTCCTGCGTCTAACTTTACGAGAAAATTCTACTTTTCACAGCTGTTAATTTTCGGGGGGATTACCAGTAAGCTGCGCGAGTTTTTGGTCGCGATAGGCGATAAGAAATGTAAATAACATTGCGAGTGTCCTTGATTTAAACAAACCAAGGTGGACCGGGTAGCCGCAAACCTGCGCCGCAAGGACACGGCGCGTTGGGGGCGTTTTCTTAGGCTCCCGGTCCATGCCCCCAAATACCGCATAAAGCGTTGGGATATACCTGCGCTTTACGCAGGTATAAGGGAGATGGTTTTCGCGATTGTCCTTGTACGTCACAGCATGCGGGGGGTTAGTCCACCTGCTTTGATGGTTGGTTAGACCATCATTCAGAATTATTACATTGGATCTTTGAGGCTGCAATAGAAAAGTTTTGAATATATTCACAATCTTTACCTGAAAAATTTGAACAGCAGCTTTTTGAACGCTGATGTTTGTAAAGTGATTTCCGAAAATTTCTTTACTTTTTGTACGCCAGTGACATACTTACCCCAAAGTACGCCATTGACTTAGTTTTGTTGCCCATGCTGTTTATTGAAACGGAGTTCTTCACCTGTCAGGTGAAAGAATTGATGCCCGACGATATGTACCGAGAGTTGCAGCAATACCTGGCTGATAACCCCGAAGCGGGGCCAGTAATCCAAGGTACTGGTGGTTTGAGAAAACTGCGTTGGCAAATGCCCGGGCGTGGTAAACGGGGTGGGGTAAGGGTGATTTATTATCATGTTGAGCTGTTAAGCCACATTCGGTTACTGATGATGTACCCGAAAAACGAACAGGAAGATTTAACGGCTGAACAGAAAAAACTGCTAAGAGCGATCGTTGAGAGGTGGTGATATGAACGATGCACTGTTTGAAGAACTGCTGGCTAGCGTGCAGCAGATGGACGAAATTGTAAAAGGCGAACGCGAACCTTCCCGCGAGGCGGTTGTTATGGCGGTTAAGGTCAAGAGCATTCGCGAAAAAACCAATCTCACTCAGAGCAAATTTGCCAAGTTGATTGATGTGAATATTGGTACTCTGCGCAATTGGGAGCAGGGGCGCCGCGAACCCACAGGCCCAGCTAAAACCTTGCTCAGATTGATTGAGCGTGATCCTGAGCATGTACTTAGAGCGCTTAACTGACATTAATAATTTCATCTTATCGCCCCGCTATCATGTGGGGCTTTTGTTTGTCCGTATAAGCGCTGTGCGCAGCGGCTCATAGGGAGCGCAGTTTTACCGGGATAAAGCTCTGCCGGCGGCACTACCATCCGTTGCACTTCTTCTATCGCCACAAACGACATACCGCAGGGCTTTTCGCCCTCAATATTGCCGCACACATACAAGCGTTCGCGGATATGGTCGCTCATTTGTTTGGTACGCCGTAAAAAAGCTCTGGCGCCGCAGTTGGGGCAATACATCCCATTGCCATTACCTTTGCTCATGCGGCCTCCTGGAGTTGTTCTGCCTGGATGGCGTTAATGATGTGTACCGCGTTGTCGTGCCAGAGTTGGCCGTTGCCGGTCATGAACTTAAACAACGAGTTGTAATTAAGCTGGTGCGCCTCTGCAAAGGCCCGCAGCTTGCCCCGTTGTCGATGTAGCTGCAGTAGATGCTGGCGGATCTGTTGAGTGGTCATAAAGTAAAATTGGATATAATCACAATAATGTGAATATATTCTAATTTTAGTATCGGTTCAATGCTTGAACTTGATCTGAGATGTGACGGATTTACCCGAATTTACAGTTAGATGGCGGATAAGGTGCGTTTGTTAGGATAATTGTGTATAAAATGGAATATATTCAAACTGTGTCGCTATCAGGCACAAGAGCGTAAACAGGAACGCACAATGATCATTGATATTGTCGCTAAAAATATGGATGTGTTGCTTGGCAATACCAAAATGCGGGAGCTGGTTGAACAGGCGCAGCGTCAGGGCATCCAGATTGATTACTCATACTTCATCGCCATGCGCAAAGGCACCGCTAACCCCTCCATCGAAAAACTTGAAAATGCCTGTAAAGTGCTGCAGATGCTACCTAATCGCGCCTGGATTGAGCCCTGGATGTTGGCTGTGCCGGACTATTTCAGTCGATTTGACCGCGATGCGCTTAAGCATGGTCACGTTGATGCCGATGGCTTTGACGCGATGATGCGCGAAATACTCGTGACCGGGCACCGCTTACAGTTTTTCCCCATCAGTGAAGAGCAATTCGACCGTGTACTAGAACTCGCCCGTTATGTGTTTGAAACCAAGATGGGGGAGAAACAACTGAACCTGCCGGAACAGAAGGCAGGGAATGAGTGATGAGGTCTTCAGTGTCAGTAAGTTGATAAAAATATTACTGATACTAGTGGTACGTAGGGATTCGTTGTTATAACATTTAAGTGTTATAACGCTTAAGCTACCGCTTGCTTAGGCCATTTTTAAGGAATTTTTATGGCTGTTTTTTGTCTTACTGCTCCCTCGTCCCACCAATCTTTCCAGTTGGAAAGTAAGCTTGATGCAGCCTATCCGGGAGATAAGAAAATAAAGTTATATGACGCGAGCGTATGGCTAGTGAGCGATTCTGACACCAATTTGCCACAAGAAGTTTTTAATAAAATTTTCCAAGGAAAAGAATCGAATAACACAAGCATTCTTATCACTCCTGTGAATGCATATTGGGGCATGCAAAATCCTCAAGTTTGGGATTGGTTGGAAAGTAAGGTTCGGTAATGGCGCAAGAACTGGAAAATGGTCAATTAACACCTCCTCAAAAGAGTCTGGAGGAGCTACAGTAACAACTCAAATGAGTTGGTTAATAAACCAACATAATCAGTTTACAACAACTTTTACTCAACAGTTTACAGATGTGAAAGTGCAATTATCCGAAGTTTATAACATTAGTAAAACGAGTTCGGAACAAGTTAAGTCGAATAAGGATGAGATTACTCGTATACTTGAGCACATCCGCCAAGATCTTCAATCTCATAGATTAGATGTAAAATCGGATGTGTCTAATTTAAGGGCTGATATAAAAGCTTCTGATGAGCGAAATGCCTCAGTTCATATGGAAATGAAAGAATCAATTAGAGATGGTTCAAAATCGTTAAAAGTCCTTGAAGATAAGCATAACGCTTTACTCATCAAAGTGACGGCAATTGTTACGGGAGTTTCGATAGCTGTAGCAATTCTTGGGGCAGTTTTTAGTCCTGCAATTCAGAAATTGTTTAGTTAGGCTATAGCTAAATTTTCATATAACCCCGCCTATGCGGGTTTTTTGCTTTCTATAGTTTAACGCCTGCAAATGGTTAATTTTAGGCCAATGGCTTGCAGCGTTGAAAGTTGTTAACGTGATTGGTTACTGCACCAAAACAGAGGCACGCGAGGTCGCTAAAGGTTTTGGCATTCCACTGTGGAAATATTTGAAAATAAAATAGGACAGAGTAGTGAAGGGAAAGATTGTTTCTTACGTATCATCAAAAAAATTTGGTTTTATTAATGGGGATGATGGCGAGAGCTATTTTTTGCACGTGTCAGCGCTAGTTGATAAAAATGCTGAGTCAAAGCTACTCAAGGATGTTGTCGTGGAATTTGATCCCATGCCAACACCTAAAGGTTTATCAGCCAAACAAGTGGTTATACCTGAAGTTTACATCCGGGACCGCTTGGTTGACTTTTTTGCAACTAAAGACCGCTCGCCAAGGCATGGGAATGTGGTGTTGCGCTTGCCAATAGCCACGCGCTTTTTTAAAGACCCCGCAGAAGGGCGAACGTATATAGAAGAACTTGCAAAGAAGTGCGGTTGTAATGCCGTTCTTGGTGTTAGCTTTGAGAAAAACACCTTTTCAAATGGCAACTACAGGTACACGGTTCATGCCTTCAAAGGTGAATTGGCATTGGTAACGGATAAAGTGCCTTGTGACAGTCGGGACATGGTTGTTTCTTCTGAGCGACTTTTAAGTAAGCGTATAGATGATGCTAAACAGGCTTTCCAGCCTATTAATGAAGCCGAAATGTTAGCAAGGAAAAAACAACTGTCGGGATGTTTAGGCGGATGCTTGGGGCTCTTTGCCTTTATGATGTTGTTACCCGTGGGGTTAGTTTCCGGTATTTATAATTTTTGGCTGAGTTAACGTTTAGTTCGGACTGCTTTTAAAATCTCGAGTATTTCGTCTTTGCTTATGCCTGAGTTTGCTTTAAAAACAGTACCACAGCCCCTTTGTGTACGATTAAGCAACACGGCATCAGATTCTGCTTTGTAGATATCACAGGCCCCACATGTGCGGGGCTTTTGTTTACGCGACATGTTGGCTAATGGGTTTTACGGCCAAACGCATTCCCATCGCACCTAAGATTGCGCTTAGGTTGCGGATGCCGGGGTTACCTTTCTCAGAAAGCATTCGGTAGATCTGAGTTTCATTAACGCCAGCCTTTTTGGCCACGTTGCGCGAACCGCCGAATGCTAATGACACTTGGCGTAAGGTGATCAGCAGTTCATCTAATTCGCCGTCTTCTAAAATGCTGTTGAGCATATCGATGGCATATTGAGGATCCTTTTTGAAGACCTCAGCCATGGCTTCATCGTGACTTCTGTCTCGCATGAGTTACTCCTCCTTACTCCGTTGTTGCCAGTCTTGCCAGTAGTCTTTAGCCGTGGCAATGTCAGCTTGCTGTTGTTTCTTAGAGCCTTTATCTCCTCCACCACACAGCGGCTTTGTTTCCTAAATCGACTCAGCGAACAAATCCATCATAATTGTTTAAAGATCATACTACACAGTGAGTTTCAGGCATGCCTAGCCCTGTGAGCTTGTTCAACGCCTTTATCATCGCGTAAGTTTCTCCTACCTGACCGTTATAATTTCGCAGGCTCAATTTGCCACCAAGTAGTTGCTTCACTCTGTACATTGCTGTTTCTGAGATTGACCGCCGATGATAACCATACCGTTTTTTCCACTGTTTATTTGAACCATGAAGCAGTTGCCAACTGACCGCTAAGTTACGCGGATGACCTTGTTCCCAGAGCGCGGCGCCTTCCCTCGGTGGAATGAGTACCAAAGCCTGCTTTCTACGAACTGCATCGTGACAGGCTCTTGTGTCGTAAGCACCATCACCTGAGATATTGCGGATTTTGCGATGGGTTTGCTTGAGCAAATTCGACATGACTTCAGCGTCTATTACACCGGATAAACTCAGTTCTGCGGCGATGATTTCATGGCTATGCGTATCCACAGCAATATGCAGCTTACGCCATACACGGCGCTTGCCATCTGTGCCATGTTTTTTCACTTTCCACTCGCCTTCGCCGTAAACCTTTAAGCCTGTCGAGTCGATAGCCAAGTGCTCAATGATGCCGCGAGTCTTGGTTTTAAAAGCAATCTTGACAGTTTTTGCACGTTTGCTGATGCAAGTATAATGTGGGCAAGTAAGTGGTACCTGGGCTAGTTGAAATACCGAATTAATAAAGCCTTGCAGCGCTCGCAGTGGCATAGCGAAAACACGTTTAACCATCAGCGCTGTGGTAATGGCTAAGTCGCTAAATACGCGAGGGCGACCTTTTCCAAGTTGCTCGGCCTTGGCTTTCCACTGGGCTATAGCGTCCTCATCAATCCAGAAGGTCAGCGAGCCACGATTGATTAGGGCTTGGTTGTATTGCTTCCAGTTAGTTATTTTATAGCGAGGTTTTGGCACGGTTAAGGGGTTAGTTGATAGGTTATGCCGATCAGATCAGCGGCTACCGTTTTAGTTCAACCGATTTAGGAAACAAAGCCATAAAGGGTAACCAGATTACCTTTTGGTTACCCTTTTAGTTACCTTTTTAGTTACCTTTTTAAAATTCCATAATCATATGAAAATATTGATGTTTTAAAAAAGGTTACCAAGATTACCTTTTTCCGAAGGTACCCCTGACTTGCATCTTTAAAGAGATAAACGAGGTAAAACTCTTATCACTGGTATTGGTAATAACTATTCAGTTTGCTCATGGGGCTACATGGCCAGATGTGGTTTAAGAAGGGGCTGGAACGGGGATTAATTACGCCATTTTTGCATCATTTTGATGTTAGGTTTCGCGGGAATTTCGCGAGAGTTTTGCGAGTAGGGTGGTTAAACAAAAAAGCCTAGCGATAATTGCTAGGCTTTTCAGTAAGTTATTTGGTCGGTATGAGAGGATTCGAACCTCCGACCCCTGACACCCCATGACAGTGCGCTACCGGGCTGCGCTACATACCGAATGTGTTGTTTCTAGCTAACCGCGCAGTGGCTTGCTCAACGAGGCAGAACTTTATCAAGAGCGATGAAGCAGTGCAAGTGGCAAATGCGTTTAGTGCAGCTAACTGCCTAGTTTGTGTGCTTTTTGCCGATGCCATGACCGATACGGTTAATGGCTGTACAGGCGGCGGCCTTCCTGCATGACATCAATCATTTCCGGTGCGCTCATTTTCTTGCGCAGCCGGTGTTGGTAATGGCTGTCATAAATCCGGTATTTGCCGTGACGGTCTATCACGGTAATCTCCTGTTGCTGATAGATGGCAAAAAACCGGTTGTCACCTATGTAGAGCCAGCTTTTGTCATCCGGTTGCAACAGGTGCCGCCCGGCACTGTAGTCCGTTGCCGGATTGGTGCAGCCCAGTACCTGGGTCATGAGCGTGGGCACGATGCCGTAATGGCTGGTGCGGTAATTCACCGTGCTGTTAACGCTACCGGGCCAGTGGATCACCAACGGCACCTGTACATTGGCAGGGGAGATGTTGCGTCTGGCTTCATCCCCGTTGCTGGTAAACAGTTTGCCGTTGACGCCGGTTATCAGCACAACCGTGTTTTGCGGCAGGGCGCCCAGCAGCCGTTGTAATTGCTGGTCTACAAAATTAAGGGATTGGCGATACTGGTTAAACAGCACTTTTTCCGCCGGTTTCAGGGGCATTGCCGGTTTTACGGTCTGGATGCCCAAAAAGCCTACCGGGGTGTCGTAATCTTCCGGGGATTTCAGGTTCAGCAGTGCAAACCATGGCTCGTTTTGTTGTTGTCGCCACTGGCCAAAGGCATCAATGCTGGCAATGTCACTCAGGGCGCTGCCGCCGGTTTTGGCGGCCAAATGGGGCGTGAAATCGTCAAAAATGGCTTTGGGTTTGGGATGGCTCACTTGGCTTTCGGTAGTGAACAGTCCCAATTGGTAGCCTTGTTGTTTCAGGGTTTGGGTGAACAGCGGGCTGGTGTAGTTGAGGTCCACCGCATCAATATAACTGCCCTGCAGGCCGTAAAGCAGCGAAAACATGCCGCTATGATACTGGTTGCCACCACTGAAATGCCGGGTAAAGGTCTGGTTTTTCTGGCTGTAGTTGTACAAAAACGGCATGGTTTGATTATCAACCAGATCGGCCCGGAAGCTGTCGATGGCCACCAGCAGTACGTTGGGATGGTTGTCGGCATGGCATTGTAACGGTTGCAGCGGATAGTTGAGGCTGCGTTCCACCTTGATGTCCGGGTTATTGCTGCCGTCAATCCCGTGATTTTCCATGAAGGTTTTGGCGGTGGCCGGGTAGGAGATGGGATAGCTGTCATCAAAGCGGGTGATTTCGGTGACATCCGCCGCATCAGCCCAGATATGCATCAGGTGACTGCCGATAAAACAGCAGCTTATCAATACCACCAGTTTATTGCCCCAGTTGCGGCGCTGAATGCGTTCAATGCGTTTCCACAGAGCGTTGGCCGCTATCAGCTCGATGATGAGAATGAGCACCGGCATGATAATGAACGACGGCCCCTGCAACAGGCTGTTGAGATCGGCCCAGGCCAGGTCAAAGGCAAACGGGTTAAGGTGCATGCCGTAGTCCTGGTAGACCACGGTGTCATACAGCAATACATACAGGCCAATGCTGGCCACAATGGCGGCATACCCCCGCAAAATGCGGGAATAGGGCAGTAACAGCGTTACCGGAAACAGCAATACCAAGTAAATGATGAAGGACAGGAAACTGAAATGGCCGATGGTGCTGATGGTCAGATAACCCCAGCTTACCAGGGAGTCCGGCAGGCTTTGTGATTGCAGATAGCGCAGACCCACCAGCATGGCCAGAAGGCCATTAAAAAAAGCAAACCAGTGTCCCCAGTTGATAAGGCGCGACACTTTATCCCGAGCCGGTTGTTTTTTCTGCTCCACCATTTCGCTTCCGAATATTGTCAGTTACTTGTGTATCTTACGGTTTTTTAGGTAAATGATACCAGTACTTGCTACAAGTTAACGCACTGAACTGGTCAGCGCTTTGGCAAATTGTTCTGCCAGTGCCTGACGTGAACCGGCATGCACTTTGGTGGATAACAGGTGTGACACGGTATTGCCCAGCGCCATCAGGCTCAGGTCGGTGGGCGCCTGGTGTTTTTCCAGCACCGCCAGCAGTTCGGCAATCAGGGTTTCAACTTCGGCATTGCTGTATTTGGATTGAATCGGCATATGAAAATGTTTCACTCATGGGTAGAATAGCGGCATATAATACCGGATTTACCACAGAGTAGCACTACGAAGGCCCATGAGTATTCACGTCGAACAAGCCATTATTCACGCTATCACCCAAAACAGTGAAGGTCAGTTAAACTGCCGCCTGCGCCCCCAGCCATTGCTTAACGGCGCCGCGGTAGAAACCATGGTTGAAGAGCTGCATCAGACCTATTCCGCCAAGGCCGGCAAAGGCTTCGGCTTTTTTGGCGTTCACGGTGACGACGGTGAAGCCAATCCTGCCTTTAAAACCGCATTGCAGTCCTATCTTGCCAACGAGCTGGGATTTGTGGAGTTTTCCGCCTCTGCCGGTAAGCTGCTGCAGGCCGAGTTGTCAAAATACGATTTCAGTCAGGGCGGATTTTTGCTGCTGGCGCTGTATCAGCACATGGCCACCGATTACCTGTTCGTGGCGTTGCTCAATGCCAAATCGTCCATGACCGTGCTGGATGACATGGAGCTGACGCAAAATGATCACCTGGATTTGGCCAACCTGCAACTGGCCGCCCGCATTGACTTGACCGAATGGCAGCGCGATAGCGATTCCCGCAAATACATCTCGTTTGTGCGAGGACGCGCCGGGCGCAAAGTGGCGGACTTTTTCCTGGACTTCATGGGCTGCGTGGAAGGGGTCAATGCCAAGCAGCAAAGCAAACAGCTGATGCAAGTGGTGGAAGACTTTGTGGCGGAGGGCGATTTAACCAAGGATGAACGCCAGCAATGCCGCAACCGGGTGTTTGACTATTGCAGCGAGCAGGCGGAAACCGGCACGGATGTGCAGCTTAAGGATTTGGCCGATGAGCTGGCAGAATCCGGCATGGACTCTTTTTACGATTTTGCCGTGCAGGGCGAATACGAGCTGGAAGAAAATTTCCCGGCGGATAAATCCACGTTGCGGCAACTGAAAAAATTCTCCGGTACCGGCGGCGGGGTATCCTTGAGCTTTGACAGCACCCATCTGGGTGAACGGGTGATTTACGATCCGGTTTCCGACACCATCGTGATTAAAGGGGTACCGGCCAACCTCAAGGATCAGCTGGATCGCCGTTTGAAAAGCCATTAAGCCGGCTGTGAAAACGCCTTGCAGGGTTTGTAAGGCAATACCGGTGTTGACTCATGAAAAAAGCAGGCCATGCATGGCCTGCTTTTTTGTTGGGTAATCGGTAACTTAGCGCTTGCGGTTGAACTGCAGGCGCTCACCCACGGTGTTGTCCACAAAACGGTTGCCGTCAAACTTGTGGATGCCGTTTACCCAAGTGCCGGCAATGCTGGCAGCAAACTGATGTCCGGTAAAGGGGCTCCAGCCGCAATGGTAACGGGTGTTTTCCCGGGTTGCGGTAAAGGGCGTGGCCAGATCCACCAGCGCCAAATCCGCCATGTAACCCTCCCGCAGATAACCCCGCTCTTTCAGCTCGAAACGTTCGGCAATGGCGTGGCTGGTTTTCTGCACGATTTTTTCCAGGGAGAAAATCCCCTGGGCATGGAGGTCAAGCAAGCTTAGCAGGGCATGCTGTACCAGCGGCAAACCCGATGGCATTTTGAAATAACTGTCGGCCTGTTTTTCATCCCAGGTGTGGGGTGCATGGTCGGTGGCAATAATGTCCAGGATGTCATCATTCACCGCTTGTTGCAGCGCCAGCTGATCCGCCCGGGTTTTAACCGCCGGGTTGCACTTGATTTGGCTGCCAAGGCGGGCGTAATCGCTGTCGTTGAAAAACAGGTGATGCACGCAGACTTCGGCGGTAATGTTGGCGCCTTTCAAATCCGCCAGCTTTTTGGCTGGCTGGAACAGATACAGTTCATCGGCGGTGGTCAGGTGCAATACGTGCAGCCTTGCCTGATGGCGAATGGCAAGTTCAGTGGCCAGACGTGAAGATTTCAGGCAGGCTTCCCGGGAGCGGATTTCGCCATGGAGTGATACGGGGACCTTGTCACCGTATTGCTGGCGCATTTTTTCTTCGTTGCGGGCAATGGTGGGGCTGTCTTCACAATGGGTGGCAATCACCACCGGTGAATTGGCAAAAATCCCTTCCAGGGTGGCGGTGTTGTCTACCAGCATGTTGCCAGTGGAGGCACCCATGAAAATTTTCACGCCGCAAGCCTGGTTGGGGTCAAGCCGTTTAATCTCTTCCAGGTTGTCGTTGGTCGCGCCCAGATAAAAGGCAAAGTTTGCCAGCGAACTTTGGGCGGCGCGGCTGTATTTGTCTTCCAATGCCTGTAGATTGGTGGTTTGCGGATTAACGTTAGGCATCTCCATAAAGCTGGTAATACCACCAGCAACGGCTGCCCGTGATTCACTGGCAATGGTGCCTTTGTTAGGAAAGCCGGGTTCGCGAAAATGCACTTGATCGTCGATCATCCCCGGTAGCAGATATTTGCCTTGGGCATCGACAACCGTCGCGTCTGCCGGAGCCGTGATTTGCGCGGCAATCTTGCTGATGCGGCCATTTTCAATCAACAGATCCTGACTGGTGATCGTGCCTTCGTTCACCAGTTGCGCGTTGCATATAAGGGTTTTCATAGAGTACCTGTCTTACATTCTTAAGTTTGTCCGTGACCTGGTTATAATAACGGAATAGAAGTTAAAATGCTGTGGCTCTTTGAAAAAGCAGCACAAAAAAATAAACATGTTGCAGCCACTGGCATGGTTGTCTGCTGCAATGTGTCTGGATCAACTCAGTGCGGACTGTATCTCTGCCCGGGAGTAAACATGCAGCTATTTGTAAACGATTTGACGGTAATGGATTTTTCCTACTTGTGCCCGTTGCGGGGCATGGTGGGCGAAAGCTGGATAGTGGACGTACTGCTGGAAGGCGGGTTGGACCCGCAAAACATGGTGCTGGATTTTGGCAAGGTGAAACGCACCATAAAACGGGTGATAGATGAGGTGGCAGATCACCGCTTGCTGGTACCCACGGCGTGTGGCGCATTGCGCTGGCAACAGCAAAATGACACGGTATGGATTGATTTTGCCAGCCAAAAAGGCAGCATGCATCTGGCTTGCCCGGCTCAGGCCTTTGCCTTGTTGCCCAGCGAATTGATTGATTTTGACAGCGTGAACGAATTTTTGCTGAATGCGCTGCGCGATGCCCTGCCGGACAATGTGGATAACATCAGCCTCACGTTGCGCAATGAGTTGCTTGATGGCCCTTTTTATCATTACAGCCATGGCCTGAAAAAACATGACGGCAATTGTCAGCGCATTGCCCACGGCCATCGCAGTCCGGTAAAGGTGTTTGAAGACGGCATGGCCGCGCCGCAATGGGAGCGCTACTGGGCAGCGCGCTGGCAGGACATTTATCTGGGTAGCATGGACGATGTGGTGCCAGTGAGCCAACTAAGCCTGTCGCCCCAATGTCGGATTAATGATGACACCCATCTGGGATTTCGTTACACCGCGCCCCAAGGGGAGTTCCAGTTGGCCATGCCCAGCGCATGTTGCGACGTGTTGCCCCACGATACCACCATTGAGCTGCTGGCCCAGTTCATGGCCAATACCCAGCAGCAAAAAGCGCCGGGTCACGATTACCGGGTGATGGCTTTTGAAGGGATAGGCAAGGGCGCCATTGCCATGGCGAGTAAATCAATGGTTGGCAAATAAATGGCCGGTGAATCATCGGCGTGGATTCGATGTATCGTTAACAAACAGCAGTGGTGAAGTATGGGATGGTGTAAACGGTTTGCCTGGGGTTGCGTGTTGTTGTGTCCGCTTACGGCGCTGGCAGCAGATAAAGCACCTTTGCAGTTGCAAGGGGAAATGACCCAGGGGGCATTGGTTCGCGGCGTGACAATGCCCGGGGCAGAAGTGCGACTGGATGATCAAACGCTGAAAGTCAGCCCTCTTGGGCATTTTGTTTTTGGCTTTGCCAGGGATGCGGCGTTGCAGCATACGCTGAGGGTGACTTATCCCGATGGCCGCATTGACAGCCGTGAGTTAACCCTTGATAAACGCCAGTACCGGATTTCCAAGGTGAATGGGATCAGCAAAAAAATCATGCAGCCTGATCCGGCCAATCTGGCAAGGGCGGCCAAAGACAGCAAGATGGTAAAAGCGGCGCGGGGCATCTCCTCAGACGAGACAGGTTTTGCCAGTGATTTCATCTGGCCACTGACGGGCAGGATTTCCGGAGTGTACGGCAGCCAGCGCATCTATAACGGCAAACCGGGCAATCCCCATTATGGCGTGGATGTGGCGGCCAAAACCGGTACCGTAGTGGTGGCGCCTGCCGATGGGGTGGTGACATTGGCCGTGCCGGACATGTTTTATTCCGGCGGCACCCTGATTATCGATCATGGCTATGGGGTAAGCTCCACCTTTTTGCATCTGAGCAAACTGTATCTGCAACCGGGAACCCGGGTGACACAAGGGCAGGCCGTTGCTGAGGTGGGCGCTACCGGCAGAGCCAACGGGCCGCACCTTGACTGGCGCATTAACTGGTATCAGATGCGGCTGGATGCGGCAACCCTGGTGCCGCCCATGGCACAGGCCAAGGCGAAAGCACAGGGAAAAGCGCAGGGAAAAGTGCAGCATTAACCCGCGCGTTTGCGACGGCTTGTGATGGACAAAATAAAAAGCACCGAACATGTTCGGTGCTTTTTAATGGACGCAGCACTGCTGCCAGATTACTGATCTTTTTTCTCGGTGCGGTGAACCCCTACGGCGCCAAGCACATATTTTTCGTAAATGGGTTCGCTGGTACCCCGGCGCACTTTGTACATGAAGTATTTTTCAAAGGCGATTTTGGCCAGATGCACCCATTTGCCCATGGAAGTCCAGTTGGCATTGCGGGGAGGGTTTTGCGGCAAGGCCACAAAAGCGGCGCCTTTATCGCCCATGTCTGCCAGGCAAATGGCATTAAGTGACGGAACGGTTTGGGGCGGCTCGTCATTCAGGGCGTGGAGGATATTGTCCACAATGGCGGTGGTCATGGATTCAATCATGAAGCCGGTTTTGGGCACGCCCACTGGCACAGGTGTAGACTCCATGGGCGGCAGGGCCACACATACCCCGGCGGCGTAAATTTCCGGATAGCTTACGGAGCGCTGGTATTTGTCGGTGATCACAAAGCCTTTGTCGTTACACAGCTCAGGTACGGCGGCAACTGCCGGTGTGCCGATAAATGGCGGCAGCATCATGGACATTTTGAACGGCAGCTCGTGGGTTAACTCCACTTCACCTTTGCGGTTAAGCTCCTCTACATGCATCACGCCGTCGTCCACCTTGACGGTTTTGGCATTGCAAATCCACTTGATGTCCCGCTTGCGGCACTCGTGCTCCATCAAGCCTTTGGAGTCACCTACACCCCCTAATCCCATGTGGCCGATGTAAGGTTCGCTGGTAACAAACAGCAAAGGCACTTTCTGGCGGATTTTGGCGGCGCGCAGGGCGCTGTCCAGGGAGAACAGGTACTCATAACCGGGGCCAAAACAGCTGGCGCCCTGGAATGCCCCCACAATCACCGGGCCGGGTTCCTGTTTCAGTTGCTGGTAAGCTTCATAGGCTTTTTCGGCGTGGGATGCGGTGCAGATGGATTGGGTAAACTGGTGTGGGCCGCTGCCGGGAATGGCGTCAAAGTTGAGTTTTGGACCGGTGCAAATCACCAGATAGTCGTAATGTTGTTTGCTGCCGTCTCCCAGTGTCAGCTCCTTGTTTTGGGCATCAATGGTGCTGACCCCAGCGGCAGAAAAAGCGATGTCGCGTTTGCCAAGGTAAGTATCCAGCGGCAAACTGATTTCATCCGTGGTGCGTTCCCCCAACGCGACCCAAGGATTTGACGGCACAAATTGAAAATCCGGCCGTTCGTTAATTACCATTACCTGGCAGTCTGCGGGTAACCGTTGTTTCAGCTCAAATGCGGCGGACACGCCCCCGAGTCCGGCACCGATAACCACTACGTTAGTCATTATTATCCTCTCTTTTTTTATATGCCCTGAGCGCAGCGGCCAGGACCGGATGACTATTCCATAAGAAAAATCTAATGGATATGTGACAGATTAGCGCATGGGTGACGCTATGCAAGTTTTTTCTGCAGGGCGTTACACCAAAGTCTACTGGTCAGGGGGGATTTGTTTCATGCTGCGATAGGGCGCAGCTCGAGAAGTGCTGATGATTTGAGAAAAAAAGGGTCAATACCGGGCAGCATACCCAACATGAGTCGCCACCGGTATGTGATGCCTTGGACCCTTAACGCGCGGCTTGCTCGCTGGCAATGATATCGGCAATGGTATGAGGGTGCACCTTAATGCACAGTCCTTGCCATTTAAAGGCAAGGGTGGGATTGGCAAGCCGTTCATCCTTGCCTGCCGGGCTGCTGTATTTGAGGGTTATGTCCGGGTGCTGTTGTAATGTTGCACAAAGTGTCGGGATGGCTGTTTGTAACGCCTGTTGCAGGGTTTCGCAGTCGCTGGCGGCACAGGGCAGCACCAGCTCGATGTGTTCCCAGCCTTCATTGGGATAGGTTTTATCCTTGGGGTAGGGCAGCTCCACACAGGGAATGCGGTATTGGCCTAACATGAGCGGCTGGTGCAGGTGAAAGATCAAAATGGGGCGGCCATTAATCTGTTTGTCGGAAAGGAGCGTTGCGTGTTGCAAAAAAGCCTGCTGCAACCGCTCGGCGGCTGCCAGGCTGTTAACCCGCAACGCCACATGATCGCAGCAACTGAGCTTTTCAAACCCCAGTGTGTGGATGAATGTTTGCATTTTTTCGGCAAACTGCGGAAAGGTTGCCATCAGGCTTGAATAGTCAGTCATGAATTAAGGCCAAATCTCTATGGGGGTGCCGGGTTGTACCAAACGCCATATCTGATCCATCTCCCGATTGGTGACCGCAATGCAGCCGTTGGTCCAGTTATATTGCTGGGCTTCTTCCGGCGTTAGCTCGCTGTGGGGATTTTGCCCGTGGATCATGATTTGCCCGCCGGGATTGATCCCAAGGGCTTTGGCGCGAAGCCGGTCTTCATCATTGGGATAAGAGATGTGAATGGCGCGGTAATAGGCACTGTCCGCTTTTTTGTAGTCCAGAATGTAACGCCCTTCGGGAGTGCGCTGGTCACCTTCTTGCTGCTTGTGGCCCATTGGCATGTCGCCCATGGCAATGGCATATTGTTGCAGCACTTTGCCCTGGCTCATTAACAGCAATTGGGAGCGGGATTTGTTAACCACTACCAGATCAACCAACGGTTGGGCTAACAGCGGTAGACTAAACAAGGCGCAGAGTGACAGTAACAACCGTTGCGTGCATTTGGACATGGAAAATTTATTATTATGAAATAATGCCAAGTGATGAAGGCATCATAACCGAAAAGCCGCGCATGATAGAAGCCTTGGTCGCCAAAAGCATGGCAGCGGGCGGCGTAGCTCACGGATATTTAGGAATGGGACAATGACTCAGGAATCACAAAACAACACGGTTTCCCTGAAGGTGCAACTGCGCACCATCATTTTTGGCACCGAAACCCCTGCTGGTCGGGCGTTTGATATTGGTCTGATCATTTGCATCATCTGCAGTGTGGCGCTGGTGTTTCTTGATACAGTGCAAGCGGTGCATCAGCGTTTTGGCACCCTGATATTGTGGCTGGAATGGCTTTTTACCCTGCTGTTTGCCATTGAATATGCGCTGCGTTTATACAGCTCGGCAAACGCTTGGAAATACGCCCGCAGTTTTTACGGGCTGGTGGACTTGCTCAGCGTGCTGCCAAGTTTTCTGGCACTGCTCATTCCGGGGGCCAACCTGACGCTGGTGATCCGGGTATTGCGCTTGTTCCGGGTATTTCGGGTGCTGAAACTGCTGCGTTATCTCAGTGAAGGCAACATGTTGTTGCGGGCCATGATGATGTCAAGCCGCAAGGTGTTCATCTTTTTTTTCTCGGTGAGCCTCATCATCATGGTGCTCAGCGCCGTGATGTACGTGGTGGAAGGCCCTGAACACGGTTTTAGCTCCATTCCCAAGGCGGTGTACTGGACCATTGTTACCATTACTACTGTGGGGTATGGTGACATCACCCCGCAAACCGAGCTGGGGCAGGCGATAGCCGCATTCACCATGCTGCTGGGCTACTCCATTATTGCCATCCCCACCGGTATTTTGACCGCTGAAATCGGTCAGGAAATCGGCCGGGTGCGGGATTTGCGCCGCTGTACCCATTGTTTGACCAGCGGCCACGATCATCACGCCCACTATTGCAGTTATTGCGGCAGCAAGCTGGCAGAGCCCTTGTTCGATGACAAGGCGCCTGAAGAGGAAAAATAGGATTGATAATCCGCGGTATACAACCGCTGCTGACGGTTTGGCGTACTGGCGCCATATGGCGGAATGGCAGGCGTTGCCAGGTGACCGTTGCGATCAGTCGTCAGTCATCTTGTGGTCAGCTATTGCGTGATGGTGTGCTTGCATCAGGGGCCGATGGGTTACAACCCGGCTTTGGCCCGTAAAATGGCGGCCTGAATTGCCGCCCGGGCTTGGGGGCTGTTTTTCCAGCAGGTGGTTTGCAGCATGGCGGCAACCCTTTGGGCTATCTCATCCACATCAAAAGTCGCCAGCTCAGCAAGGCTATGGATGCCAATCTCCTCAAACCGTTTTATCACCGTAGGGCCAACTCCCTTGACTGATAAAAGCGCGTTTTTTTCCTCGTCAGAAAATGCCATGGAATGTCCTTGTCAGCGTTCATCACTGGGTTTAAGGCGGCATCCTTTCAATAAGATGACCCCCATGGCGTGATGTTTCCATCACGCCGATATAACCAAAGGCTTTGCTCAGGAAAACAGTTGATCTTCCAGGGTGCGGCCATTGAGTAGCATGCGGTAGGTGAGCTGTTGCTGCTGCAGAAATTGCAATAACTGTATATCCAGCGCCGGGTTTTGCTCGGGTTGGTATTTGATAATCAACGTCTGCTGGCCGCTGGGCTGAATGGCCTCCACACCGGTTAACCGTAGCAGTTGGGTGCGCAGCGCAGCCATGTCGCAGGGTTGCATTTGTAGCGTCAGGTAGGACTGGGCATCCGCTGTGGCCAAATCCACTGCTTGCCCCAGTTTGCCCTGATCCAGATACAACACTTTGCTGCAGAGTTTCTCCAGCTCTTCCAGATTGTGGGAGCTGATGACAAAAGTGATGTCACCGGAAAGCTGGCTGATAAGTTCGCGGACTTTGCGGGCATTGGCCGGATCCAGCCCAGCCGTGGGTTCATCCAGCAATACCAGTTTGGGACGACCCAACAATGCCTGGGCGATGGCTGCCCGTTTGCCCATGCCATGGCTGAGGGCCTTGGGCAGGGCATGGGCCACATCACTCAACCCCACCAGTGCCAGCACCCGCTGGGCTTCGCGCTCGGCGGCCTTGCCGTGATATCCCCGCAAGCGGGCATAAAGGGACAGTTGCTTGAGCAGGCTGAAATCCGGGTCCAGGGCTGCATCCTGTGGCAAGGCGCTTACCTTGCCCAGCAGTTTGGGGCTGCCGGGCGGCGCATTGAAAATACGGATGTCACCGCTGCTGGGCTTGATAAACCCCAGCAACAGGCTCATCAGCGTGGTTTTACCGGCGCCATTGGGGCCCACCAATGCAATGGGGTTGCCGCTATCGAGCTGCAGGCTGACATTATCCAGTGCCAGTTTGTCGCTGTAGCGCTTGCTGAGCTTCCGGCATTGCAACAATTTCATAGATCACCCCGTTTTAGCAGTAACAGCCCCAATGTCAGGTAGGCAATGGACTGGATAATGGGCAGAGGAGCACTGGCAAGTGCCAATTTCGGGCTGATGGTCAGTAATCCGTCGGTTTGCATCCCCGGCACCAGATAGTGCAAAAAGCCCAACTCGGGGAGGGTGTAATCCAGTATGGGCAGCACAATGGCCGATACGGTGAAAAACAGCACCGCGTAAATGGTTGCCTGGCGGTTGGAGCTGGCCAGCAGCGACAACACCGACATCAGGGCGGTGTAGGGCAGCAGGATGATGAGCAGGTTCAGCACAATCCACCAGGCATCGGTGATGGAGACGCCGGTAAGGGCCGGCTCTCTCATTAAGGCCAGTAACAAGGTGGCGCCAATGGTGAGTAACAGCAGTAGTAGCTGGATGAGCATCATTCCCAGAAAACGGCCGAAGAACAACGCCTCTCGGCTGCAATGCAGGGTTAAAAAGCGCAGGGTTCCCCGTTGGCGATCGGCGGCAAACTGCCCGGCGGCCAGCATGATGCAAAAAAGCGGGAACAAAAACAGTGAGGCGCCCCAGTACACCGCAAGTTCCGGCACATGCCAGCTGAAAAGCTGCGTCAGCAGGGCGTTGTCCAGCGCCGCAGCAAGATCGCGTATGCTCGGATCCGTCATCAAGGTGGCGGCGCGTCTGATGGGGTAGGCAAGGATCAGCACCCACAGCAGGGCAAAGGTCAGTAGCGCCAGTAATCCCCGTCGTTGTAACAGTAAACGCTGTAACTCAAAAAAGGCCAATTGGCGGATATTCGCCCAAAGCCCGGGATGTGTAATGTGCGCTGTCATGCCCGTAAAGCTCCCTGTTGTGGTGATAATCAGGATGGCGGATAGCCATGTTACTCAATGGCTTGCTGTAATTGGGTTACCAGGCGGGTTAGTTCCGCTACCTGTTGTTCAAGCTGTTGCACCCGCAGCGCTAGCGGTTCATCAGCCACTGTAGCGGGCACGGGGGCTGGCGTGGTGCCGGCTTCGCTGAACAGCTCACCAAAGCGGACTTCCCGTTTGCCGGCTTCCCGGGGTAACTGGTGCAGTAGCGTTTGTGCCTGCAATGCCTGTAGTTGCGTTTCCACTTCGCCGATATTGGCAAATTCATATAAGCGCTGGGCCCTGGTGCGCAGCTCTCCAGCGGTTTGTGGCCCGCGCAGCAGCAACAGGCAGACAATGGCCAACTGCGGCGGCGAAAATTGCAAATCGGCAAACTCGGTGTTGCAAAAACGGTGGCGGTATTTGCTGACCCGGCTGCCAAACCCGGTTTCTTCCGTGACCAGGCGTTTTTGCTGCAGTCGCCCCAGCCCGTCAAGCACCTCACTGTCGCTGAGGTTCATCACCGGCTCCCGGGAGGTTTTTTGGTTGCATGCCAGTGTCAGTGCATTCAGTGACAGGGGATATTGCTCCGGCGTGGTGCTCTCTTTTTCCAGCAAACAACCGATAATGCGTGCTTCAATACTGTCCAGTGTCATGGGCGCTCCTTGATGATGGGCAAAAGGGCAACGGCTGATGATGTTCAGTTCAGGCGGATGCCGTCATCATCAATACTGATTTTCCCGGCTTTAAACAAGCCTCCAATCGATTTTTTAAAGGCTTTTTTGCTCATGGCCAGCTCGGCGTAAATCACTTCCGGAGCGGTTTTGTCTCCCAATGGCAGATAGCCGCCCGCCTGTTGCAATTTGTGCATGACCTGCTGTGCCTGACGGTCCAGCTCCTGCCTGTCGCCTTTTTGCAAGGTGATATCCAGTTTGTTGTCGGGTCTGACCCGCTTGATATAGCCTTTCAGCTTTTGCCCGAAACGTAATTTGCGAAAGACATCATTTTGATAAATCACCCCCCAATGGCGGTGTTCAACAACGGCTTTGTAGCCCAAGTCAGAGGTGCCGGCGATAATCAGGTTCACCTCTTGCCCCTCTTGGTAACGAGGCGGCGTTTTGTCAATAAACTTGTCAATTTTGGCAGATGCCACAATCCGTTCATCGGCATGGTTAAGGTGCACATAAACCAGATAACTGCGGCCTTCTTCAGCGGGTTTGCGCTGCTCGGCGAAGGGCAGCAGCAAGTCCTTGTCCAGCCCCCAGTCAAGAAAGGCCCCGTAAGGCCCGGTTGCCACGGTTTTGAGATAGGCGCATTCGCCTACCTGTGCCAGAGGCTTCTGGGTGGTGGCAATGGGGGTGTCATCCGAGTCCAGATAGACAAAAACCGTTACCTGATCGCCAAGTTGACAGCCTTGGGGCACATATTTTTTTGGCAGCAGCACCTGTCCGAGGGCGCCGGCATTGAGGTAGACGCCAAAATCCACCAGTTTAATGACTTCTAATGTGCTGTATTTTCCGAGTTCGGCCATGATTGTCTCAGTTATCGTTTGGGCAATATTGGGGCGGATTATACCGTAAGCGCCCGATGATGCGCAGCGCTATTGTATGCCGCAAGTTATCTGCTGTTCGCAGGGGCAGAAAACGGCGGCTAAACGTGACAAGGTAAAATCCTGTAATAATGGCTAACACAATGAATTAATTCATGTATTTTGTATCATTTTAATTGCGTGATGGCAGGTGGCTTGTTACTGTGTTAAAAACTGTACAATAAACTGATATTCCTGCTTGCATTATCAGCCATAGCAAGGTTTAATTGCGCCGTTTTGCAGGTGTACCGCAGGTATGCCCTGGCACTACACGGGTAGTTGGGTTTTATGGTTTATGGGTCATTAACCGTGCCGCATGGGTCACACCGCCACGGGGTTAAGAGGGTCTTTAGCTAATGTACAACCATTTACTTGCCGCATCTTTTCGCAAGGTGCCCTCGAACCTATTTCCAGTCAGCTTCAATTATGACGATTTAGGGCTGAAACACCTCACGCTTATCCGTATCAATTCTGGCCGTGAAGAGGCCAATAATCCCCATTGAATAAACCGTTGCCAATGCAGCGATGTCTGGTCCGGTCCTTTGCCTGAAAAGTGATTGGGCCGGGTTTATTTGTCCCGTTTTTTTATCCGTTGTTCTGGATTAGGTGAGATGCAAGGGAAACAACAATATTTAGAAACGCTTCATACAGCTTACGGCCAATATTTTGAAATTGATTCAATGCTGTATGAACAGAAAACGCCCCAATGGCATCTGAGCATTTTTGAAAATCGCCAGATGGGACGGGTAATGGCGCTTAATGGGGTGATTCAGACCACGGAGCGGGATGAATTCGTCTACCATGAAATGTTAACCCATGTGCCCATTCTGGCTCATGGTGCCGCTCGCAAAGTGCTGATTATTGGCGGCGGTGATGGCGGCATGTTGCGGGAAGTGGTCAAGCACCAGGATATTGACACCATCACCATGGTGGAGATTGATGGCGCCGTCGTCGACATGTGCAAGCAGTATCTGCCGCAGCATTCTGCTGGGGCTTTTGATGACCCGCGGGTGAATTTGGTGATTGCCGACGGTTTGGCATTTGTACGTGATTGTCAGGACAAGTTCGATGTGATCATCTCCGATTGCACCGATCCGGTGGGACCGGGTGAAGTGCTGTTCAGCTCTGAGTTTTATGCCGGCTGTAAGCGTTGCCTGTCTGAAAAAGGGATTTTTGTGGCGCAAAACGGTGTGCCCTTCATGCAGCTTGATGAAGTGCAAGATACCGTGCGACGCATGAGCACCTATGTGAAAGATTGTTGGTTTTATCAAACGGCGGTGCCTACCTACGTGGGCGGAAGCATGGTATTTGCCTGGGCCACGGATGATGTGCATGCCCGGCAGTTACCGTTGGCGTTGTTGCAGGAACGTTTTCAGCGGGCAGCCATTGCCACCCGTTATTACACTCCCGCATTACATCAGGCAAGTTTTGCCTTGCCGGCATACGTTGAACAAGCCGTGGCGTCAGCAATGACGGTGGCTCGATAACTCTTTTTGACAGGTTGATAACAGCATGAGTGATTGGTCAATTAATGATGCTCGCAACGGCTACAATGTCGCGTACTGGAGCCAGGGTTTTTACGGGGTGAATGATCAGGGGGAAGTTACCGTGTCGCCTGATCCTGCCAGCGGCCATGGCATCGGTCTGAATGAGCTGGCAAAAGACATGGTGAAAGCCGGGGTGAATCTGCCGGTGCTGGTGCGCTTTCCGCAAATTTTGTGTCAGCGGGTAGACAACCTGTGCCAGGCATTCAACCAGGCCATTGAGCGTTACGAATACGCGGATGATTATCTGCTGGTATATCCCATCAAGGTTAACCAGCAACAGGCCGTGGTGGAGGAAATCCTCGCCAGCCAGGCCAGTAAAACCGTTCCGCAGCTGGGACTGGAAGCCGGCAGTAAGCCAGAATTGATGGCGGTACTGGCCATGGCGCAAAAAGCCAGCTCGGTGATTATCTGTAACGGTTACAAAGACAAAGAATATATCCGTCTGGCACTGATTGGCGAAAAACTCGGCCATAAAGTGTATATCGTGCTGGAAAAGCTGTCAGAGCTGAAAATTGTCCTGCGGGAATCCCGTGAGCTGGGCGTCACCCCGCGGCTGGGGCTGCGTGCCCGTTTGGCGTTTCAGGGCAAAGGCAAATGGCAGGCCAGTGGTGGCGAAAAATCCAAATTCGGTTTGTCTGCCGCCCAGGTATTGAAAGTGGTTGACGAACTGCAGCAAAACCACATGCTGGAATCGCTGCAGTTACTGCATTTCCATCTGGGCTCCCAAATTGCCAACATTCGCGACATTCGCCACGGGGTGGGTGAAGCGGCCCGTTTTTACTGCGAACTGCGCCAGTTGGGTTGCGGTATTAACTGTTTTGATGTGGGCGGCGGCCTGGCGGTGGATTACGACGGTACCCGCAGCCAGAGCAACAACTCCATGAACTATGGGCTGACGGAGTATGCCAACAATATCGTCAGCGCCCTGAATGACGTGTGTCAGGAGTATGGTCAGCCGGTGCCACGGATCATTTCCGAATCCGGTCGTTACCTGACCGCCCATCACGCCGTGCTGATTGCCGACGTGATTGGCACCGAAGCCTATTTGCCGGAAGTGATCACCGCGCCGACCGCTGATGCCCCGCAGTTGCTGCATAACATGTGGCAGTCGTTGTGTGATATCCGTGAACGGGGCGACTCCCGTGCCCTGATTGAGATTTTCCATGACACCCAATCAGATTTGGCCGAAGCCCATTCATTGTTTGCGCTGGGGCAGTTAAGCCTGCAGCAGCGGGCCTGGGCGGAGCAAACCAACTTGCGGGTGTGCCATGAGCTGCAAGGCTTGATGAGCGCCAAAAATCGTTATCATCGCCCCATTATTGACGAGCTCAATGAAAAACTGGCAGACAAGTTTTTTGTCAACTTTTCCCTGTTCCAGTCCCTGCCCGATGCCTGGGGGATTGATCAGGTGTTTCCGGTGTTGCCATTAAGCGGCCTGGATAAACAGCCCGAGCGCCGCGCCGTGATGCTGGATATCACCTGCGACTCCGATGGCACGGTGGACCAATATGTGGATGGCCAGGGGATTGAAACCACACTGCCGGTACCGGCATGGAGCGCTGAAAGCCCTTATCTGATAGGTTTCTTTCTGGTCGGGGCTTATCAGGAAATTTTGGGCGATTTGCACAATCTGTTTGGTGATACCAATTCGGCGGTTGTCCGGGTGGATGAGCATGGTTTATCCAACATTGAAACCGTGCTGGCAGGCGATACGGTGGCGGACGTTTTGCGTTACGTCAACCTGGATGCGGTGTCCTTTATGCGTACCTATGAAGAGCTGGTGAATACTCATATTGCTGAAGATGAACGTGCTTCAATTCTGGAAGAGTTACAGTTGGGGATTAAGGGGTACACCTACTTAGAAGATTTCTCGTAAGCGGGATGAACGACAGTGGGGCCCCTTGGCCCCTCATCAGGTAGAAAAAGATGTTTTTTGAAGGTTCAGAAAAAAAAATAGAAGTCATTGTGACGCCGGCTACGCCTTCGCTGCGCTCACTGGGCCGTCCCTTCTGGGAGGACATTGTTGGCAAAGCCCACGCCGAAATCCTCTCGTCGGTCAGTAACGAGTATTGCGATGCGTATTTGTTGAGCGAATCCAGCCTGTTTGTCTGGGATGACCGCTTTTTGATGCTCACGTGCGGCACCACCACGCTGGTGCATGCCGCTACGCACTTTATTGATACACTGGGCGAGGACGCCATCGCTTTTGCCAGTTATCAGCGCAAAAACGAATATTTGTCCCATCTGCAAACCACCAGTTTTGAAGATGATTTGCAGTTGTTACGCAGCAAGATTTCCGGCAATGCGTTTCGTATCGGTCATCTGGACTCCCATCATCACTATATTTTTTATACGGACAAGCCCTACAAGGCGGATGCGGACGACATTACCAACGAGCTTTTGATGTATCACATCCGGGGTGATGCCGCGGATTATTTGCGGTCAGACAAACAGGACTTGCCCGGGGTGCGCACCTTGCTGGCGCTGGAAGAGATGCTGCCCGGGTTCAGTTTCGATGATTTCCTGTTCGAGCCTTTTGGCTATTCGGTCAATGGCATTCGGGGCCGCGAATACATCACCATTCATATTACTCCCCAGGAAAACAGCTCCTATGTGAGCTTTGAAACCAATCTGGATTTGACCCGCCAGCCGCTGGATGTTTTTGCCCGCCTGCTGGGCGTGCTCAATCCCGGCAGTTGGGACGTTATCCGTTTTAATGCACCTCATGACAGTTGCGGTTTCCCGGCCCATATCTGCCTTGGAAGTGCTAAAATGGCGCTGGAACATGGATACCAGCTGCATTTCAGCCATTATCAGCAGTTGTGCCATGAAAAGCTGTTACCGGAAATTATCTAAGGAGAGGCATGATGTCGGACTTGAGTGATATTCGTCGTGAATATACGTTGGGCGGGTTACGCCGGGCCGATTTGAGTGCCGACCCCATGCAACAGTTTGAGTGCTGGATGGAGCAGGCCAAGCGCGCCGGGTTGTCAGATCCCACTGCAATGGTGGTCGCCACGGTGGATGAGCGGGGCCAGCCATTTCAGCGGATTGTGTTGCTCAAGCGTTTTGATGACAAAGGCTTTGTGTTTTTCACCAATCTGGAAAGCCGTAAGGCAACCCAGATAGCGGGAAATGCTAGGGTGAGTTTATTGTTCCCCTGGCATTCACTGGAGCGACAGGTTGCCGTTACCGGCAAGGCCGAGCCTTTATCCACCACCGATGTACTCAAGTATTTCCTGACCCGTCCCAAAGACAGCCAGATTGCTGCCTGGGTATCTCAGCAATCCAGCAAAATTTCCGCACGGCAGGCTCTGGAGTCAAAATTCGCGGAAATGAAAGCCAAATTCTCCCGGGGCGAAGTTCCCTTGCCCAAATTCTGGGGCGGTTACCGGGTCACGCCCGAAAGCATGGAGTTCTGGCAGGGCGGTGAGCACCGCTTGCACGACCGTTTTCTGTATAGCCGTGCTGACAGTGGCTGGCAGATTGACCGATTGGCACCATAGACATAACTTTACGGTACAGCCTAAGCCACATCACATACAGGCGCGGATTATAGGATATAATTTTACCGGTAACGTAAAATTCCGGTAATTGGAAACGGTTATAGATAACCGTGTTGTTTTGATGGCGGGTTATCTTCGCTTATAACGGGTTGTGACAACGGCGGATGCAAAAATGGTCACCGATAAAGAGGGTTATGCCCATCTCATTCAGTATCTAACAGAACATCTCGGCTTATTTGAACATAGCGGTAACGGCCGCGATGGCTATACCGTAATGGAGATGTTTGAGGATTTGCTGGCAGCGCAGATCATTGTGGTGTGCGGGCAAAATCCGGAGCTGTCATTTGTGCAGCGCAATACCATCATCCGCGAAGTGGATGCCATTTTGTATGATCTGGAAGAAATTCTGGCTGGCTGTGGCCGACAACCCGCTGACAGGGAACAGAGTTATTTCATTACCGAGTTTGCCGGTTTGGTGAAAAACCTCTTTGATCAGGAGATTGAGCAGTTATTGCATCGGTAAGGTATTATCTGTTGTCCGTTCAAAAATCCCACAAAAAAGCCTCTGAAATCAGAGGCTTTTTGCTACCTGTCGTTTGGTTTATTCCGCACGGTTGAGCCGGGTTTCAATCAGGGTGTTAATCACCCCAGGATCTGCCAGCGTGGAGGAATCCCCCAGGTTGGAAATCTCATTGGCCGCAATCTTGCGCAGGAAACGGCGCATGATTTTGCCTGAGCGGGTTTTGGGCAGGCCACTGGCCCACTGAATTAAATCCGGGGTTGCCAGCGCACCAATCTCTTTGCGTACCCACTGCCTTAATTCTTGCCGGAGCGCCTCTGAAGGCTCTGCATCCTTAATCAGGGTCACATAGGCATAAATGCCTTGTCCCTTGATGTCATGGGGATACCCCACCACTGCGGCCTCTGCCACCAGATCATGGGCGACCAGCGCGCTTTCCACTTCTGCCGTGCCCAAGCGGTGACCGGAGACGTTGATGACATCATCCACGCGACCGGTGATCCAGTAATAACCGTCTTCATCCCTGCGGGCGCCATCACCTGTAAAGTACATGCCGCGGAATGTTTTAAAGTAGGTCAGGATAAAGCGTTCATGATCGCCATAAACCGTGCGCATCTGTCCCGGCCAGGAATCCAAGATCACCAGATTGCCTTCGGTTGCTCCCTCAAGGATGGTGCCATTGTTGTCCACCAGTGCCGGTTGTACGCCAAAAAATGGTCGGGTGGCCGAGCCGGGTTTGGTATCCGTGGCGCCGGGTAACGGCGTTATCAACATGCCGCCGGTTTCGGTTTGCCACCAGGTATCCACAATGGGGCAATGGCCATGGCCGATAACATCATGATACCAGCGCCAGGCTTCCGGGTTGATGGGTTCCCCCACGGTGCCCATAATGCGCAGGGAGTCGCCCTTGTAGTTGTCGTACTGCTCTTTGCCTTCCGCCATCAGGGCCCGGATGAGCGTTGGAGCGGTATACAGGATGTTGACTTGATGACGGTCAATGATTTCGCCCATTCTGGCGGGGGTGGGCCAGTTTGGCACCCCTTCATGGATGAGCACGGTTGCCCCATTGGCCAGCGGCCCGTACACCATGTAGCTGTGACCGGTGATCCAGCCCACATCAGCCGTGCACCAGTATATTTCGCCGGGTTTGTAGTCAAACACGTATTCATGGGTCATGGCGGCATAAACCAGATAACCGCCGGTGGTGTGCAGCACGCCCTTGGGGTTGCCGGTAGAGCCTGAGGTGTAAAGCAGGAACAGGGGGTCTTCCGCCCCCATCTCTTCGGCGTCACAAAATTCGGATGCGGTGTCGGTCAGTGATGACCACCAGACATCCCGGCCTGCTTGCCAGTTAATGGCACCACCGGTGCGTTTTAATACAATCACTTTCTCCACGGTGGTGACTTCTGGCTTGTCCAGCGCTTCATCAATATTGTGTTTGAGGGGAATGGTGCGTCCGGCCCTCACCCCTTCATCGGCGGTGAGGATCACTTTGGAGCGGCCGTCCTTGATGCGAGAAGCGATGGAGTCGGGAGAGAAACCGCCAAATACCACCGAATGGATGGCGCCGATACGGGCACAGGCCAGCATGGCAATTACCACTTCCGGTACCATGGGCATGTAAATGGTGACCACATCGCCGCGGCGTACTCCCTGGCTGCGCAGGGCATTGGCAAATTTGCAGACTTCGGTATGCAGCTCGCCATATGTCAGGGTTTGCTGCTCTTTGGCATCATCCCCTTCCCAAATGATGGCGGGGCGATTGGCATGTTGCCCAAGGTGCCGGTCCAGACAGTTAACCGAGGCGTTGAGTGTGCCGTCATAAAACCAGTTGATGGACAGATTGTGATCATCAAAAGAGGTGTGTTTAACCTGGGTATAGGGTTTTATCCAGTCGATACGTTGACCGTGTTCACGCCAGAATCCTTCTGGATTGACAACAGACTCCTGATACATCTTTTTGTACTGCTCGTCGTTGATCAGCGCATCGGAAGCAATAGCTGCGGGCACTTTATAAATGTCTTTCTGGTTGCTCATGGATACTTCCCGTTGTTTTATGACATGGGGCAAAGTATGGGTTGCAACAAGGTTTTGCCACTATTAGACATTGGTCTAGATAAAAATTAACCTTAATTATCAAAATCTTATATTCAAAAATGGCAGGGGGTAATCGCTGCTGAAAATACCGCACAATGATCATGTTCAGCGGCTGAAACCGTGCGTGTAAACATAAAGTAAACAGCAGGTTGTTACAGCCTTGGTGTTTTGGAACGACTGGGGTAGGCTAGTACGGACTGAGGACAGTGAGGTCTGCAGGGCAGTAAGAGAATTACCAATGAATCTGACAATGTTCGTGGCCATTATCGCCATCTGTTATGTGTGTTTGTTATGCCTGCTGGCATGGGGTGCTGAGCGTTGGTTCGGTAATTTGACCAAAAAACTGCATAACTGGATTTATGCCCTGAGTTTGGCGGTTTACTGCTCTTCCTGGAGTTTTCTTGGCATGGTGGGCCAGTCGGCGCAGGATTTCTGGTCATTTTTGCCCATTTTTTTGGGGCCGATTCTGGTGTTTTTGCTGGGATTCAGCTTACTGCGCAAAATGGTCATTGTCTCCAAGGAGCAAAACATCACCTCGGTGGCGGATTTCATAGCGGCCCGTTATGGCAAATCCCAGCCGCTGGCGGTGATTGTGACCCTGATTGCCCTGTTCGGCATATTGCCCTATATCGCGTTACAACTTAAGGCCATGGTATATGGGCTTAATTTGTTTCAGGCCAAGGATGCGGCCTTTGACGGCACCTGGCTGGCGTTGCTGATCAGTGTTTGGCTGGCGTTTTTTGCCATATTGTTTGGCACCCGCAAACTGGATGCTACCGAACACAATCCCGGCATGATGCTGGCAATCGCCTTTGAATCCCTGATTAAGCTTTCCGCCTTTTTGATTATTGGCGTGGTGGTGGTTTTCGGGGTGTTTGGTGGCTTTGGCGACTTATGGCAGCAGGCCAGTGATGCCGGCGTTCTTCGCGAACCCAATATGCGCCTGGAATATGTGGTGCCGGAATTACTGGTCACCATGGCGGCATTTTTGTGTATGCCGCGGCAGTTCCACGTGATGGTGGTGGAAGCCCATGGTGATAAAAGCCTGAGGCGCGCCCGCTGGGTGTTCCCGCTGTATCTGGCATTGTTTGGTTTGTTTGTGGGGCCGATGGCACTGGCAGGCTCATTGCTGCTGGGGGATGCGGTGCCCGCCGACACCTATGTGATTAATCTGCCGTTATCCATGAATAACCACTGGCTGGCGGTGGTTGCCATGCTGGGCACCCTGTCGGCGGCCACCGGGATGGTGATTGTGGCGGTTGTCACCATTAGCGTGATGATTTCCAATGAATGGCTAGTGCCGGTGCTGCTCAGAACCGGGCAGATAAAACGCAGTAACTTCAGCCAGTTTTCCAATCAGCTGCTCTATGTGCGCCGCATCTCCATTATCTTGATTGTCTCTTTTGGCTACATCGCCTTTTTGTGCTTTGCCGATAATGAATCCTTGTCTCACATGGGCATGCTGGCTTTTGGCGCCTTTGCCCAGCTGTTGCCGGCACTGTTGGGCGGGCTTTACTGGAAACGGGGTAACCGGGCCGGGGTGTTTTTGGGGATGGCCATGGGCTTTGGGGTGTGGGGCATCTTGCTGTTCGGGCATGCTGCCGTGAGCGGTGACTTGTTCACGTCCGGGCTTTACGTGTTTACCAATGTGTCCCCCCAGGTGGTGGATATTCTCAGTGCCCTGGTGGTGAATTTCATCGGTTACATGCTGGGCTCTCTCTGGTTTCGCGCCGGGGTGGTGGAGCGCATTCAGGCCAGCGCCTTTGTCACTCCGGGTGAATTACGCAGCAGTGGCAATCGCCGCGGCGTGCAGATAAGCCAGCAGGATTTGCTGATCCTCGCCAGCCGTTTTGTCAGCCCCACCCGGGCGTATGAGAGTTTTTCACGTTTTTCGCCGGAAGCGGTGCGCAGCGACAGCTGGAACAAGTCGGCCTCAACGGCGCTTATCAACCATACCGAGCATATGCTGGCCGGGGTGTTGGGCGCTTCCAGTGCGGCGGTGGTGATGGACTCGGTACTGGAAGGGCGGGATTTGGCGCTGGATGAGGTGTTCAGTCTGGTGGATGACGCTTCATCGCAGGTGCTGCTCAGCCAGGACATGTTGCGGGCGGCCATTGAACATGCCAATGAAGGGATGAGCGTGGTGGACAAGGATCTTAACCTGGTGGCCTGGAATTATCGTTATGAGGAGCTTTACCGTTATCCGCAGGATTTTTTGCAGCCGGGAATGTCCATTGCCAAAGTGATAAGTTTTAATGCGGCCAGGGGATATTGCGGCATCGGCAGCATTGAGGAGCATGTGGAAAAACGCATGCGGCACATGCGTAATGGCTCCGCCCACATGTCTGAGCGCCAGCGCAAAGATGGCAAGGTCATTAAAATTCAGGGAAACCCCATGCCCGATGGCGGTTTTGTCATGACCTTTACCGACATCACCCAGTATCGGTTGCAGCAGCAGGCATTGCAGGAGTCCAATGAAAATCTGGAGGCCCGGGTGCGGGAGCGCACTTATGAATTGGTGCAGTTGAACAGCCAGTTGCTGGATGCCAAAGCCCATGAAGAGATGGCCAACGCCTCCAAAAGCCGGTTTTTGGCCGCAGTGGGGCATGACTTGATGCAACCCTTGAATGCCGCCCGCTTGTTTACCGCGTCGTTGAGCCAGCATCCCAATCTTGAGCAGGATGTGCGCATGACGCTAGAGCATATCAACAGCTCACTGAAAACCGCCGGGGAATTGCTGACTGACTTGCTGGACATCTCCCGGCTGGATTCCGGTAAGGTGGAGGTGAATCGGCGGGATTTTGCCATCTCCGAGATCCTGGGCGGGCTGGCGGTGGAATTTGACGCCATGTCCAAAGACAGCCAAATACACTTCTCGGCGGTTGCCTGTCACATGACGGTCAATTCCGACCCATCATTGTTGCGGCGCATCATCCAGAACTTTCTGACCAATGCCTTTCGTTATGCCAAAGGTGGGCGGGTGCTGCTGGGGTGTCGCCACCGGCCTGCGGGGCTGGAAATTCAGGTGCTGGATACCGGCTGCGGTATCGAGAGCAGCCAGTTGAATGAGATTTTTCACGAGTTCAAACGGCTGAACAATCCTCAAAGCAGAAGCGTGAACGGCCTAGGGCTGGGGCTGGCGATTGCCGATCGCATCGGCAAAGTGCTGCAGCATGACATCAAGGTTTCATCCATTCAAGGAAAAGGCTCTGTCTTCTCCATCGTGGTGCCCAGGGGCAACAGCCGCGCGGTGGTGAAGCCCCGTAGCATTTCCAATACCTTCCGCACCCTGACCGGGGTAAAAGTGCTTTGCATCGATAACGAGGAAAGCATTCTGGCAGGGCTGGAGAGCCTGTTGACCCGTTGGCAATGCGAGGTGGTGTGTGCCAGTGACATTAGCGATGCCCGCATCAAACTGGGGCTAAAAGGCATGGCGCCGGATATCGTATTGGCCGATTATCATCTGGACAATGATTGCAATGGTGTGGATGCCATGGATGCAATTCGTGCCTCATATGGCGAAAAACTGCCAGGCATCCTGATCACGGCCAACACCAACAAGGCACTGATAGAGGATGTGGAGCGGCGGGGATACCATTACATGCCGAAAATGATCAAGCCCGCAGCGTTGCGGGCGTTGATATCGGGATTGGTCAAACGCGCATAGCCTGACTGGCGGCCAATGGCGCTGCCAGCGCTTTTTGCTGCCAAGGGCGGTATGCCAGGCCATAGCCCAAGGTTGCCACCACCCAGCTGATCAGCAAGCTGCTCAAGTCATGACTCAGGAAATGCGCGCCGCGCAGTTCTTGGCAAAAGGCAAATACCCCCCCTAGCACCAAGGCAAAGGCTAACAACTGAAAACGCCGTTGCGGCAGTTGCTGACGGGCA
This sequence comes from Shewanella mytili, assembly GCF_046765975.1. Classification (NCBI taxonomy): domain Bacteria; kingdom Pseudomonadati; phylum Pseudomonadota; class Gammaproteobacteria; order Alteromonadales; family Shewanellaceae; genus Shewanella; species Shewanella mytili. The sequence continues at coordinate 52,193 of NZ_JBKOUD010000007.1, read as the reverse complement.
AAATAATACAGTGCCACCCAGGCAAAACCGCCACTGCTATGTCCCCCGGGGAAACATTGGCCCAGGGAGAGCGGCGAAAACAGGCTGTCAGGGAAGGGCACCCAAGGTTTATTGCCGCCAAACTGCAGCAGATCCCATGGGCAACTGACATTGCTATATTCCTTGGCAAAACGCACCAGCAAAATTGACAGGGCCACATTCACAAACAGCAGTAACAGATCCTTACGCCAGTGTGCCAGCGAGGGCTTGCTGAAACTGGCGATAATGGCACAAAGCAAGATAAGCGCCAGCAGGGTGACCAGATGCCGACCGCCATTGTGCAGCACCTCTTCAAAAAAGAAATTGTGCCGTAATGACCAAGTGGTGGCGTTACTTTCCCACTGAAAAATCCACTGTGTCAGTTGCAGGTCTATCTTCAATAGATGCAACACCATCAACAACAGTAAACCGGCAAGCGTCGGTAGTAACAGATGCCGATACAACCAATGATGAAAAGACAGCGTGTATGAAGGCATAATTGATATACAAGTTAACCATTTGACGCTGCAAAGTATTGCGGTTGTAACTTAACAATCGCTTAAGGGAGGCAAAACCCCAAAAAATGATAAGGACATCACCGGTGGCCACATCCCGGGAACATGGCAAGATGCGACAATTTTTTTAATGAAATGAGTAACAAAACGATATTTATACTGGCTGATGGCAGGTTTTTGACTATGGTTAATTTAACTCCCCATTAATTGCCCACAGGGGCTGGCAGGACCATTTTTTGACTGCCATGTGCCTGCAAGGATGTTCAGGAAACCTATCATGGAAGAAGAACTGTTTCTGTTTGCCCCTGATGAAACGCCCCCTAAAAGTGATGGGCAACTCCCCCCCTGGAAAGTCTTGAGTGTGGAAGATGACGCCACCTATCAGGCGAGCCTGTCCCATGCCTTGAACGGTTACATGGTGAAAAGCCGTCCCATTGAAATGCTCACCGCTCCCAGTGCCACCGCCGCGGCAGAATTGCTGGCCACCGAAGATGATTTGAGCGTGGTGCTGCTGGATGTGGTGATGGAAGATGATGATGCCGGTTTGCGCCTGATTGACACCATTCGCCAAGTGCTGGGTGATAACGCGTTACGCATTGTCTTGCTGACCGGCCAGCCGGGAATGGCCCCGTTTAATGACGTGATGAAACGTTACGATATTGACGAATACTGGAACAAGGCGGATCTCTCCTCTGAAAAACTGCGAACCGTCGTGGCATCCAACATCCGTACCTGGAATGCCTACAACGAACTGGACAAGGCGCGCCGAGGGCTGAATCTGCTGGTGGAAGCCTCCAAACAACTGTCTCGCGTTACCAATATCGAAGATTTCTGCCGGATATTGTTGAATGAAATCGGCCAGTTGATTGGGATGACCCGCGGCGGCATTATTTGTGCTCGTAGCGGCAATGACGCATCACTGGACGACTTGCAGATTGTCAGCAGTGCCGGGGTGTTTGCGCTGGATAACCATGATGGCGCCCCCATGCTGAAGCAATTTCCAGATGAACTGCAAACACTGCTAAAACCATTACTTACCCGGGCCATTACGGATAAGCAGCACCATTTTTCGGATCGTTTCAGTGTGCTGTATTTCGACACCGACAAGAACAAGGCCCATCGTTATATCATCATCGTGGAGTCGGAAGCGCCCTTAAGCCAATATCATATCAATCTGCTGCAGGTCTTCAGTGAAAACGTGCATAACGGGTTTAATAACATCGTGTTGTGCAATCGTTTGTCCGAGCTGGCTTACTTTGATCCCCAGTTGCATATTCCCAACCGGGCCTGGCTGACGCGCCACCTGGACAATCTGCCCGCCAGTGAGCGCTATCACAGCGTGCTGGTGGCGCTTAACATCAAAGAGTTCGAAGAGTTGGTCTTGAGTGTGGCAAGTCCGTTTCTTGATGGTTTTTTGCAGCAATTTCATCGCAAATTGCAACAAAGGTTCAGGTCGCAGCGGGTGATTGCCAGAGTCAGTGGCAGCTGCTTCATTGTGTTGCTTGACAGTGCGGATTTGCCGTCAACGTCCATGATGGCCCGGCTTAACCATTTCAAGATAGTCACCGATAACATCCAGCTGCATGCCGAGGTTAACGTTGCGCTGATGCCGTTATGCGAACTCACGGCCATCAGCGGCCGGGAGTTGTTGCACATGATGGACTCCACCTTGTTGCAATCGCAGCGGGAGCACCAATTGCTGACCCACTACCACCCTCAATATCTCAGTAGCATCCTGGAGCGCCATCAACTGATGCAAGGGTTGAACAACGCCATTGAGCAAGGGCGTTTGGTGTTGATGTTTCAGCCAAAGGTGAGGCTCAGTGACGGCCAAGTGGTGGGATTGGAAGCGCTGGCCCGCTGGCGGGAAACCGATGGCAGTTACATTTCCCCGGCTAAATTTGTGCCGGTGGCAGAGATGTCAGGGCTTATCAACAAACTGGACCTGCATGTGCTGCACCTGACGGTGAGTGCTATCAAGCAGTTGCTGAAGGCCGGATTCCCCATGCCCATCTCCTTTAATGTGACCAGCAGCGATTTGGACGATCTTTTCTTCATGGATGAACTGGATAGCATCTGCAGCAAGGAGCCGCAGCTGCTGCAGTGGCTGGAAATCGAAATTACCGAATCGCAAACCATGCAGGATTACCAACATGTAAAACCCTTGCTGCAAAACCTGATTAACAAGGGGATTAAGGTGAGCATTGATGATTTTGGCACCGGCTACTCATCGTTGCAGCACGTGACCAAATTGTCGGCGACCCATTTGAAAATCGATAAAAGCTTTATTGATGCCTTGGCTGAAGAGTGGGGCGGCGAGCCCATTGTGGATTTGGTGGTGCGGCTTGGCAAACGCTTTCATTATGCCGTCATTGCCGAGGGCATTGAAAACGCCAGTCAGGTGCAAGCCCTGAAAGCCTTGGGCTGTGAATTCGGCCAGGGATATTGGTTTGCCAAACCTATGGAGTTACCGGCATTACTGACCTATCTTACTCATATCACTAAAGGCACTGATGGACACCAGAAATGAACAGTACGGCAGCCCTAACCAAGTTACGTGTTAAAAGCGTATTTGTCAGTGCAATCGTGCTGGTGTTGGCGCTCCTTTCGGGGATAACCATTTACCATCTGCAGATGTCCGATAAAAACCGCGCGCTGGTTTCTGCCCATAGTGAGGTGCTGAACCATGCCAGTTTGCTGCTGTATCAGGAGCTGGCGGAGCTGGAAGACGTGATGCGCCTTATCAGTAGCAACGGGCTTTTCATGGACAGTCTGCGCAAGGACACGCCGGTTAATCCGGCTGTGGTTGCCGATGTATTCGTGCGATACGGCAAGGTGATTAACGACATTTTACAGCTGCGCTGGCTGGATGACAGCGGCATGGAGCGGGTCAGGGTGAAGGTGCAGGCCGGGCGTCCATTCATTGTGCCGGCCGAAGAGCTGCAACCCAAAGCTAATCGCTACTACTTTGTGGAAGGCATGAAGGTTGCACCGCCCCAGCAATACATTTCGCCGCTGGATCTTAACATTGAGCACCAGCGGGTGGTGGTGCCCTTTGAACCGACCATCCGCATTTCCATGCGTACCGGCGGGCAGGATGGGCTACGCAGTGGCTTGCTGATCATCAATTACAACCTGGGGCCGGTGCTGGAAAAAATAGGCCAGCTCAGCCAGGAGGATGCCCAACTGCAACTCAGCAATGCCGGCGGCTACTGGATTGTGCATCCGGATGAGGATATGTGTTGGGGGCAAGATCTGCAGCAACCGCAGTTGAATCTGGCACAACAATTACCGGGCATGTGGGCGTTATTACAGCATAACCGCAGTTTGGTCGGGCAGATGCACAAGGGGCAGCTGTTCAGTTTTCAACATATTCCCATCAGTCAGTCCGGTGGTGTGGTGCCCGCCCGGGAGTTTGCCTTGCTGGCCACCACACCGGCAGCCATGATGTCTGCCATACAACGCGATGCCGTGATCCCCGCGGCCGTAGTGGCCATGGTGATTGTACTGCTGGGCAGCGCTTTTGTGATCCGGGATTACCAGTCTCGTTCCAGCTTGCTGGTAATGGCGGGGCGTTTGCAACAGGAAATGGCTGAATTACAACGGGTGAACCGTTTGCTGGATAATACCCTCAAGCAGCAACAGATGTTAAAAAATGATTTGGCGGAGTCCAAGCGTCTGTCATCCCTTGGTATGATGGTGGCCGGCATATCCCATGAGCTCAATACCCCCATCGGCGGTGCCCAGCTGGCGGTCAGTGATGTTAGCGCTCAACTGGGGCAATTGCAGTCGGCCATGGACAAAGGACTGACCAAAGGGGCCATGACACAGTTCTTACAGCATTCCGCAACCGGACTGCAGCTGGCGGAGAAAAACCTCACCCAGGCAAATATCATCATTAAAAGTTTCCGGCGTTTGACATTGGCCCGGGCTGCCGATGAGATCCAGCAATGCATCGTCAGTGAAATAGTGACAGACCTGTTCAACGGGCTCACGCCCCTGTTCAAGAAGCGCGGCATTCGGTTAATTAATAATATCGACCCGCAGCTGCGCCTGTGGTCACAGGCGGGTATTTTATCTCAGGTGCTACAAAACCTGTTGCTCAATGCGGTGGAGCATGCGTTTGATGAGAGCACCCTTAACGGCTCCGTGACCATCTCGGCTCAACAGACGGGCGATTTCGTGGAGCTGATGGTGACCGATAACGGCAAGGGGGTTAAGGCGGAACTGCGGGAACATATTTTTGATCCCTTCGTGACCAGCAATCGGGCCAAACAGCATACTGGCCTTGGGTTGCACCTGGTGCATCAATGGGTAACCCAATGCCTGATGGGGCAGATTTACCTGGCAAGCGGCCAGCATGGTGCTACCTTTGTGTTGCGTTTGCCCAAAGGCAGCGCGCCTGCATCGTCTCTGGACAGTTAAGTTCAATAATTTCCGGCCCATAAAAAGAGGCGGTTTTAAGCAAATAATGGGATGGATGACGGGAAAACAAGCGGTGGCAATGGATGACTTGACCTCGCCATTCAATTGCCCCTAGTCGGTGGCGTCGGGGTTTGCCACGGCAGGTTTGCTGCTTAGCCGTTGTTGTAACCAGTCAAGTAACAGGCTGACCTTGGGGGATAGATGACGGTTTTGCGGGTAAATTCCCCACACCCCTTCAGGTGCCGCGCGATAGGGCTCCAGTACCGCCACCAATGCGCCTTGGCGCAAGTCTTCTGCCACATAATAGTCCGGCAATTGCACGAGCCCCAGTCCTTTGCGGGCTGCATCCCGCAGGCCAATCCCCGAGTTGCATTGCAAACGGCCAGATACCCGCCAGGTGCGCTCCTGTCGCTGCTCGCTAAAGCGCCAGTAAGGGTGATTTCCCACCAAGCATTGGTGGTGTTGCAATTCAGACAAACTGTGAGGCACCCCATAGCGCGCCAAGTATTGCGGGCTGGCACACACATAATTACGCCGACAAGTGAGTTTGCGCGCCATCAAGGTGGAGTCATTCAGGTTGCCTAGGCGAATGGCCAAATCAAAACCGCCTTCAATTAAGTCCAGGGTTTTATTGGTCAATTCCAGCTCCAGTTGCAGCTGGCGATACTGCTGCAAAAAATCATTGAGCAGCGGCAGCACGAACAGTTCACCATAGGTGACCGGGGCGGTGAGCCGCAGTAATCCCTGGGGTTCCTGTTTCAGTCGCCCAAGGGCGCGTTCGGCTTCTTCAATACCATCCTGCAGGGCGCGGCAGTGGCGGTAATAAAGTAATCCCTCTTCACTGAGGGTGACTTTACGGGTGGTGCGGTAAAACAATTTGGTGGCAAGACGTTTTTCCAATGCGGTGATCTGGCGGCTTACCTGCGCTGTAGAGATGTTCAGCCGTGTTGCCGCTTGGGTAAAGCTCTGGCTCTCGGCCACAGCGATAAATTCACAAATCCCTTCCCATTGCTTCATTATTACATATTCGTAAAAGTCATTTGTCTGCTGGCTAGATTATCCCTGTATGCGAAATAAATACAATGGAAAGCTTAAGTAAAAGCGCAATCATATGTCACAAAGGAGCAAACCATGACCGCACAATTTATCAAATCCAGAGCCGCTGTTGCCTGGGGGCCAGGCCAGCCGCTGACCATGGAAGACGTGGATGTGATGTTACCCAAAGCCGGGGAGGTGCTGGTGCGCATTGTGGCCAGCGGGGTATGTCATACCGATGCCTTTACCCTGAGCGGTGACGATCCTGAAGGGGTGTTCCCGGCGATTCTGGGGCATGAAGGCGGCGGCGTTGTGGAGATGATTGGCGACGGCGTAACCAGTGTGGCGGTGGGGGATCATGTCATTCCGCTTTATACCGCAGAATGCGGTGAATGCAAATTCTGTAAATCCGGTAAAACCAATCTGTGCCAGGCGGTACGAGAAACCCAAGGCAAAGGGCTGATGCCTGATGGCACGACCCGTTTTTATAAAGATGGCCAGCCCATTTACCACTATATGGGGTGTTCCACTTTTTCTGAATACACGGTATTGCCCGAGATTTCACTGGCCAAGGTCAACAAGACCGCACCGTTGGAAGAGATCTGTTTGCTGGGGTGTGGCGTGACCACAGGCATGGGTGCCGTGATGAATACCGCCAAAGTGGAAGCCGGTGCCACCGTTGCCATTTTTGGCCTTGGCGGCATTGGGTTGTCGGCCATTATCGGCGCCACCATGGCCAATGCCGGGCGCATCATCGGCATTGACATCAACGAAAGCAAGTTTGCCTTGGCCAAAAAGCTGGGGGCCACTGATTGCATCAACCCCAAGGATTACGACAAACCCATACAACAGGTGATTGTGGATCTCACCGACGGCGGCGTGGACTACTCCTTTGAGTGCATTGGCAATGTGAATGTAATGCGCTCGGCGCTGGAATGTTGCCATAAAGGGTGGGGCGAATCGGTGATTATTGGTGTGGCGGGGGCCGGACAGGAAATCTCCACTCGTCCGTTCCAGTTGGTCACTGGCCGGGTGTGGCGCGGCTCGGCCTTTGGCGGCGTGAAAGGCCGCTCCGAGTTGCCGGGCATTGTGGAGCGTTATCTTGCCGGAGAGTTCAAACTGGATGACTTTATTACCCATACCATGCCACTGGAGCGGATTAATGATGCCTTTACATTGATGCATGAAGGCAAGAGCATCCGCAGCGTCATTCATTATTGAGCGGAGGCTTCATGCTGGAACATATCAGTAGCAATAAGGTATTTGACGGTTGGCATAAACAGTATGAGCATTATTCTGCCGTGCTCAAGTGCAACATGCGCTTTGCCATTTACCTGCCACCGCAGGCAGTGGTTAACCGTGTGCCGGTGCTTTACTGGTTATCGGGGCTAACCTGCAGTGATGAGAATTTCATGCAAAAGGCCGGAGCGCAGCGCATTGCCGCGGTATTGGGCATGGCCATTGTCTGCCCGGATACCAGCCCAAGGGGCGATGGGGTAGCCGATGCGCCGGATGGGGCGTATGACCTGGGGCTGGGCGCCGGGTTTTACCTTAATGCCACCCAGGCACCATGGCACAAGCATTATCAAATGCATGATTATGTGGCATCCGAGTTGCCGGCATTGGTGGAGCAGCATTTTCCCGTTAACGGTCAACGGGCCATTGCCGGGCACTCCATGGGCGGACACGGCGCGTTAACCATTGCCCTGAAACATCCTGGGCGTTACGTCAGCGCCAGTGCTTTTGCCCCCATTTGCCACCCGATGGCATGTCCATGGGGCCAAAAAGCGTTTGCCGCTTATCTGGGCGATGACCGTGACAGTTGGAAACAATACGATGCGGTTGAGCTTTTAAACGCGGGAGCACCGGCGTTGCCATTGAAAGTCGATCAGGGCGATGACGATCCGTTTCTGGCGGAGCAACTGTTGCCGGAAACCCTGGTGATGGCGGCGCAAAATGCAGCGGTAGCGCTCGATTACCAGCTGCATGCCGGTTATGACCACAGCTATTATTTTATTGCCAGCTTTATTGAATCCCATCTGCGTTTTCACGCCAAGCATTTACAGCTTATGGATGAAAAACATAGATGAATCAAGACACTGCGTGCGCCTTTGCTGGTGAATGCGGCCGGTGATGCCGCTACGTGTTACCACGGGCAATTTGCTACGTCTGTAAATTAAAGCCAAATAAAAAGGCAGCGCAAGCTGCCTTTTTATTTGGCTAATAGCCTGATGCCCATCAAAGCTCGTTTTTTTCCATGCCCAGTTGCTGCAAGGCAATCACTGCTTGCGTACGGTTACGTACGCCAAGTTTACGGAAAATCGCCGTGGCGTGTGCTTTGATGGTGGCTTCCGAGACACCGAGATCATAAGCAATCTGTTTGTTGAGCAGGCCTTCGGCAAACATCTGTAATACCCGATACTGCTGTGGCGTCAGTTCTGACAACTTCCCGGCCATTTTGTCGGTGTTATCTTCGTCATTGATTTCCTGCAACTCCACGCCGTCAGGTAACCAAACATCCCCTTTCATCACATCGCCAATGGCGTTGGTAAAGGTTTCCATTGAGGCGGATTTGGGAATGAATCCAGCACTGCCATAATGCAGGGCCCGGCTGATTGTCATGTTATCTTCATGGGCTGAAATGATAATCACCGGGAGCTCTGGATAGTGGGCACGCAGATGCAGCAGTGTGGAATAGCCGTGGGAACCCGGCATCTGCAAATCCAGCAAGACCAAGTCGTAATTGGGTTGAGGCGCATCCAGCAACTGTTGCAGGGCATCCGCACTGTCGGCTTCAAACCATTGGGTATTGTTGAAGCAGGGCATCAGCGCCTGGCGCAAGGCATTACGGAACAGCGGGTGATCATCGGCAATAATAATATTGAGATTTTCTGGCTTCATGGCCGTTCTTCTTCAGTGTACGCACATGTAAGTGCATACACTGTAACAGAAATTGCGGCTTAGATCCTATTGCTTTATCAAGTTGTGACGATTTTATAACACAATGGGGCGTACACCATAATGTGACGCCCATCTACAAAAAATTGTCATGGTAGCCGGATATCAGCTCAAGTCATCCTGGCTCAGTGTAAACAGATCATCGGTGAGCACTTGGGTGGGTTTTTGTGCCTCATCAACAGCCACCATGGTGAATACGCCACGAATTGCATGTTCCCGTAAATCCTTATCCATGGATTCAATAAAGATGTTCACTTCCACCTTTAACGAGGTGTTACCCACATGAATGACTGTCGCAATCAATTCTGCCATGGTGCCGGCAGGAATGGGCTTTTTGAAATCAATACGATCAGAGCTGACGGTGACAATGGTTTTCCGGCAAAAGCGGGTGGCGGCAATAAAGGCGGTTTCATCCATCCAGGCCAAGGCTTCACCGCCAAACAGGGTGTTGTGGTGATTGGTGATGCTGGGGAATACCACTTTGACGACCCGGGATTCGGAACGTTGCATTCGTTGGCAAATGATGTGTTGTTGGGCATTGTTGATGCCCCTTGCTGACAAATTGGTTTGCAGGGCACCCGGTGACGTGTCTGGCATGATAAAACTCCTTAACAATTTGCGGAGCATTATACTAAAGTCTAATAAATATCAGTAGATATGTTTAAAACGTTGAATTATCAGTCTTTTAACTGTTTTTTGTGTGTGAAAGTGTGGTTCAGCCCTGTCACCAAGGGCGTGGAGACGAGGGAAGGGATGAGGCTTGCTGCAGAGGCAAACCTTGTGTTGGCACGGGAATGGTGTGCCAGGCGGGCACAGATGCATGCCAGCGGCATGGCTTGCATTAAAAAGCCCGGATAAACCGGGCTTAAAAGTATGTTAGCTCAGTCGTTAAGCTTTAGGCGTCGGGCCTTTGCCGCGTCAGCCAGTGCGAAAATCAGTTTTTCCGAGTCTTCCCAGTTAAGGCAGGCATCGGTAATGCTTTTGCCATATACCAGTGCTTGTCCCGGGATCACCTGCTGATTGCCTTCCTCAATGAAACTCTCCGCCATGATGCCGGCAATGGCGCGGGAGCCGGCGCGTAGCTGAGACATGATGTCATCTGCCACCTGCAGTTGTTTCTGGTGTTGCTTTTGACTGTTGCCATGGCTGAAGTCAATGACAACACCTGAGCGGATCCCCACGGCTTCCAGTTGCGCTTTTGCTTGTGCAACGTGGGCTTCACTGTAATTGGGGCTTGTGCCGCCGCGCAAAATCAGATGACCGAAGGGGTTGCCATGGGTGCGGTAAACCGACATGAAGCCGTCTTTGTCCGGAGAATAAAAGATGTGCTGTACCCGGGCCGCCCGCACGGCATCCACGGCGATTTTGACATTACCGTCAGTACCGTTTTTAAAGCCCACCGGGCACGACAGTGCCGATGCCATTTCCCGATGGATTTGGCTTTCGGTGGTACGGGCACCAATGGCGCCCCAGGTGATGAGATCGGCAATATACTGGCCGTTGACCATATCCAGGAACTCAGTGGCAATGGGCAGTTTCAGTTCTGTTATCTGTTGCAGCAGTTGCCGCGCCATGCGCAGGCCCTTGTTGGGGCTGAAACTGCCATCCAGATCCGGATCGGAAATCAGGCCTTTCCAGCCCACAATGGTGCGGGGTTTTTCAAAATACACCCGCATCAGAATGCACAGGTCATCTTTCAACTCATGATGCAATTTTGCCAGGCGCTTGGCGTAATCCATGGCCGCTTGTGGATCATGAATGGAGCAGGGGCCGATAATCACCAACAAACGGGGATCTTCGCCTTCGATAATGGCGGCCACTTCGTCCCGTTGCTGCACCAGGTAGTCGGCAGCTTCCTGCGTCAGCGGGTACTCAGATGAAAGCTGGGCCGGTGAGATTACTTTACATAATAATGAGGAACGTAATTCGTCTGTTTTAATGGTCATTCATACTACCGGAACACAAAAAGGTAATGCTAATAAGCTGATATGCACGGAATTATAACCCATCATGCATCTTGGCAAAGCATAATGACAGACAAATCGTGTGCTGTAACCCCATAACGGGAAGAAATAGGCGATTTAGCGGTTTTCTGCTGGGAAGTGAGACTAAATCGCCACAGACAACTAAAACATGTGGCGTTCCAATCCAATGGTATCCAGCACTTTGGTGGCAATCTCCTCTACCGATTTGTGGGTTGTGTCAATGTAGGGGATTTTCTCTTTTTTGAAGAGCATCTCCACTTCTTTTACTTCAATGCGGCATTGGCGCATTGACGCATAACGGCTGTTTTCCAAGCGACTTTCGCGGATTTCGTGCAAACGCGCCGGGTCTATGGTCAAGCCGAACAGTTTGTGTTTGTTGCGTTTCAACACTTCTGGCAGTTTCAGGTTATCCATGTCTTCCTGAATGAACGGATAGTTGGCGGCTTTCACGCCAAATTGCATGGACAGGTACAAGCTTGAGGGCGTTTTGCCGCAACGGGACACGCCCACCAGAATGATGTCGGCTTCATCCATGTGCTTGAGGGTTTGGCCGTCATCGTTTTCCATGGCAAAGTTGATGGCTTCAATACGGGCATCATAACTGGCATTTAACATGCTGTGGGTGCGGTGCATGCTGGGCATGGCTTGAACCCCCAGTTGTTGTTCCAAAGGGGCAACAAAGGTGTTAAGAAAATCATAATCCAGCCCTTCGCTGGAATAAATGATGTCCCGGATCTCTGATTTTACGATGGAATGAAATACCAAAGGACGCCGTCCTGTTGTAATAAAACTATCATTAATGAGCTTCTTTACGGCCTCAGCTTTAGCCGTAGTTTCCACAAATGGAATCGTAACTGAATCAAATTTAAGGGGAAATTGAGAAAGCACTGCATGACCGAACACCTCAGCCGTGATCGCTGTTCCGTCAGAAATATAATACACTTTTGGTGCCATACCTACCTCATGTAGTAATTAAATTACAAACAAAATTATACATTTACGCTCATTTCTGTGAAGTGTAAAATGCTTGAGCCCCAGTTTGAAGGGCCACTTAAATAAACTTGCGGAGATAGAACTGTGCAGCAATATGTACTCTGGTATCAGGAATTAGGCATGGATGATGTCAACAAGGTAGGCGGTAAGAACGCTTCCCTTGGTGAAATGATCAGTAACCTGGCCAACGCCGGTGTTCAGGTACCCGGCGGCTTTGCGACCACTTCCTATGCTTTTAATCAATTTCTCGAGCAAAGCGGAGTCAACCAAAAGATATATGACATTCTGGACACATTGGACGTTGATGATGTCAATGCATTGGCAAAAGTTGGTGCACAGATAAGACAATGGGTCATAGAAACACCCTTCCAGCCGGAACTGGAACAGGCGATTCGGGATGCCTATGAAAAATTAGCAGCAGAAACCACCGACGCTTCATTTGCCGTGCGCTCTTCAGCGACAGCAGAAGACATGCCGGATGCGTCTTTTGCCGGCCAGCAGGAAACGTTCCTGAACGTGAAAGGCTTTGATGCCGTATTGGTTGCCATTAAACATGTGTATGCATCACTGTTTAACGACCGCGCCATCTCCTACCGTGTACACCAGGGCTATGACCACCGTGGCGTGGCACTGTCAGCCGGTGTGCAGCGCATGGTACGCTCTGATAAAGCGGCCTCAGGCGTTATGTTTACCATTGATACCGAGTCAGGTAACGATGACGTGGTATTCGTGACTTCCGCATACGGTCTGGGTGAAATGGTGGTACAGGGTGCAGTTAACCCGGATGAATTTTACGTTCACAAACCAACCTTGACCGCTGGCCATCAGGCCGTGGTTCGCCGCAACATCGGCAGCAAGCTTATTCAGATGATTTACTCTGATGACCAGTCTCATGGTAAACAGGTTAAAATCGAAGATGTTGCCCAGGAAAAACGTCGTCAGTTCTCTATCACTGATGATGAAGTCATGGCCTTGGCCAAGCAGGCCTTGATCATTGAAAAGCATTATGGCCGTCCGATGGATATCGAATGGGCCAAAGACGGTAATGACGGCAAACTGTACATTGTACAGGCACGTCCTGAAACCGTGCGTTCTCGCGAAGATGTGCAGATCATTGAACGTTACCACTTGAAAACCCGTGGCGACGTGATTTGTGAAGGCCGCGCCATTGGTCATAAAGTGGGTGCCGGCGTAGCTAAAGTGCTGCACTCTCTGGACGAAATGGACAAAATCCAGCCCGGGGATGTATTGGTTACCGACATGACCGACCCTGACTGGGAACCCATCATGAAGCGCGCAAGCGCCATTGTCACCAACCGTGGTGGCCGTACTTGTCATGCCGCCATTATTGCCCGTGAACTGGGTGTGCCGGCGGTTGTGGGTTGTGGCGATGTGACCGACCGCATCAAGAACGGCGAAGAAGTCACCGTTTCATGTGCCGAAGGCGACACCGGCTACATCTACAAGGGCAAACTGGAATTTGACATGATTTCCAGCCGCGTGGATGCCATGCCAGAGCTGCCCATGAAGATCATGATGAACGTGGGTAACCCTGACCGCGCCTTTGACTTTGCCCGTCTGCCAAGCGCTGGTGTGGGTCTGGCCCGTCTGGAATTCATCATCAACCGCATGATTGGCATTCACCCCAAAGCATTGCTGGAATTTGATCAGCAGGACGATGCGCTCAAGGCAGAAATCGAAGAGATGATTGCCGGTTATGCATCACCTGTTGAATATTATGTGGCCCGTCTGGCCGAAGGTATTGCTTCCATTGCGGCAGCATTCCATCCGAAGAAAGTGATTGTGCGTATGTCTGACTTCAAGTCAAACGAATACGCTAACCTGATCGGTGGTGACATTTACGAACCCGATGAAGAAAACCCAATGTTGGGCTTCCGTGGCGCCAGCCGTTATGTGTCTGAATCTTTCCGGGATTGTTTTGCACTGGAATGTGATGCCATCAAGCGTGTGCGCAACGACATGGGACTGAAAAACGTGGAAGTGATGATCCCGTTTGTGCGTACCCTGGATGAAGGCCGCAAGGTTATCGAACTGCTCAAAGAGCAGGGACTTGAGCGCGGTAAAGACGGTTTGCGTGTCATCATGATGTGTGAAGTGCCATCCAACGCCATTTTGGCCGATCAGTTCCTGGAAATCTTCGATGGCTTCTCCATCGGCTCCAACGACCTGACCCAGCTGACACTTGGTCTGGACCGTGACTCAGGCATCATCAGCCATCTGTTTGATGAACGTAACGAAGCGGTGAAAGCGCTGCTGGCCATGGCCATCAAGGCGGCCAAGAAAAAAGGTGCTTACGTGGGGATTTGCGGTCAGGGTCCTTCCGACCATGCTGACTTTGCTGCCTGGTTGGTGGAACAGGGCATCGATACGGTTTCCCTTAACCCGGATACCGTGATTGACACCTGGTTGTACCTGGCGGAAGCCCAGGGTTAAGCAGTTCACAAATTCTTAACACCTTCAAAGAAGCCGCTTTTTAGCGGCTTCTTTTTGTTTATAATGGCCCGAAAACACACAATAAAAGTGAGTGAAGGAATGTTACCCTTGTTATCCCACCAGCAGGCACTGGAGCCAGTTTATCTGGATTATCTGGCAGCACTGGAACAAGCCGGCTTTTCCGGCGATATTGATAAACGTTACAGCGCCCGTCTGGCGCAGGCCACCGACAATTCCATCTACCAGTTTCTGCCCCAGGCGGTGATTTATCCGCGCCATACTGCGGATGTACAGCTGGCATTGAAAGTAGCGGCCAAACCCGAATTCAAAACCGTGGTGTTCAGCGCCAGAGGCGGTGGCACAGGTACCAACGGCCAGGCGCTGACTCATGGCATCGTGATGGATTTGTCCCGCCACATGAATCGGATTCTGGAAGTGAACGTAGAAGAAGGCTGGGTGCGAGTGGAAGCCGGGGTGATCAAAGATGCCCTTAACGATGCCCTGCGTCCACACGGCCTGTTTTTCAGCCCGGATTTGTCCACTTCTAACCGGGCCACCTTGGGGGGGATGATCAATACGGATGCCTCCGGTGCCGGCTCTTTGGTGTATGGCAAGACCTCTGATCACGTACTGGCGCTGACCAGCGTGTTGGTGGATGGCAGTGTGCTGGACAGCGGTGCCATGGCCGCCGATACCCTCCCAATCATGAACGAAAAATTGCCGCTTGGGCAAAAAATCATTGCCGAAGTGGCCCGGCGATGCAGGGAAAAGCGTCCGCTGATTGCAGCCCGTTTCCCCAAACTCAACCGTTTTTTGACCGGTTATGATTTGAAACACGTGTGGAGTGATGATCTTGGCACATTCAACCTGTCTCGCATTCTGACCGGCTCAGAAGGCACACTGGCCATTGTGACCGAGGCCAAGCTGGATGTGACCCCATTGCCTTCCAGCCGTTTGCTGGTGAACGTGAAATACGATAGTTTCCAGTCGGCCTTGCGCCATGCGCCGGATTTGGTCAAAGCCAACGCCACCGTGGTGGAAACCGTGGACTCCAAAGTGCTGAACCTTGCCCGTGAAGACATCATCTGGCATTCCGTGTCGGCGCTGATTGAAGATGTGCCCGGCAAAGTGATTGATGGCCTGAACATGGTGGAATTTGCCGGTGATGAAGCCCAGGTGCAGCAGCGGGCCACACAACTGACACTGGTGTTGCAGCAGCAAATTGATGCCGGCGAAAAAGGCGTGGTGGGTTTTCAGCTTACCACGGACTTGCCCTCGATAAACAAAGTGTATGCCATGCGCAAAAAGGCGGTGGGATTGCTGGGGGCTGCCAAAGGGCGACGCAAACCCATCGCTTTTGCTGAAGATACCGCCGTGCCACCGGAAAAACTCGCCGATTACATTATGGAGTTTCGGGCATTACTGGACAGCCACCAGTTACGCTATGGTATGTTCGGCCATGTGGATGCGGGGGTTTTGCACGTGCGTCCGGCGCTGGACATGTGCGATCCCAAGGATGAGCGGCTATTGCGCCAGGTATCCGATGAAGTGGCGGCCTTGACCCGCAAGTACGGCGGCCTGATGTGGGGTGAGCACGGTAAAGGGGTGCGCGGTGAGTACGGCCCGGCCGTGTTTGGCGACGAGCTTTATGGCGAGCTGCAGGAAATCAAGACCCTGTTTGACCCGGATAACCGCCTTAACCCCGGCAAATTGGTGGCCCCGAAAAACAGCGGCCCCATGCACTACAACGTGGACAGCGCCAAGCGCGGCAGTTTTGATCGGCAAATTCCGGTGAATGTGCGCGATGCTTTCCCGGATGTCATGGACTGTAACGGTAATGGCCTGTGTTTTAACTACAGCCGTTTTTCCCCCATGTGTCCCTCATTCAAAGTGACCGGCGATCGGATCCATTCTCCCAAAGGCCGCTCAAGCCTGATGCGTGAATGGTTAAGGTTGTTGCAGGCAGAAGGGGTGGATATTCCTGCATTGGTGAAGGCCAAACCCCAAAGTGTGTGGCAGCGGTTGCAAAACACCCTTACCAAAGCGCGGGAATACGACTATTCCCATGAAGTGATGGAGTCCATGAAAGGTTGCCTGGCCTGTAAGGCCTGTTCAGGGCAATGCCCGGTAAAAGTGGACGTGCCCAAATTCCGGGCGCAGTTTTTCAACATTTACTATCAGCGCTACATGCGCCCGGCCAAGGATTATCTGGTGGGCAGTATTGAAGACTCCGTACAGCTGATGGCAAAAGCGCCCAAACTGACCAATCTGGCGGCGCAAAACCCCCTCAGTAAATGGGTGATAAAAAAAGCGCTGGGCTATGTGGATGCGCCTGCATTGTCCGTGCCCACCCTGAAAGAGATGCTGGATGCCCATCCTTGCCGGGGTTATGACTTGCCGGCATTGAATGCCATTCCCAAAGCGCAGCGCCAGCAATACGTGCTGGTGGTACAAGACCCATTCACCAGCTTCTACGATGCTGAGCTGGTATTTCACTTTATCAGGCTGGTGGAAAAACTGGGCTTCAAGCCTGTCTTGCTGCCCTTTAAACCCAACGGCAAACCGGCGCATATCAAGGGCTTTTTGGATAAATTTGCCAAAACGGCCAAAACGGCGGCGGATTTTCTTAATCAGCTGGCCGCGCTGGATATTCCCATGGTCGGGGTGGACCCCGCCTTGGTGCTGGTTTACCGGGATGAATACAACGACGCCTTAGGGGCCGGTCGCGGTGATTTTGAGGTGCAACTGCCCAATGAATGGCTGTTGCAACACCAGGCGCAATTGCCCCAACTGCCTGTCAGCGGCAAGCGCTTTACCTGGTTCAGTCACTGCACCGAGTCCAGCGCCAAACCGGGTACCCCCAAAGATTGGCAGAAGATTTTTGGCCATTTTGGTGCCGAGCTTGAGACCATCAATCTGGGGTGTTGCGGCATGGCGGGAACTTATGGCCATGAGATTGAAAATCTTGAGCGCTCTAAAGCCCTGTATGAAATGTCCTGGGAAGATGCGGTGAATCGTATCCCCCATGAGCAGATCCTCATCTCCGGTTACTCCTGTCGCAGCCAGGTTAAGCGGTTATCGGGTTTCCGGGCCAAGCATCCATTGGAAGCCTTATTGGAACTGTGGTTGCAAGCCAACGGTTAATGACCATTGCACCGGGTGAGCGGTAATCATGCCGCTTTCACCCGGCACTTTTCCCGCCTTAAAAATCTTTTCGCTTAAAAAACAATAGTCTCTTATATTCATAAAGGTAAATTACCTAATGCTGCTAGTGAAATATGCAGCGAATGGTAGTATTAATAAACATAACCGACATGACGTGCAGGAGGTGTTGTTTGAACGGCAATGAAAGTCTGGCCTATCTGGTGTCGCACCTGAACCTGGAGCTGCAAAATGCGCTGGATAGCCGTTTGAAGCACTACCGGATTGATTTGAAACTCTGGCCGGTATTGTTTGCCTTGTGGCAGGAAGAGGGGATTAGCCAAACGGAGTTGTCCCGGCGCTGCGGTGTTGCCAATTACACCATGACTCGCTTGCTGGACCAGTTACAGGGATTGGGGCTGATTGTGCGCCACCAGGAGGAAGACAACCGGCGCACTTTTCTGATTTACCTCACCACCCAGGCCAAGGCCATGGAGCCGGATTTAATCCGCGAAGCCGAACGGGTTAATGACAGTTTTCTTGATAAGCTCGATGAAGGCGAACGCTTACAGCTGCTGGCATTGCTGAACAAGCTTAACCGTCGTTAACCAAGGTTGTGACGGGAACGGTGTCTTTTTAGTGATTACAGATAAGCCAGTAACAAACAGGAAAGCCCTGCCAACAGCAATAATTGGTAACCGTTGTAAAAACGGCTGGGTTCTGTGTGTTTGAGGCTAGTGAGTAATTTGCCCTGATGGTAAATGCGACACAGGGTCTGCGCCCGGTTGGGATCATAAAGCAACTGGCAGCGGCAGCTGTCACCATTATGCAACCGCACGCGGTGTTCACTTTGCGGTGAAAAACTGAACTTGCGGGAAACCAGCTCCCCATCCACGTATAACCGCTCCATGCCGGTCCAGTCGCTGGCTTGCAGCTCCAGCAAATGCTGGGCCACATTGTAGCTGAAACGTACCATCCTCTTGGCTCCCTCAGGGGGACGATAGCGTTAAGTGAAGCAGAAAAAATGCAGGGATGCCATTGGGCCAGGATGAACTTTCTGTTGCATGGGTGAAACCTTGGGCCGGATCGGATTTTTCAGCTTCACCATGGGTACTGATTAAGCCTGGGTTAATCAGTACCGCTACAACGATGGATTGCTTGCCCTTAGGCGTTGATGATGTGACGTGCCATGGTGTCGGCAATTTCCGCAGTGGTTTTTTGTTGTGCATCCGCCTGCTGGAAAATGCTCAGCAGGGTATGGTAAATCCGCTCAACGTGAGCCGTTGCCTGGGCGGCATCGTAGTTGCTTTCATAAGAGACATTGATAATGCCGCCAGCGTTGATCACATAATCTGGCGCATAAAGAATGCCCATCTGCTTGAGTTGCTCACCATGACGCGCCTCGGCCAGTTGGTTGTTGGCGCAACCTGCCACAATGCTAGCCTTTAACAGGGGCAGGGTCGTGTCATTCAAGGTGGCGCCAAGGGCGCAAGGGGCATAAATGTCCACCTCCTGACGGTAGATGTCCTGGGGGGCCACCGTCACTGCATTAAACGCTTTGGCCACCTGTGCCAGTGACTGCTGGTGGATATCTGTCAGTACCAGTTCTGCACCATCCTGATGTAGATGACGGCACAGGTGGTACCCCACATGACCAATCCCCTGTACGGCGATTTTTAATCCGTTGAGATCATCTCGCCCCAGTTTATGTTTGACGGCCGCCTTGATCCCCAGGTAAGTGCCCAATGCGGTAAACGGCGAGGGGTCGCCACTTTTCCCTTCAAGCCCTGCCACATACGGTGTCTCTTCGCTGGCAATCTTGATGTCGGCAGGAGAGGTGCCCACATCTTCAGCTGAATAATAATTGCCCCCCAGTTGGTTCACAAAACGCCCAAAAGCGCGAAAGAGTGCTTCGCGGTTATGGGTATTTGCCGGGTCGGCAATAATAACGGCTTTCCCGCCACCCATGGCCAGTCCTGCCAAGGCATTTTTGTAGGTCATTCCTTTTGATAAGCGCAGTACATCGGTAAGTGCTTCATCATCAGAGTGGTAATTCCACATACGACAGCCACCAAACGCCGGGCCAAGACGGGTATTGTGTACCGCAATAATTGCCCTTAAACCGCTGGCTTCATCGCGACAAAACATAACCTGTTCGTGCTCGTCATAAGACGGGTGATTAAATACGGCCACTGTGAGTCTCCGAAGTGATTATTGTGAGTGAGGATCCCGCAAATCCGGGCTTTTTCTTGTGATATTGTGATCAGAACGATAGCATCAGTGACCGGACGTAACAAAGCGGACGAGTGGATTGATAAATAAGCATTTGGAAATATAGCTTTCCATCCGCACAAAAAATATGGCCACAACACGGCAACACAACATTTTTGAGGGAAGAAGTACCATGAGCGAGTCAACTCCAGCCAATCATGCCCATGAAGAAGCACAGCGCAATCAATGGGTGCGTGAGCAATTTCAAAAAGCCAATCGCTTTTTGGCGGAAAAGGGCATTGTTCCTGCCAAGGTTTTTGCCGAGGAGTGCCGTTATCTGGCGCCATGGGTGGCATTGTGGAAACTGGAATCCAGCATTCCCAATAAAACGAGCTATTGGGTTATCGGTGGTGATTTACCGGCGGATTATGTGGCCGCCAGCGCTGCCAAGGATGCCAGGGAAGCCATGCGCTATTTTTCACTGACATGGCAGATGAAAGCCGAGAACTTGCGCCAAAGCAGCCAGCTGGATGAGACTCAGGCAAATTTTGCCACGTTGCTGACCTCCCGGGCGGAAAGCCTTTATCAGCTTTATAGCGATGACAAATTCTGGCAACAGCAAGGGTAAGTCGTAAGGGTAAGTGTTGATCCTGTCCATCCCCGGTGTGGCGCATCAGGCTAAACCGGGGATGCAGGCCCTTTAGGCTACCGCTTCATCGTGAGACTCAAGATTGTCTTCCACCGGCCATCCGCCCAGCGCTTTCCAGCGATTGACGATATAACAAAACAGTTCAGCGGTGCGCTCGGTGTCATACAGGGCGGAATGGGCTTCTTTGTTGTCAAAGGCGATGCCCGCCAACGAACAGGCTTTTGCCAGCACGGTATGCCCCAATGCCAGACCAGCCAAGGTGGCGGTGTCAAAGGTGGCAAACGGGTGAAATGGCGAGCGTTTGATGGCGCATCGCTCAATGGCTTTGCTCACAAAACTATGGTCAAACGTGGCATTGTGTCCCACCAGAATGGCGCGATGGCAACCGCTGTCTTTAAGGCCTTTGCGCACCGCTTTGAAAATGGCTTTCAGTGCGTCGTCTTCCGGTACCGCGCCACGTAACGGATTATTGGGGTCGATACCGTTAAATGCCAGGGACTCGGGTTCCAGATTGGCGCCTTCAAACGGCTCCACATGAAAATGCAATGTTTGATCGATAACCAATTGCCCGTCAGCATCCATTTTCAAAAGTGTGGCGGCAATTTCCAGTAACGCGTCTGTAGCGCAGTTGAACCCCGCGGTTTCTACGTCAATAACGACCGGATAATAGCCGCGAAACCGATATTTGAGCTGATTGCTCTGCGCGGGCTGACTCATGATGTACCTCTGGCTAAATGCAAGGCGGCTATTATGCTAAATTGAGAAATCGGTGTCATGCCCGATAGCTGCTTTTATAAGCTAAAGATCTGCGATTGGGCACCGATAATACTAATACGAGCCAAAACTGACGAGTTGATTCAATGTGGCGTAACTTGTTTTTCCTGTCATTGTTAGCCGTATGGCCCCAGCATTCATATGCCGAGTTGCGCCATTATGTGGCGTCTTTGGAGCAGTCCCAATGGCGGCTGCTGCATAATTCACCCATCGCTTGCACCTTGGAACACGACATTCCCGCCTATGGCCGGGCCCTGTTCACCAGTACGGCGGGCAAAGAGCTTAACCTGCAATTCACCTTGGACATGTGGCAAAAACCGGATGCGGTGACCCGAGCCACCTTGCTCAGCAATGCGCCAGTGTGGCAACCCGGCAGGGCGTCCAAAACCATCACCACCTTGAATTATCAGAAATACTTTAATGGCGAAGTGCCCAAAAAAGCCGCGTGGGTGATGCTCAATGAGCTGGAGCGCGGCATGGAACCAACATTTTACTATCAGGACTGGAATAACCAGCAAAGCACGGTTGCTGTGGGATTGTCATCGGTTAATTTTCGGGATGAATACGCGGATTTCAGGCAGTGCCTGGCCCAGTTGCTGCCTTATAACTTTGATGACATTGCCTTTACGGTGCTCACTTATGAGTCCGGCGGCACCGAGCTTACCCGTACCGCCAAAGCCCAGTTGGCAAGGGTGGAGCGGTATTTGCAGTACGACAAAGATGTGGAGCTGGTCTTGATTGACGGGTATACCGACAGTTACGGTGGTCGCAGTGTCAATCAAAAGGTCTCCCAAGCGCGGGCGGTTGCCTTGAAAGCGCTTTTTGTCGCCAGTGGCATTGATTCGACGCGCATTCATGCCGCCGGCCATGGAGAACGGCGCCATGTGGCATTGAACACCTCAGCCAGTGAGCGGGAGCGTAATCGGCGGGTGGTCATCAGGATGAGCAAGGCGCTGGAATAACCGCAGCGCTCTTTACCGCACACATGCCGGGGTTTATTCCCCGGTTTTTCTTTTGGGCATAAAATGGCCATAAAAAAAAGCCCATTCAAAAGAATGGGCCGCAAAAAATACGTTATTGCAATCAACAAATTGAAGGAAGGAAGTCAAGCATAAGAACCAAACTGCATTGTCAATTAACCCTGCAGTTTGACAATTCCTGTGGTCAGATGATTTGAATCAATCAAACCCTCCTGAACATGCGGGCTATTCTAGAAACAACCCCCTATGGCAGCAAGCGAGAAAAATTGCTGTTTGAGATAAAAAAAACTAATCATTAAAAGGTGATTGGCGTCACCAAACCGCCTATTTTAAAACCATTTTGAAATATTAGTCAGTTTGCTTGCATATATTGTCGCTTTAAATAAATTAATCTTTTATGACATTAGCAAGTCCGGCTTTTTTGGTTAACATACCTCGTTGCAATTGCCCTGTTTATGGGGGTTTTAATTGCCGGTATAGTAAGTTACAAATTTGCAACCTAATTACCGCGGGCAAATATATTCATATCGCTTTTTTTGTCGCAATAACAGGAAGATTAAATGGCATTTAATAGAAAAATAATGGGGCCCATTGCCGTAGCGATGACGATGGGCTGGATGCTCAGTGCCTGTCAGAGTCAATCCAGCTCAGCCGAGGCGGCCGCGTCGCCAACTCCCAGTATGCACGCCGGGTATCCGCTGATTCAGGCACAACCCTTGGTGGAAACGCTGCACGGGGTACAGGTGGCGGACCCTTATCGGCAGTTGGAGCAGGACTCGGCACAAACCCGGGCATGGGTGGCAGCGCAGCGCCAGTATGGCCAAAAATTTCTGGATGCCATTCCCCATAAGCAGGCACTGGTCGAGCGTATCACCACGTTGTGGAACTACGAAAAACTATCCGCCCCGTTCAAGCGCGGCAGTAACACCTTTTTTTATCGCAATGACGGGCTGCAGGCTCAGTCCGTGCTGTATGTGAAAAACGCCCAAGGGCAGACGCGCGTACTGCTGGATCCTAACCAGTTGTCTGCGGATGGTACGGCGGCGCTATCCGGGGTATCGGTCAGCAATGATGGGAAAACCCTGGCTTACGGCGTGTCCCAGGCGGGCTCCGACTGGCAACAATGGTATTTCCTGTCTGTGGACAGCGGCAACGCGCTGGCAGACCAGCTGCAGTGGATTAAATTCTCGTCAGCGCAATGGGCCCATGATAACCAAGGGGTGTATTACGCCCGTTACGATGCCCCGGCTGGCGGTAACGTTATGGCGGATGTGAATTTCAACCAGAAAGTGTATTTCCACAAACTGGGCACCCCCCAGGCGGAAGACGTGTTGATTTACCAGCGTCCGCAAAACAAGGATTGGGGTTTCGGCCTTGAGGTTTCGGATGATGGTGACTATCTGCTGCTGAGTGTTTCCCAAGGTACAGACAGCCGTAATCGCTTCTTTTATAAGCCCTTGAAAACACCTGGGGCGGTAGTGGAGTTATTATCGGAGCTGGAAGCGGAGTACAATTTCATTGGTAATGATAAGACGGTTTTTTACTTTAAAACCGACTTGGATGCTCCCAATGGCAAGGTGGTGGCCATTGATATCCGCCATCCGCAGCGGCAACATTGGCAAACCATTATTCCGGAGTCTGCCGATCCCATTAAAAACGTGGCCATCATTAATGATCACCTGGTGGTAAGCAGCCTGCATGACGTACTGGGGAAAATGGCCATTTACTCCATGAATGGTGATAAACGCCAGGATGTGGTCATGCCTGGTCAAGGGACCGTTGTAGGGCCTTACGGCAAGGCCAAGGATGATTATTTCTATTATTCCTACAACAGTTATATCCAGCCGCAGACCATTTACAAATTCGACTTCAAGCGGGGCGAGTCCAGCCTGTATGCCCAACCCAAAATTGCCTTTAATCCGCAGGATTATGTGTCGGAACAGGTGTTTTATACCAGTAAGGACGGCACCCGGGTTCCCATGCTGATCTCTTACAAGAAGGGGTTGGAGAAAAATGGCCGTAACCCTACGCTGTTATATGCATATGGCGGTTTTGCCATTTCCATGACCCCGCGTTTCAGTGCTGCCAATATTGCCTGGATGGATTTGGGGGGCATCTATGCCGTACCCAATTTGCGTGGCGGGGCCGAATATGGTGAAAGCTGGCATCAGGCGGGCATGTTCGACAAAAAACAGAATGTGTTTGACGACTATTTCGCTGCTGCCCAATACCTTATCGATGCTGGTTACACCAATCCTGCAAAACTGGGGGCTTATGGTCGCAGTAATGGCGGATTGTTGATGGGAGCCGCCTTGACCCAACGGCCGGATCTTTTTGCCGCCGTGCTGCCTGCGGTCGGCGTGCTGGATATGCTGCGTTTTCACAAATTCACCATCGGTTGGGCTTGGGTAAGTGAATACGGCAGTGCCGACAACAAGGCTCAATTCCCGGCACTGTTAGCCTATTCCCCTTATCACAACGTGAAAAAACAGGCTTATCCCGCCACCATGGTGATGACTGCGGATCATGATGACCGGGTGGTTCCCGCCCACAGCTTCAAATTTGCGGCCATGTTACAGGCCAAGCAGCAGGGGCCAGCACCCATCATTATGCGCATTGAACATAATGCCGGGCATGGCGCGGGTAAGCCCACTGCCATGAAGATTGCCGAAGCTGCCGATATTGTCACATTTTTATGGCAGGCTTTCGGGTTGACACTACCCAGTGAAATTCACTGATTAAGCTGCGGTTAAGTTGAAAAAAATTAAATTGGGGGCTGTGGCCCCCTTTGCTTTTGCGGCCATTCACAAGCGCAGGTGGGATAGGTATAGTAATGGGCATTTGTGGCAGGAAATCAGTAGGATTTATGTTTCGCTGGCCAATCACCGTTTATTACGAAGATACCGATGCAGGCGGGGTGGTGTATCACGCCAATTACCTGAAGTTTTTTGAACGCGCCAGAAGTGAATGGCTGCGAGCCATGGGGGTATGTCAAAGCACGTTGTTACAAGCCGATCTGGCGTTTCTGGTACGCCGGGCGGAACTGGACTTTTCCCGTGCCGCCAGGTTTGAACAGCAATTATGGGTGGAAAGCCGCATAACCGAACTGAAACGGGCATCGCTGGTATTTGAACAGCAACTCGTGGATGACAAGGGGGTTTGTTATTGCAGTGCGTCCGTCAAGATTGCCGCCGTTTCGTTAAGCCGTATGAAGCCACAGGCCATTCCCGAACCGATTTTGCAGGAGTTTAAAAAAGGTGAACGCTGATATTTCATTTGTGGGACTGTTTCTACAGGCCAGTTTGCTGGTAAAGCTGGTGATGCTCACCTTGTTGTCGTTATCCATCATGTCTTGGGCGGTGATTTTACAGCGCCGTAAAGTGCTGAGTGTGGCCAAGCAGAAAGCCGAAGCATTTGAAGAAAAATTTTGGTCCGGCGTGGATCTTAATCGCCTTTACCATGAATTGGCGGCCAAGCAGGAAAGCAATGCCGGACTGGAAATCATGTTTGTTTCCGGTTTCAAGGAATATGCCCGTTTGAGCAAAATCAGCAGCCGGGCGCCGGAAGCGGTGATGGATGGCAGTTATCGGGCAATGCGCATTGCTCTTTCCAAAGAACTTGATGCGCTGGAAACCCACCTTCCCATGCTGGCAACCATCGGCTCCACCAGTCCTTACATCGGGTTGTTTGGCACCGTGTGGGGGATTATGAACGCTTTCATTGCACTGGGCGCCGTTGAAAACGCCACCCTAGCCATGGTTGCCCCCGGGATTGCCGAAGCGCTGATTGCCACCGCCATGGGGTTGTTTGCGGCCATTCCGGCGGTGATTGCCTATAACCGTTTTTCCACCAAAGTGGAAAAACTGGAGTCCCACTACGCCAACTTTATGGAAGAGTTTTCCAACATTCTCCATCGTCAGGCATACAGTGAGAAGGAATCCGCATGAATCAGGGGTATCAGCGTAAACGCCGGCGTCCGGTGGCTGAAATCAACGTGGTTCCCTACATCGACGTCATGTTGGTGCTGTTGATTATTTTCATGGTGACCGCGCCGATTGTCACCCAGGGGGTAAAGGTGGAACTGCCCCAGGGAAATGCCGAACCGTTGCCAGCAGACAGCAAGCCTCCAGTGATTGCCTCCATAGATGCACAAGGGGAGTATTTCCTGGATGTGGGCGGAGCGCCCAGCCAGCAGCCCTTGACACTTGATGAGGTGGCCACGCGGGTGGCGGCCATCATTCAGCTGGAACCCGAACGTCCGGTAGTGGTCAAAGGTGATCGCGCCATTCCTTATGAGAACGTGATCCAGCTGATGGTGACCCTGCAGGGCGCCGGAGTGCCATCGGTGGGTTTGATGACCGACTCACCGGATAAGGAGAGCAAATAAGTGGCGGGGCAAGCGGATTTTAAATTACCACTGATGATTTCTGCCGCGTTGCATCTGGGGGTGATTGGCGCACTGGCGCTGAATGTGGATTTTAGCCATAAACCCAGCCATACGACGGTTGCCGTCTCTGCGGCCAAAGCGCCGCCAGTACAGGCGGTGGTGGTTGATCAGCAAAAAGTGCAAGACTATGTACAGAAGCTGAAAGCCGACAAGGCCGAGGCAGACCGGAAAGAACGGGCACGACAAGCAGAACTTGAACGACAGGCCGATGCGGCCAAAAAAGCGCGAGAGCAAGAGCAGGCGCGAATTGAGAAACTAGCCGCTGAACGCAAACAGCAAGAGCTGGAAGCCAAGCAGGCTGCCAGTGCAGCTAAAGCGGCGCAGCTTAAAGCCCGGCAAGAAAAGGAAAAGGCGCAAAAAGCCGAAGCCGAGCGCAAATTGAAGGAACAGCAGCGACAGCAGGCAGAAGAAGCCGCCCGCAAGGCCCAGGAAAAACGCAAGGCCGAAGAGGCTGCCGCCCAGAAAGCGGAAGCTGAGCGTAAAGCCCGGGAAGATGCCGAACGCAAGGCCAAGGCAGCTGCCGAACGCAAAGCTAGGGCCGAAGCTGAGCGGCGCCGTCAGGAACAGGAACTGGCTGCCGCCATGGCTGCCGAGCAATCCGCCGTTTCCGCGGCCCGCAACAAACAGTTGCAAAGTGAGCTGGACAGATACAAAGCGATGATCGCTTCCACCATTCAACGCAATCTGGTGCTGGATGAAGCCATGCGCGGCAAGAGTTGCAAAGTGGGCATTAAATTGGCTCCCGATGGTTTTGTTACCAGCGTGCAAACCTCTGGTGGCGATCCGGTAGTGTGCCGGGCAGCCAAGGCGGCCATCAATAAGGCAGGGCGTTTGCCGGTGTCATCCGAAGCCGATGTTTATCAGTTATTGAAAGATATTAATCTGGTTGTAAGACCAGAGTTCAACTAAAGGAGTCCCATGAAACATTTAGCCCGTGGATTGGTGGTGTTGCTGGCGTTGCTGGTATTACCGGCAAAAGCCGCACTGGATATTGTGATTACCGAAGGCGTTGATGCCGCCCGGCCCATCGCCGTGGTGCCGTTTGTGTGGCAGGGTGCCGGCGTGCCTCCCAGCGTGATTTCCGATGTGGTTGCCTCGGATTTAACCCGCAGCGGTACATTCAAACCCTTGAATGACACCGGGCTTGGTCAGCGTAACATCGGGCAGATAAGCGAGTTTTCGCTGGATGACTGGCGCGGCGTATCTGCCGAGGCGGTATTGATGGGGTCGGTAAAACCTTACGGGCAAGACCAATATCTGGTGAGCTTTGATTTGGTGGACTTGGTAAAGGCCCAGATGCAAACCAAAGGCCCTCAGCCCAAGAGTGAATATTTGCTGGATAGCCGGCAAACCGTGATAAGTGCTGCCCAGTTTCGCCAGTACGGCCATCGCATAAGCGATATTGTTTATGAAAAACTCACCGGCATTCGCGGCGCCTTTTTAACCCGCATCGCATATGTGGTGGTGGATCACTCCCAGGCCAGCCCTTATCAACTGATGATTGCCGATTACGACGGCCATAATGAGCAGATGCTGCTTCGCTCGCCAGAGCCCTTGATGTCACCCGCTTGGTCACCAGATGGTCGCAAACTGGCCTATGTGAGTTTTGAAAATAAAAAAGCGGAAATTTTCATTCAGGACATCTATAACCGCACTCGTCAGAAAGTCACCAGTTATCCGCGGATTAACGGCTCTCCGAGCTTTTCTCCCGATGGACGCAAATTGGCGGTCACCCTGTCAAAAGACGGCCAGCCTGAAATCTACGTAGTGGATATTGCCAGCGGTGCACTGACAAGGATAACCAACCATTACGCCATTGATACCGAGCCTTCCTGGTTTCCCGATGGCAAATCGCTGGTGTTTACCTCCGAGCGCGGCGGACGGCCACAACTTTACAAGGTGGAGCTGGCAACCCGCAAAATCACCCGTTTGACCTTCGAAGGCGAATGGAATTTGGGCGGTGAAATCACCCCGGACGGCCGCAGCATGATTTTTGTCAACCGTACCAACGGCAAATTCAACATTGCCCGCATGGATCTGCAGACCCGCTTTATGCAGGTACTGACATCCACCCGGCTGGACGAGTCACCCAGCATGGCCCCTAACGGCACCATGGTGATTTACGGTACCACCTATGGTAATAAACAAGTGTTGGCGGCAGTGTCGGTGGATGGTCGGTTCAAGGCAAGATTGCCGGTGGGACAGGGCGAAGTGCGATCCCCTGCCTGGTCCCCGTTTTTATAATTAATAACAGAAGGATGTAATAATGGAACTCAAAAAGTTGCTGAAAGCTATGGCCATTTCCCTGCCGCTGCTGGCATTGGGGGCATGTAGCTCGACTTCCGAGTCGGAAACCGCAGCCGGAGCCGGCAATACGTCTGGTAGTGGCGCTTACGGTACTGCCGGTGGAGTGGAAATGGGCGGCGCCGCACAGGTGCTTACCCCAGAAGAGCAGCAACGCCTGAAATTTCAGGAGCTGCGTAAAGACAGTGTCATCTACTTTGATTTTGACCGCAGCGAAATCCGTCAGGAAGTGGCCGAAATCCTGCAGGCCCACGGGGAATACCTGGTGAGCCACCCGTCTGTGAAAGTGCTGATTGAAGGTCATACCGATGATCGGGGCACGCCGGAATACAATATCGCCCTGGGCGAGCGCCGTGCCAAAGCCGTTGCTAAATATTTGCAGGGGCTGGGTGTGTTGCCAAGCCAGATGAGCATTGTCAGTTACGGTGAAGAAAAACCCGCCGATTTGAGCCATACCGATGAAGGGCAGGCCATGAATCGTCGTGCAGTGCTGGTTTACTAAGGAACGCGCTATGAACCCCCGACTAATTGCTGCAGCAATGTTGTTGCTTCCGTTATGGACTGCTTCAGCGGCCACCCCGGCACCCGTACAGGATTTGGGTGGCAGTATGGTCGCCAGCGATAGCGAGCGCATTGCGCGCCTGGAGCGGATCATTAAAGCCAAACAACAGGGTGAGTTTGAAATGCAGCAGCGCCTAGATGCGCTGCAGCAGGAAGTCCTCGATTTGCGTGGCATTGCCGAGCAGCAAAATTACCAGATTAATCAGATGTTGCAGCGTCAGCGCCAGTTATACGAAGAGATAAGCAAGTTGGGCACGCAGCCGCATGCTGAGGCGGCGGTAAGTGCGCCGACAGCACAAAGTGCCAGCGCCTCCCTGTCTGAAACCGACAGCTATCAACGTGCTGTGGATTTGGTCTTGAAAGAGCGCCGCTATGATGATGCCATTCCGGCATTCAAGGCGTTTATCAGCCAATACCCCAATTCGGGTTTTGCCGACAACGCCAATTACTGGCTGGGGCAACTCCTTTATAACAAAGGGGATTACACTCAGGCAAAGCTGGCCTTTGAAAATGTGGTGAATAACTTCAAGACATCGGGTAAACGTGCCGACAGCCTGGTTAAACTGGGGCTGATTGCGGAAAAAAGCCATGATAAAGCCACCGCGGCAACCCATTACCGCCAAGTGGTTAAAGAGTATGCAAACAGCGCTGCAGCAAGCATTGCCAAGCAGCAACTGGCGGCAATTAAACCATGATTTAACTAAAAAACATTCACCACGATGGTTTTTCATGCAAACAGGAAAAAAAGCGGAATTTTGGCTTGCATGAGAGACGGAAAGCGGTATTATAGGCGCCCACAACGCGGGGGAGCAGTTTTTGCTTGTTAGCGTTGTGGCGTTAATCGAAAAAACGGGTCGTTAGCTCAGTCGGTAGAGCAGTTGGCTTTTAACCAATTGGTCATAGGTTCGAATCCTATACGACCCACCATTTTCGTTAACCAAATAGCAAAGCAGTGGGTCGTTAGCTCAGTTGGTAGAGCAGTTGACTCTTAATCAATTGGTCATAGGTTCGAGCCCTATACGACCCACCACTGATTTGATATCGCAATGAATTTTGCGGGTCGTTAGCTCAGTCGGTAGAGCAGTTGGCTTTTAACCAATTGGTCATAGGTTCGAATCCTATACGACCCACCATCAAATCAGCATATACACGTAACATTCGATATTGGGTCGTTAGCTCAGTCGGTAGAGCAGTTGGCTTTTAACCAATTGGTCATAGGTTCGAATCCTATACGACCCACCATTGAATAGTTCGATGTACTGCAATGCAGCTTATTATGGGTCGTTAGCTCAGTCGGTAGAGCAGTTGGCTTTTAACCAATTGGTCATAGGTTCGAATCCTATACGACCCACCATATTCTATGAATGTGGGCCGTTAGCTCAGTTGGTAGAGCAGTTGACTCTTAATCAATTGGTCATAGGTTCGAGCCCTATACGGCCCACCACTTCATACCCCTCTATGGGTCGTTAGCTCAGTCGGTAGAGCAGTTGGCTTTTAACCAATTGGTCATAGGTTCGAATCCTATACGACCCACCATTATCTTTCCCGTTTTTCCTTGCATTCCCCCATATTTACCATGTCTCGGTAGTTGAGGCTTTTCTTGCGTTTACACTGCCCGAATAAAAAAGCACCCGCAGGTGCTTTCGTCAATAAACCTTGGCTGGATCAGAGCAGGGCGTGCTCACGAACATAGGCTTCAAATTCGGTACAACCACCGACATGGGCCTTATCAATAAAAATCTGCGGTACGGTTTCTACCGGTTTGCCAACGGTTTTTTCCAGATCGGCCTTGGTGATGCCCTCTTCATGGATATCAACGTACTTGAAGCTGAAATCATCCCGTTTTTCAGTTAATTGTTCAGACAATTGTTTGGCGCGAACACAATATGGACAGCCGGGACGGCCAAAAATTACAACGTGCATAATGACTCCCTTTCTTAACAATGCTGACGTTATAACACAGCGGCGTAAGTTGCAGAAGGGCTGGGGCGATACTTCTGCTAACTATGATGATTTTCTGTCTGGTAACGCCCTTGATAATCAAAAAATTTCTCCTGCAATTGCCATTGTTTGCCTTGCTTCCTTAGCAGCAGGAGGTCTGGTGCACGCAGTCTGTCAGCAAATTGCAGCAACTGGGCGACATTGGCAAACGGCGGAAATTTCATGCCGGGAGTGCGATCATGGGGATGCAGCAACAAGGCGAATAATGCCCGCCGTTGCGCGGTTGTTTGCAGTTGAAAATATTCATGAAACAGGTTGCCATCCACATCGGAATAGGTCACGACAAGCCTGGCGCCATCTGCCTGTAATTGCATCTGTTGCACCCTGAACAAGTGATGATGGCGTTGCGCCAATACCTCCTTGAGGCGTTTGTCAGGATCAAGCAGCTGTGAATGGCATTCACAGCACTCTTTAGCCGCAATGTCATTTTCCGCGCCGCAATCGGGACATATTCTGGCTCGAAAGCGGTAACTGCACTGTTGCGGGCGGGGGTTGCCACCCACCAGTCCCTGACAGCGCCGTCCAAAATGCTCCAGTATGTCACCGTCCTCTGTGGTTTTGCCCCAAAAGGTATTGGCAAAACCGCATGCAGGGCACTCCACCTGTACCGGCACCGTATCTGCTGCCGGGCGGGGCTGGGGAATTTGCGGGCTGTAAATGTCAAAACCGTTGGCGGCATAATCAATAATCAAGCACTCTTTTTTACCGTCACTGAGGCGCAAGCCCCGGCCCACCATTTGCTGGAACAGGGCGATGGATGCGGTCGGCCGCATAATGGCTATCAGATCCACATGGGGCGCATCAAATCCGGTGGTCAGTACCGCCACATTCACTAAAAATTTCAGCTGCCTGCTTTTGAATTTCAAAATGATCTCATCCCGCGCCTGGGCGGGCGTGGTAGCGGTAAGCAGCGCTGCATCCTCGGCGGGCAGATAGGATTGTATCTCGCGGGCATGGCGCACGGTGGCAGCAAAAATAATCACGCCCTGGCGACTTTTGGCCAACTGCAGCAACTGGCCCACAATGGCAACCGTGGCGCGGCCGCAATGATCTAACAGCGCATCCACGGCCGCTTCAGGATAATTGCCTTGGGGATCGGCCTGCAACTGACTGAAATCGTACTGGGCAGACAAGCCGTCCAGCAATTTTGGCGGCGTGAGATAGCCTTGCTTGATCAATGGCCGCAGGGGTAACTCGAAAATGCAATCATCAAAAAAGCCCTTTTCGGGATTTCCCACTTTGCCGTGGTAGTGACGTTTGTAAATCCAGCCGCTGCCTAGCCGGTAGGGGGTGGCGGTGAGCCCCAGCACATGCAGTGCGGGATTTCGCCGCTGTAAATGTTGCAACAGTTGTTGGTACTGGCTTTGATTGTCCAGGCCAATCCTGTGGCATTCATCGATAATCACCAAAGAGAAGGGCTGGTCAAACGCCTGTGGGTGACGGGCGGCAGACTGAATCCCCGCAACCACTGTTTTGCCGGTACTGAGTTTTTGCTTGAGCCCGGCAGAATAGATGCTGATGTTGTCGGTCAATAGGGCTGCTTTATCGGCATTTTGTGCCACCAGCTCTTTGACATGGGTCAAAATCAATACCCGGCCATGAGCAATGCGGGCCAGTTCGGCAATCACGATGCTTTTGCCCGCACCGGTGGGCAAGACGATAACGGCGCTGGAATGCTGGTGACGAAAGTAACTGACAGCGGCATCCACCGCTTGTTGTTGATAATCCCGTAACTGCAGGAAATCATCCTTGGACATGTGACATTCAAATGACTGAGAAATGATCACAGCATACCATATTGCCCCAAACTGACCGATGTCTCCCGATTCTTCGGGCAAAATTTAACAAACTTTTATGACTCAGTTGCTTCCGACAGTTTTTTGCTTTGATAAAATGGCCACTTTGCTGGTGAAATCCATATGATTAAAGTAAAATTTACCTCTTTTTTATATGATTAACGAAGATACCTTACACAGCCTGTAAAGGCTGGCATGCACTGGAAGGAAAGATGCAGCAGTTAACAGAGATCGTACAGCAGGCCTTAGCCGCCATCGATGGGGCCGATGATCTGAAAATTCTTGATGAAATCCGTGTCGATTATCTTGGCAAAAAAGGCAAGATCACCGACATGATGAAATTGATGGCCACATTGAGTCCGGCAGAAAAACCGGCATTTGGCCAACAAGTGAACCAGGCCAAACAACAAGTACAACAGTATTTGTCTGCCCGTCTTGATAAGCTCAAGGCCGCCGAGCTGGAAGCCAAACTGAGTGCTGAAACCATCGATGTTACCTTGCCAGGGCGCACACTGGGCAACGGCGGTTTGCATCCGGTAACGCGTACCATTGAACGTATCGAAGCCTTTTTCGGTGAATTGGGCTTTAGCGTGGTGCAAGGGCCAGAGGTGGAAGACGGTTATCATAACTTTGATGCGTTGAATATTCCGCCACATCACCCGGCACGTGCCGATCACGACACCTTTTACTTCAACCCTGAAGTGGTGCTGCGTACCCAAACCTCCGGTGTGCAAATTCGCACCATGGAAGTGGAAAAACCGCCATTGCGCATCATCTCCCCGGGGCGTGTTTATCGTAACGACTACGATATGACGCACACACCGATGTTCCATCAGGTTGAAGGGCTGATGGTGGACGAGAATGTCAGCTTCACCCAGTTGAAAGGCATTTTGCACGACTTTTTGCGTAACTTCTTTGAAGAGGATTTGGAGATCCGTTTCCGTCCATCCTACTTCCCCTTTACAGAACCTTCAGCCGAAGTGGACGTAAAAGGCAAAAATGGCTGGCTTGAAGTGCTTGGCTGCGGCATGGTGCATCCCAATGTGCTGCGCGGCGTAGGCATCGACCCTGAAAAATACTCCGGTTTTGCTTTTGGTATGGGCGTTGAGCGCTTAACCATGTTGCGCTATGGCGTAACTGATTTGCGTGCCTTCTTCGAAAACGACCTGCGTTTTCTTAAGCAATTCAAATAACGGAGTTTAACGATTATGAAATTCAGTGAATCTTGGCTTCGGGAATGGGTAAATCCCGCCATCAGCCGTGAACAGTTAGCCCAGCAAATCACCATGGCCGGGTTGGAAGTGGATGAAATCGCTCCGGTTGCCGGCGAATTTACCGGCGTGGTTGTCGGGGAAGTGGTTGCCTGTGCCCAGCATCCGGATGCGGACAAATTGCGTGTGACCCAGGTGAATGTGGGTGGCGAAGAGCTGTTGGATATTGTCTGTGGCGCCCCCAACTGCCGCTTGGGCCTTAAAGTGTGTGTGGCCACTGTTGGCGCCGTATTGCCCGGCAATTTCAAGATTAAAAAAGCCAAACTCCGGGGACAGCCTTCCCACGGCATGCTTTGCTCTTATAGTGAACTGGGCATTGATATTGAAAGCGACGGCATTATTGAACTGCCGCTGGATGCGCCTATCGGCACCAATGTGCGGGAATACCTGGATCTGGATGATGCGGTAATCGATGTGGATTTGACCGCCAACCGTGCCGATTGCCTGGGCATGGTGGGGATTGCCCGCGAAGTTGGCGTGCTTAACCGCCAAGAGGTTACCGAGCCCAGCTGGCAAGCCGTTACGGCCACTACCGATGCCAGCGTGGCGGTAAACGTGGTTGCCAAGGAAGCTTGCCCCCGCTATTTGAGCCGGGTGGTGAAAAACGTCAATGTGGGCGCTACAACCCCTGCATGGATGGTGGAAAAACTGCGTCGCAGCGGCATTCGCTCCATCGACCCGATTGTGGACATTACCAACTATGTGTTGGTGGAATATGGCCAGCCAATGCATGCGTTTGACTTGGCGCAGATAGACGGCGGCCTAACCGTTCGCTTTGCCGACGGCAAAGAGCGGCTGACCCTGCTTGATGGCAACGAAATTACCGTGCCGGCAGACACTTTGGTGATTGCGGATAACAGCAAAGCACTGGCATTGGCCGGCATTTTTGGGGGCCAGCACTCCGGGGTGTCGAGCGCCACTTGCGATATTGTGCTTGAATGCGCCTTCTTCGCGCCTTTGGCCATTATGGGGAAAGCCCGTAACCTGGGGCTGCATACTGATGCCAGCCACCGTTTTGAGCGGGGCGTTGATCCCCAGTTGCAGCACAAGGTCATGGATCGGGCCAGTCGCTTGATTTTGGATATCTGTGGCGGTGATGCCGGTGCGGTGATTGAAGCCAAAAGCGAAGCGTTCCTGCCAAAAGCGGCCGATATCAGCTTGCGCCGCAGCAAACTGGATAAATTGTTGGGGCACCACGTACCGGATGCGGATGTGGCCGAAATCCTCACCCGCCTTGGCTTCAACGTGAACATCACGGATGCCGGCTGGCAGGTTTCTACCGCCACTTACCGTTTTGATATGGCAATCGAAGAAGACCTGATTGAAGAGGTTGCCCGTATCTACGGCTATAACAGCATTCCGGATGTTGCGCCGTTGGCACGACTGAAGATGACCCAGCACCGGGAAGCCAGCATCTCCCTGGGAAAAGTGCGTGACTTGCTCACTGCCCGCGGTTTTCAAGAAGCCATTACCTACAGCTTTGTGGACCCCAAATTGCAACAGCAGGTGCATCCACAACAACAAGCACTGATTTTGCCTAACCCGATTTCCAGTGAAATGTCAGCCATGCGCCTGTCATTGTTCACTGGTTTGTTGGGCGCTGTGGGTTACAACCAGGCTCGGCAACAGGGGCGGGTGCGTTTATTTGAAACAGGTTTGCGCTTTGTGCCTGATCAAACAGCCGAAATGGGTGTTTTGCAGCAACAAGTGCTGGCAGCGGTGATTGCCGGGCCTCAAAGCGACGAACATTGGTCAGTAGAATCAAAAACCGTAGACTTTTTTGATCTTAAAGGGGATTTGGAAGCTATTATCGGCTTGACAGCATCGGACGCGGAATTTAGCTTTAGAAGCGCAACACATTCAGCCCTGCATCCAGGGCAATGTGCTGAAATTCTAAGAAATGATCAGGTTATTGGGGTTATCGGCGCTGTGCATCCGGCGCTGGAAAAAACCTTCGGATTAAACGGTAAAACCATCGTGTTTGAAGTGCAGCTGGATGCCTTGTTGGCCGGCTCGGTACCTCAGGCACAAGCCGTTTCCAAATATCCGGCTAACCGACGTGATATCGCCGTGGTTGTGGATGAGGCGGTCACTGTGGGTGATATCCTGTCAACAATAAAAAAAGTTGGCGGAAATCAGTTGGTTGGCATAAACTTGTTTGATGTATACCGAGGCAAAGGTGTTGAGTCTGGCAAGAAAAGTCTGGCGATAGCACTTACGTTACAAGATAACGCTCGTACCCTTGAGGAAAAAGAGATCAACGCGACCGTTGAGTCTGTGGTTTCTGTCCTTGAGTCCGAGTTCAACGCATCGTTGAGGGATTAAAGTATGGCACTTACCAAGGCCGAAATGGCAGAGCATCTTTTCGAAACTCTCGGAATCAATAAACGTGTCGCCAAAGACATGGTCGAAGCGTTTTTCGAGGAGATCCGGTTAGCGCTTGAAAATGGCGAACAGGTGAAATTGTCCGGCTTTGGCAATTTTGATCTGCGGGATAAAAACCAAAGACCTGGGCGTAATCCTAAAACCGGTGAAGATATTCCGATTTCAGCCCGGCGAGTGGTCACCTTCCGTCCTGGCCAGAAACTGAAAAGTCGTGTAGAAGCTGCTAATAAGTGATTAACGCATCCGCCGGCGGTAGCAGCCGTCGGCGTGATGCCAATCGCTGAAATGCCATGGAAC
Source organism: Shewanella mytili (assembly GCF_046765975.1). Taxonomy (NCBI): domain Bacteria; kingdom Pseudomonadati; phylum Pseudomonadota; class Gammaproteobacteria; order Alteromonadales; family Shewanellaceae; genus Shewanella; species Shewanella mytili. The sequence continues at coordinate 14,993 of NZ_JBKOUD010000007.1, read as the reverse complement.
AGGCCTGTAATATGCAGTGAAGACCATGTGCACAGCAGCAGTGCCGACCATCATGTATCAGGCTCATGTATTAGCCTCATGTATTGGATCATGCAAACGTGCCTTGAACGAATGCCAAAAGCCGACAATAAGTCGGCTTTTTTTATGGGTGCGGTTTGGTAACCATGATGGGGGGTTAGCCAACACCGCAGCAACGCTGCCAACGGCAGATGCACGATTTCTTTAGGCAACAACCGCGTGCTTTTGCTGAGAAAGGCTAAGTCATCGTAACGGGCACTGGATGAATTGATGAAGATGCCGAGGAGGGCGGTGAGGCCACAACTTGCTGCATTACTGAAAGCATGTTGAATATGGAACGCTGGCATCATGCCAATAAAATGAAAATGGGGAATTTACAACATAAGGTGAAGTGGTTGCGGGAGCTGGATTTGAACCAACGACCTTCGGGTTATGAGCCCGACGAGCTACCAGACTGCTCCATCCCGCGACTGCTTGGGTAATGTAATATCATTGGTTGCGGGAGCTGGATTTGAACCAACGACCTTCGGGTTATGAGCCCGACGAGCTACCAGACTGCTCCATCCCGCGACTGTAATGATATTACGCTTAGACATATTTGGTTGCGGGAGCTGGATTTGAACCAACGACCTTCGGGTTATGAGCCCGACGAGCTACCAGACTGCTCCATCCCGCGTCCGTCTAAGTGGGGCGCACTATATCCCTCTGATGCAGGCATTGCAAGGACAGCTTGGGAAAAAAAGTACAAGTGTACAAATTTGATACCGAAGCCGTTGGTCTTTTAGGCAAATGTTATCCGGGTGTTCCTGATTGCCTGTATCCTGAGCAGCTGCGCATCCAAGTGGTATCCACTTATCTTTTATGGCGTTGACAAGGTATAATGTCGCCCTTATCGAAATCGCTTGGTTGATTGCATGTTGAATTGTTTTGCCGCCGCGCCTAAAGGGTTTGAATATACGCTGGCACAAGAGATGCTGGCTCTTGGTGCAACCGATGTTAAAGAGTCCCAGGCAGGGGTGTATTTCTCTGCTTCATTGGAACAGGTGTACCGCATTGTGTTGTGGAGCCGCCTTGCCAGCCGGGTACTGGTGCTGTTGCAGCAAACCGGTTGCGAAACCGCTGAGCAACTATATGCTGCAGCGTATGCCATTGACTGGCCGTCTCATTTCAGTAATCGCCATACTTTCAGTATCGATTTTCATGGCATGGGCGGCTTTATCAACAACACCCAGTTCGGGGCGCTGAAAGTCAAGGATGCAGTGGCCGACCGTTTCCGCAATGCGGGGCTTAATCGCCCGGATGTGGAGCGGCACCAGGCCGATATCCGGATTGATGCCCATTACCGCAATAACCAGATCACCATCGCCTTGAATGTGTCGGGGCCGGCGTTGCACCAACGGGGATACCGGCAACAGACAGGCGAGGCGCCGCTCAAGGAAAACCTGGCTGCCAATATGCTGATGCGGGCCCAATGGGACAAGCAAACTCCCGTGGTGGACCCTTTTTGCGGCAGCGGCACTTTGCTGATTGAATCGGCCATGATGGCGGCAGACATGGCGCCGGGGTTACAGCGGCAACGCTTTGGCTTTGAAGCCTGGCAGCAACACGATGAAGCCTTGTGGCAACAGGTGCTGGATGAAGCCCACGCCCGTGCGGCCCTGGGCAAACGGCGGTGTGAAGTCCGTTTTTATGGCTCGGATATTGATTCCCGCATGGTGGCGCTGGCAAAGCGCAATGCCCAGAATGCCGGGGTTGCCGAGTTGCTTGAGCTTAATGTGGCCAATGCGGTGGATGTGGCGCCGCCGGCTGCGCAAGGCTTGCTGATTGCCAACCCCCCTTATGGCGAACGTCTTGGCAATGTAACCTCGTTACTGCAACTGTATTTCCAGTTTGGTGAACACCTCAAACAGGCTTTTGGCGGTTGGCAGGTGGCCTTGTTATGCAGCGAGCCCGAGCTGTTGTCGGCATTGAAGCTTAAAGCCGACAAGCAGCTGAAAATGTACAATGGTGCGCTGGAATGCGCGTTCAACCTTTATACCTTGCACGTAAAAACCCCACAGCGGGCCGCCGTGTTGGCACAGCATTCCGGTGAGGCCCTGAGCGACATTGCCGCATCGTTTGCCAATCGCATCAAGAAAAACCTGAAACAGCTGGAAAAATGGGCCAAGAAAGAAGGCATTGACTGTTATCGCCTCTATGATGCGGACATTCCCGAATACAATGTGGCGGTGGACAAATATCAGGATTATCTGGTCATCCAGGAATATGCCGCCCCGGCCTCCATTCCGGAGGCGGTAAGCAAGCGGCGCCTGACGGATATTTTGTTGTCGCTGCCTGGTGCTGCCGGGATCCCGGCGGACAATATCATCCTCAAAACCCGTGAGCGGCAAAAGGGCAGCAATCAATATCAGAAAATGGATGGAGAACGCCTGGAGCTGATTGGCAACGAATATGGCGCCCGTTTCAAGCTGAACCTGACGGATTATCTGGATACCGGCCTGTTTCTTGATCACCGCTTGATCCGCAAACTGGTGGGCAGCAAAGCCAAAAACCGGGACGTGCTGAATTTGTTTGCCTATACCGGCACCGCCTCGGTGCATGCCGGGCTGGGCGGCGCCAAGTCCGTGACCACCGTGGACATGTCCAACACCTATCTGGGATGGGCAAAAGACAATTTCACCCTCAATGGGCTGACCGGGCGCCAGTACCGTTTTGAGCAGGGCGACTGCCTGCAATGGATCCGTGATTGCCGGCAGAAATACGATCTGATTTTCATCGACCCGCCCACTTTTTCCAACTCCAAGCGCATGGAAGATTCCTTTGACGTGCAGCGGGATCATGTGCAGTTGCTACTGTCGTTATCCCGTTTGCTCAATCCGGGCGGCGAGATTGTCTTTTCCAACAACAAACGCAAATTCAAGATGGATATGGACGCGCTGCAAGCGGCGGGCCTTTGCGTGGAAAACCTGGATGAGCGCATGTTGCCACAGGATTTTCGCCGTAATCCCCATATCCACAATACCTGGCTGCTGCACAGTAATGCCGCGCCAGTATCGCAAGATTTCGCCTGGCCCGGACAAGCCAAGCAGTAAAACAGGAGTATGTTTTGAGTCTGGTTCGTATTAATAATGGCTCGTTGGCCTATGGGTATATTCCGTTACTGGAACATGGGGATTTCACCATTGAGCCCGGCGAGCGGGTGTGTATTGTGGGTCGTAATGGCGCCGGGAAATCCAGCCTGCTCAAAGTGATTAGTGGCGATGTGATCCTGGATGATGGCGAATTCAATATTGCCGCTGATGTAAAAGTCAGCCGCCTGCAGCAAGACCCTCCCAAAGCGGAAAATGGCACGGTTTACCGTTACATTGCCGGTGGTTTGGCGGATGTGGGTGAGTTGTTAGAGCAATACCATGAATTGTCCGTCAACATCGCTTCAATGACCGGGGACGCATTGCAACAGGGGCTTAGCCGCCTGGCAAGGTTGCAAGAGCAGCTGGATCAGCAAGATGGCTGGACCCTGGACTCGCGCATTTTGCAAACCTGCAAGATGCTGGGGCTGGATGACAAGACCCGTTTGGCGGAACTGTCCGGTGGCTGGCAACGCAAGGTGGCACTGGCCCGGGCCTTGGTCTGTGAGCCAGATTTGTTACTGCTGGATGAACCGACCAACCATCTGGATATTGACACCATTGAATGGCTCGAAAATTTTCTGCTGGGCTTTAAAGGTGCCATTGCGTTTATCAGCCATGACCGTGGCTTTATCCAGCGCATGGCCACCCGGATTGTGGATCTGGATAGGGGCGTTGTGACCTCCTGGCCTGGCAATTACCAGCAGTATCTGGCGGGCAAACAGGAATGGTTACGGGTTGAGGAAGAAAAGAACGCCCAATTTGATAAAAAACTGGCGGAAGAGGAAACCTGGATCCGTCAGGGCATTAAAGCCCGCCGCACCCGTAATGAAGGGCGGGTGCGGGCACTGAAGGCCTTGCGCATGGAACGGCGGGCGCGGATTGAGCGCCAGGGCAATGCCAGCATGAATGTCAGTGATGCAGATCGCAGCGGCAAACTGGTCTTTGAAGTGAACGAGCTCAACTACCGTTGGGCCGACAAGGATTTGGTCAGGGACTTCAGTACCCGGGTGATGCGTGGCGATCGTATCGCCCTGATTGGCCCTAATGGTTGCGGCAAGTCCACGTTAATCAAACTGCTGATTGATAAGCTCACACCGCAAAGCGGCAGCGTGAGGGTCGGAACCAAGCTGGAAATCGCTTATTTTGATCAGTACCGCGAAGCCCTGGATGAAGAAAAAACCGTTGAAGAAAACGTGGGCGAGGGCAAAAGCACCGTCACGGTGAACGGTAAGGATCGGCATATCCTCAGTTATCTGCAGGACTTTTTATTTTCACCCGCCCGAGCCAGAACGCCCGTTAAGGCATTGAGCGGTGGTGAGAAAAACCGTTTGTTGCTGGCACGTTTGCTGCTGCGGCCGGCCAATCTCATCATTCTGGACGAACCCACAAATGATCTTGATATTGAGACACTTGAATTGTTAGAGTCTCTGCTCATAGAGTATCAGGGAACCTTATTGCTGGTCAGTCACGACCGTGCCTTTATTGATAACACAGTCACCAGCTCCTGGTGGTATGCAGGCAATGGTCGCTGGAGCGAATATGTGGGAGGCTACCAGGATGCGGTGGCTCAGGGCGCAAGATTCTATCGGGAAGTGACGGAACCAGACACCTTGGCACCTGTCCAACAAAACACGCCGTCGGTAAAGCCTGCCCAGGAAAAACCCCAGGTGAAAAAGTTGTCCTACAAACTGCAGCGGGAGCTGGACGCACTGCCCGGATTGATGGAACAACTGGAGCAGGACATCACCACATTGCAGCAGCAGGCCAATGAGCCGGATTTTTATGCTCAGGCGCAGAGTGTGGTTGCCGAGCAGTTGCAACTGTTGGCAGATAAAGAACAACAGTTGGAGCAGTGCTTCGGTCGCTGGGAAGAACTCGAGTCAATGAAATAAGCCAGAATAACAACACGGGAATAAATTGCATGAAGTTGAATAGTACGCTGTCATTAGTTGCACTAAGCGTTGTCAGTGTTTTGCAGGTTGCCTCTGCTGCCCCTGTTTATGAAATCGTTAACATCGATGATGCGGATGTGAACGGCACTTTAGTCGGTACCGCTAATGGTTATGGTCAGAGTATTAATGCCAACAACGCGTTAGTGGGCGTTTCCCGCGGACGAACCAATCTCAATACCGGCGACATCACCGGTGATGAAAGCGTGATTGACCTGGAAGACGCGATTGGTACCGATCAGAGCATTACCTATTCAACCACCACGGAAATCACCGGTAACAGCTTCAGTTTTCATGCACTGGAAAACGATGCATCCACCCCTTGGCAGCCTACCTTTGAAAGTGTCAATGGCAGTATTGCCCCAGCGGATGTCACAGACGATCAGCATAACAGCATTGATAGCTACTTTTTTGATATCAACGATAACGGCGTTCGTGTCGGTGCCATGAGTGCGCCACAAAAAACCATGCCTTATGGTGGCAGTGTTGCAGGCATCGACTACTGGTATTACCGGGATTATGAGCAACGCGGGTTTGTGAAAGCGGGGGCGGATGCAACGGAAATCGCATTGGTGCCCGTTTATACCCAATACACCAACAGTGATGGCAAGACGGTCAATGTGGGTGGCATGTCACTGGCCACTGCCATTAACCAGAATAACCTTATCAGCGGTTATGGCAGCATTGCCCTGAGCTCTTATGGTGAAAGTTTGGTCAGTGGCTGTATCAACAATGACAGTGATACCAGCCCAATGGACATTTGCGTTCAGGCCAATCAGTTCCCAAGCACCAGCACCGGCAGCAGTTACATCCAATATAAAACCCGGGCCATGGTGTGGCAGTACAATGCCGATGGCTCGGTAACGCCAACCGAGCTACCGCTGGGGCTGAATGCAGGAGACTCCAGTGATACCTTTACCGCTCAGGGATTGGGCATTAATGACGCCGGTGTGGTGGTAGGGCGCTCCCACGTATACCGTTATGGGGATTCGGACAATCTCTATTACGATGCAGCCTTCTGGCGCGCCAACGAAGATGGTGCCTATGAATATCATTGGGTGCCGGTGGTGGATAATGACGTACTAAGCTCAATTGCTTATGGCGTCAATAACGCCGGGATTATTGTGGGCAGTTACAAAAAATATATTGATGGCTACCAGCGGGACAAGTTCTTTGTTTATGACAGCAATACCCCGGACAGCAAGCCGGTAACCCCTAATGATTTTTATGCTTACAGATCGGATTTATCCAGCCGTGCCAAAGACATCAACAACCAAGGGCAGGTTGTAGGTTACATTGAAGTGTCGGAAGAGAAACAGTTGCCACGGCCCAAAGATGCCTTCCTGTATGATGTCAACACCAGCGAGTTTAATGATTTGAACAACTTGCTGACATGCCCATCAAAAGGTTATGAAAAAGACACTGATGGCAACTGGAAAAAGCATCAATTTACCGTAACCGATGCCACCGGCAACACGCTTACCTATACTGCGGATATCCGGGTTGTGGAAGCTAACAAGATTAATGAAGAAGGCAGCATTGCGGCCACGGCATTTGTGAGAAAACCGGTATACCAAACGGACACCAGTGGTAATTTGCTGCTGGATGACAACGGTAATCCCACCTTCAAGCTCGATGGTGCCGGTAATCCGGTGACCAGTTATTTGCCGCGCATGGTGGTGCTGAAACCCACCAATTCTGGAGTGAGCTGTGATGCAACGGATGATTCAGACAGCAGTAATGCACCTTACTCGCGCCAAGGTGCTGCGCTGTGGGGCTGGATATTCCTGCTGCCGTTGCTGTGGTTGCGCCGGCGTAAATAGGCGTTGAATTGAATGGCAAAAATGGCACCTTCGGGTGTCATTTTTTTTCAAATGTTCTCAATTGTTTAATAATTAAGAGGCTATAATCAAAAATTTTTTGATTGATTTGTGAGCAGAAAAGTTCTATTCATGTACAGGAGCCGTTGGCTTTTGTATGGAATAGAACAGAGGATACTTGCATGAAGAGACAAAAACGGGATCGCTTAGATCGCGCCTTTTCCAAAGGATTCCAAGCTGGTGTTGGGGGTCGCTCCAAAGATGTTTGTCCGTACTCGAATCTTGACTCCCGTTCCCAGTGGCTTGGAGGCTGGCGTGAGGGAGTTGATGGCCGCTTGAAGGGTCTGTTCAATAAATAATGAGCCAATTGCCCTCGGATGAGGGCATTTTTATGGGGATAACCCGGTCAGCGAAAAGGCTGTACCATACAACGCATAACGACATGGTTGAAGGCTAGAACACAGCTCGGCTCACAACTGTTTTGTGTTGCAAGCCGTTGGTGACAAGATTAAGCGTTGTTGCGACACATGGACATCATGCCGTCAGTGGGCTTCAGAAGGTTGAGGTATCGCTGAACACGCCCACTTTCAGATCATTTGCCACGTAGATTTCACGCCCATCCACAAACAGTGAGGCATCGGCAATGCCCATGACCAATTTGCGGTTAATGGTACGTTTCAAATGCAGGTGATAAGTGACTTTTTTGGCACTTGGCAAAATTTGTCCGGTAAATTTCACTTCACCCACGCCCAGTGCCCGGCCTTTACCTTTGGAACCCTGCCAAGCTAGGAAAAAGCCCACCAACTGCCACATTGCATCCAGCCCCAGACAACCTGGCATGACGGGATCATCGACAAAGTGGCAGCCGAAAAACCATAAATCAGGGTTGATATCCAGTTCAGCGATAATTTCGCCTTTACCGTAACGGCCACCATCGTCGTTGATCGTCAGCACCCGATCAACCATCAGCATGTTATTTACCGGAAGGCGTGGGGCATCTTTCCCGAAGATTTCACCATAACCGCAGGAAACGAGTTCATCTTTGCTGTAACTGTTCGATTTTGTCATTGTTGTAACCACATCTCATACAAGTGCAGCCAGATTAGCGAACAGTTGTAAGCTAAACAACTCCGATCAGCGCTTAATTCCGCATAAATAGTAGTTTGCCGAGCAAACGGGTGAAAATTCCTGGCCGATCTTCCGTATTGCCGGCCAAACGATCCAGTCGTTGCTGCACCATGGCGTAAAGTGTATCGGCGGGGAAATCACCTTCCTTGTCCGCACTGCCGGCGGTTTTTCCCATCAGCAACGTCACGGCCTGATCCACATGGGTGATTTCATAAAGATGGAACTGCCCGGCGGCCACCGCCTCGATGATCTCTGACGGCAGGTTCAATTGCTGTATATTAGAGCGCGGCATGATGACACCTTGGTGACCTGTCAGTTTGCGGCGGGCACAAAGATTGAAAAAACCTTCAATTTTTTCATTTACGCCACCAATGGCCTGCACATTCCCGAATTGATCCAGCGCACCGGTGACAGCCAGTCCCTGGGCAATGGGCTGCTCGGCAATGGCGGAAATCAAGCTGCAATACTCTGCCAGTGAGGCACTGTCGCCATCAATTTCCTGGTAGGACTGTTCAAACACGATATTGGCATTCAGGTGCAAGGGTTCATCCCGGCCGAACACCCGGTACAGGCATCCTGAGAGGATCATCATGCCTTTGGCGTGGATGTTGCCGCCCAGCTCCGATTTGCGTTCAATATCGGCCACCTCACCATCGCCATAATGCACGGAGGCGGTAATGCGTGCAGGTTCGCCATAGCAATAGTCACCGGAGTCGATAACGGTCAGGCCATTTATCTGTCCTATCATTTCACCGTCGGTGGGCAGGTAAATGAACTTGTCATCCACGTTCTGGAAAGACATCACTTCCTGGCTGTTATGGCGTAATTTCCGTTGCTGTAACGCCTGGGCAATACTGCATCCGCTGATGGCCGCTGAACCGGCATAATGGGCCGCTTCCGTGAGCAGCTGGCTGATGTCCTTGGAGGCCAGCGATAGCCGCTGTTGGTGTTCTGTCAGTTTGCTGGCGTAGGTAAGCAGTGGCTGCAGGCTGTCCGGTTGTAAAGACAGCTGGCACAGTGCGGCCACTTGTTGTAACCATTTAAGATAATCCGCTAACGGCACCTGTTGCCGGTCCACCTCAAAGGCCACTTCACCATATAAAGGGACATTGTCGGCAAAGGAACGCTCGCTGCTAATTAAGTCGCCATAATAGGCGGCAGGGCCGATTAACACCACTTTTGCCTGCAGCGGCTGCCATTGTTCTTGATGGCTAAACCCGCGCTGCGCCAAGGCATCCAGCAGCAAGTCCCATAAATTATCGCGTTTTAACAGCGATTCAATGCATAGATACAACAATTGGGGCTTGGCCAATTCGCCGGGATGTTTGTCATGACCGAACAGCTGGGCCCGCAGAATGCGGCCTTGCAGGTAATGGCTTGGCAAGCCGCTCTGCCGGGTGAGGGCCTGAAGCAGGCCGGGACGGTGGATGCCAGGGAAATCGGCAAGATACATGGCTTGGTGGTGTTTATCCTGCAACAGGGTAAATGCATCAAGCAGGCGTTGCTGCTGCAATAACAGGTCGCTACCGTCACTAATGGTGGGCAATTGGGGATTTTCAAACACCGGGGCTAATTGGTTAGCGTTGATCAAACTTGGATTCATTATTGTCGGACTTCGGTTGGCCGGACGGATGATTAATGGTGCAATTTTATCACAGAGTCAATTTTAGCAGCAGCGATAATCCGTTCCCCGGTGCTCATTTAGGGGTGAAAAACATGCAATTTTGCCGCAGTTGCGCAGCTTTTGAGCGAGAACACATAATATCTAAAAATAAAGGTTTACAAGGGAATAGGGAGCTTATAATATTCGCTCCGTTCCGGAGGGGTGGCAGAGTGGTTGAATGCACCGGTCTTGAAAACCGGCATGGGTTTATAGCCCATCCAGGGTTCAAATCCCTGCTCCTCCGCCATATTTGAGAGCCCGCTGATAATTCAGCGGGCTTTTCTCATTTTCATTCCGTTTTTCTGCAAGTTATCCAGTTTATCCTTTTTCGTTGCCCTCTCATCAACAGATATTATGTTGTAGCGGTAAAGATATTTCAGCGCGGACAAGATTAACATTCGTTATTAATCATAAGCTTAACTTTAACTTTCTTTCGTTTGCAATATCAGCTAAATTACTCTTGACTGTATCCGGCCGGGTATTCCCCCACGGCCAAAAACAACAAGGTGGGTTAACGTTGATTTCAGTGTACTTGGTAGATGACCATGAGCTGGTTAGAACCGGGATCCGCAGAATTTTGGAGGATGAAAAAGGGATCAGGGTGGTCGGTGAGGCCAGTGATGGCGAAAATGCCGTGCAGTGGTGCCGACAAAATGAAGCCGATGTCATATTGATGGACATGAATATGCCGGGTATCGGTGGACTGGAAGCCACCAAAAAGATTTTGCGCTACCAGCCGCAAGCGCGGATCATTGTGCTGACCATTCACTCTGAAGATCCGTTCCCGACAAAGGTGATGCAGGCTGGTGCTTGCGGGTACCTGACCAAAAGTGCCCGGCCGCCAGAAATGTTGCAGGCCATTCGTCAAGTGGCCGCCGGGCAGCGTTATTTATCTCCTGAGATTGCCCAGCAAATGGCGCTCAGCCAAGTGACCCAAACCGATGAAAATCCCTTCAAGGCGTTGTCTGAGCGTGAACTGCAGATCATGCTGATGATTACCAATGGGGAGAAGGTCAATGACATTTCAGAGCAGTTGAGTCTCAGTCCCAAAACCGTCAACTCTTACCGTTACCGCCTGTTTGCCAAATTGGGCATTAATGGTGACGTGGAGTTGACCAAATTGGCCATTCGTTACAAAGTGCTTGATGCGGGGCAGTTTTAATCTCACATCCGTTATATTCCGATGGGGTCGCCGCCAATGGCGAGCCTCATCCAGCCGAGGTGGTGCGCTAAAGCCTAGTCATGTCTCAGTCGTTTAATGCCGCAACATTCTTGAAAAATCTGACTTCCGAGCCAGGGGTTTATCGCATGTATGATAGCCAGGGCACGGTGATTTATGTGGGTAAGGCCAAAGACCTCAAAAAAAGGGTTTCCTCTTATTTCCGTAAGCATTTACCTAATATCAAGACTCAGGCACTGGTATCCCATATTGCCCAAATTGACGTGACGTTAACCCACAGCGAAGCTGAAGCGCTGATCCTGGAAAACGACTATATCAAGCGCTATCAGCCACGTTATAACGTGCTGCTACGGGATGATAAATCCTACCCCTACATTTTACTGAGCCAGCACCGACACCCCCGGCTGGCGTACCATCGGGGGCCTCAGCGGGAAAAAGGCCAATATTTCGGCCCTTATCCCAATGGCGGTGCGGTCAGGGAAAGCCTGCATCTGATGCAAAAGCTGTTTCCCATCCGCCAATGTGATGACGTGTACTACAAGGCTCGCTCCCGTCCGTGCCTGCAATATCAACTCAAGCGTTGCAGTGCGCCGTGCGTGAATAAAATTTCCGATGAGGCTTATCAGGAACAGGTAAAACTGGCGACATTGTTCCTCAAAGGGAAAGATCAACAGGTGATTGCCAGCCTGGTAGGCAAGATGGAACAGGCCGCAGCCACACAACACTATGAGATGGCTGCACAATTTCGCGATCAGATCATGGCGTTACGGCGGGTGGCAGAGCAGCAGCAGGTGTCTTCCTCTCGGGGGAACATGGATGTGATAGGGGTGCATTACGCCTCTGGTATTGCCTGCTTTCACCTGTTGTTCATTCGCGAAGGCAAAATCTTTGGCAGCCGCAGTTATTATCCCGCTGTTCCTGCTGCCACTGAGCTTACCGAAGTGTTACGGGCTTTCATGCTGCAGTTTTACTTGAATACCGATGTGCACCGCATCCTGCCCCAGGAGATCCTTATCAGTGAACATTTTGAGGCGCTGGAAGAGCTCACTACCGTATTGTTTGAGGCCCTGGCCAAAAAAGTCACCATCAAGACCAATGTCCGGGGCGAGCGAGCCGGGTATCTGCGGCTGGCACAAACCAACGCCCATAATGCGGTGCTGACCAGATTGAGCCACCGCAATACGGTGGAGCAACGCTTTTTGTTACTGGAAGAAACCCTGGCGCTATCCACACTGGTACAGCGTATGGAATGTTTTGATATCAGCCACACCATGGGCGAAAGCACCGTGGCATCCTGCGTTGTGTTTAACCGGGAAGGCCCACAGAAATCCGAGTATCGTCATTTCAATATCAAAGGGATCACCCCCGGGGATGATTATGCCGCCATGGAGCAGGCACTGGCGCGGCGCTTTGATAAAATTACCGACGATGCCAAAATCCCGGATATCGTGTTTATTGATGGCGGGCTGGGGCAGTTGCGCATGGCACAAGCGGTGGTCAATCGTAAATTCAAGCTCCGCGGCAACAAGCCCTTATTGATTGGGGTGGCAAAAGGGGAGAGCCGTAAACCGGGGTTGGAAACCCTGATCCTGGCAGACTCGGAAACCAGTTTTAATCTGCCGGATGATTCAGAGGCTTTGCACCTTATTCAGCATATTCGTGATGAATCCCACCGCTTTGCGATTACCGGGCATAGAAACCGTCGGCAGAAAACGCGCAATACCTCAACCCTGGAAGCCATTCCCGGCATCGGGCCCAAGCGCCGTAAAGCATTATTGCAGTATTTGGGGGGCTTGCAGGAAGTGAAAGGTGCCAGTATCAGTGAATTGGCCAAGGTGCCGGGGATCAGCCCAGAAATGGCGCAAACAATTCATGATGCGTTGCGAGACTAAACAAAATAGGGCAAGATTGTCGGTGCAGACAATAACGTGGTTTTATCATGCCTTTCAATCTCCCCATCGCCTTGACCTGGTTCAGGTTGTTCCTGTTACCAGTATTCGTATTGGTTTTTTATCTTCCTTATAGCTGGACCCATTTTTTAGCGGCATTTGTGTTTTGGCTGGCGGCCATTACGGACGCACTGGATGGTTATGCCGCCAGAAAACTACAACAATCAACGCGATTTGGAGCTTTTCTTGACCCGGTAGCCGATAAATTAATGGTAACCACCGCACTGGTGTTACTGGTGGAGCAATATAACAGCCCTTGGCTCACATTGCCGGCACTGTTCATGATTGGCCGTGAGATAGTGATTTCCGCGCTGCGGGAATGGATGGCTGAAATCGGTAAACGCGGCATAGTGGCCGTGTCATGGATTGGCAAATACAAAACCGCCGCTCAAATGGTGGCCATCATTGGCTTGATTTGGCAAACCGGCCCCATCATGATCATGTCAGCTTACGTGCTGTTATATATTGCCGCCTTGCTGACATTTTGGTCGATGATCAATTACATCAAGGCTGCCTGGAGTGATTTGACTGCGGGTTGATGTGAGGTGCTGCACGAAACAGCGCCAACAAGCCTAATTAGTGGGCAAGCAGGCTGTTATCATTGATTTCTGCGTTGACAGCCCGGGGTAAATCAGTAGAATGCCAACCCGTGGAAACGCAAGGCTTCCATCAAAATCAAGGCGACATTAGCTCAGTTGGTAGAGCGATACCTTGCCAAGGTATAGGTCACCGGTTCGAACCCGGTATGTCGCTCCAATATCTTGCATCAGCACGATATTGGCAGTAAGAAAAGGCGCGATGGCAGAGTGGCTATGCAGCGGATTGCAAATCCGTGGACCTCGGTTCGACTCCGGGTCGCGCCTCCATTTTTATCCTTCAAGTAAACATCTCAAAAACTTTTCAATAAATTGCTCCGTTGGGTGCCGTTTAATGGAATTTTTACCATATCGTTTATGCAGCCAGTCCTCCGGCGTTGTAAGCACTCTCTGCTGTACTAGCTCAGACCCACCTCGTTATTGAATTTTATTCTTGCAACAACGAGGCGGACCATACACTTTTACGGGTTTAATTTTGCTTTCTCGTATCGATTCTTGATTCGAGCGACCCAAGTTTTAGTGTCTTCAGAGTTAACGCCATTCAAATATTCATCAAACATTTGAATGGCAGTATTACTACCATCTAATCTGGTTTCTAATTCCAATATTAGTTTGTTCCAGCCAGCTAACATTACTGAGTCGTCAACATATATAAACCAATCTAAGCATTCATCAAAGACATAAAATTGGCTAATTGAATAATCAATTTTTGATTCATAATTGGATAGCTCCGGCCAATTAAGAGGAAGCTTAATAACAACCCTTGGTAAGGGTTGACCAAGTTCATTCAATTCTCTAAAAGCCCAAGCAATATATATATCACTTGTGTTTGACCAATTTTCGATGACCTCTTTTAGTGCTAAAAATGTATTCTTATCTATCCAAGAATTCCTACCAAATTCGTATTCTTCATTTTCATGCCATATGAGCGCACACATTCCATCTTTTAATGGGAATTCAGGAAATGGATGAACATCTTCTGGAAAGTATTCATTTTTAATCTTCGTTAACAAATCTTCAACAATTACTGTCTCTTTTTCATCCGAAATAATCATTTTTTTACCTCAGGATACCTAATGGCGTTGTTGCCTAAATCGAATTGAACCATTTTGTTCATCTGCGATCTGATCGTGAAAGCTTACAATCAGGTCGCATCATGGGCACAGCCAAGGGCAAAATCGGCTTTGTTTCCTAAATCGGTTGAACTAAAACGGTAGCCGCTGATCTGATCGGCATAACCTATCAACTAACCCCTTAACCGTGCCAAAACTTCGCTATAAAATAACTAACTGGAAGCAATACAACCAAGCCCTAATCAATCGTGGCTCGCTGACCTTCTGGATTGATGAGGACGCTATCGCCCAGTGGAAAGCCAAGGCCGAGCAACTTGGAAAAGGTCGCCCTCGCGTATTTAGCGACTTAGCCATTACCACAGCGCTGATGGTTAAACGTGTTTTCGCTATGCCACTGCGAGCGCTGCAAGGCTTTATTAATTCGGTATTTCAACTAGCCCAGGTACCACTTACTTGCCCACATTATACTTGCATCAGCAAACGTGC